>NZXC01000001.1 GCA_002701785.1 Fidelibacterota bacterium
CATATTGACAGCCGAGCCAAAGAGGCATCCACCAAGTACAACTAATATATTTTTAATAATTATCTTCATGTCACTTCTTATCCAAATCTACCCATCATCCCATAAACAAAAAATTCTAAAAAATAATATTACAATGTGTGCGCCCCTTTTATTAATTGGGGTACCCGGTCTTTTTCGGTTTTCCGCGTTGGCAATTGGGTTGAGTTTTTCGATTTGGTGTAGCGTTGCCCATATAAACGTTGCCCATAAACGCATATATTTTATATAGGCTTGGTCAAGTATGAATAGTTTGATTAGTTATTTAAAAGAGAAAGCCCCTGANATAAATCAAGGGCTTTCNAAGNGTGGGCGCTATAAGACTCGAACTTATGACTTCCGCCTTGTAAGGGCGGCGCTCTGACCAACTGAGCTAAGCGCCCAAAAACCGGGCAAAATTAAGACGCTTTTTTTACTTTTGAGTTAGTTTTTCTTNNCGTCCTTTTTTTCTTACCATTTAATCCTGGGATAGCAACATCTATCACATCCATTATTTCCTTAGCAAAATAGAAATTTAAATCTTTTTTAATATGATCAGGAATATCCTCAAGATCTTTTTTATTATGATCAGGTAAAATAATATGTTTTATACCTGNACGGTGTGCTGCAGTTACTTTTTCCTTTACTCCACCAATAGGTAATACATTTCCTCTAAGAGTAATTTCTCCAGTCATTGCTACTTTATCTTTAACAGGTTTGCCAGTCATTAATGAAACGATTGATGTAAACATACTTACACCAGCTGAGGGACCATCTTTTGGGATAGCTCCAGCAGGAACATGTACNTGTATATCTGTCTTTTCATGNAAATCATCTGGTATCCCTAGTATATCTGTATGGGATCTAACATATGTTAGGGCTGCAGTTGCTGACTCCTTCATTANATCACCAAGTTGGCCAGTTAAAGTTAATCNACCCTTTCCTTTCATTTTTGAAGACTCAATAAACAAAATATCTCCACCAGCAGCAGTCCATGCTAAACCTGTCACAACGCCAGGTTTTGTTGTTCTTTCTGCTAATTCTGAATAGAATCTTGGAGCGCCCAAATATTCTAGAACTTTTGCTTTAGTAACTCGAATCTTTTTAGCTGTTTTTTCAACTAAATCTCGAGCAACTTTTCTTAATACATTTGCTATTTCTCTTTCTAAGTTCCTAACACCTGATTCTCTTGTATAGGAGCGTATGAGTTCGCTAATAGCCGCTTTATCTAGTGAAACTTCTTTTTTAATAAGCCCATTTTCTTCAATTTGCTTTGGAAGCAAATGTTGTTGAGCTATNTTTATTTTTTCATCCTCAATGTAACCACTNAAATCAAGTATTTCCATTCGATCTCTCAANGCAGGAGGAATAGCATCTTGATAATTTGCTGTAGTTATAAACATTACTTTACTTAAGTCAAAGTCTACTTCCAAATAATGATCNCTAAATTTATCATTCTGCTCAGGATCTAATACCTCTAGCATTGCAGATGAAGGATCTCCTCTAAAATCAGAACCAAGTTTATCTATTTCATCAAGCATAAATACTGGATTATTCGTTCCAGCTTTTTTCATGGATTGAATCACTCTTCCTGGTAAAGCTCCTATATAGGTTCTTCGATGTCCACGAATTTCAGCTTCATCCCTAACACCCCCTAATGACATCCTTACAAATTCGCGTCCAATAGCCTTTGCTATAGATTGCCCTAAAGATGTTTTACCTACTCCTGGAGGTCCTGAAAAACATAAAATGGGACCTCTTACTCCTCCATCAGGGTTGCGTTCTTGTTTTAAATTTCTCACTGCTAAATATTCTAGAATTCTTTCCTTTACTTTCTCTAATCCATAATGATCTTCATCAAGAATTTTTTCAGCTTTTTTCACATTAATCTGATCCACACTAGAATTACTCCATGGTAAATCAGCTAACCATTCAATATATGTTCTAGAAACAGAATATTCAGGAGATTGCGTTGGGATACGTGATAATCTTTCCAGCTCTTTCATTGCTACCTTTTCTGCCTCTTCAGATAACTTTGCAGCTTTTATTCTATCTTCAAGTTCTTTAATCTCAACTGTTTCTTCATCTTCACCAAGTTCACGTTTTATCGCTTTCATTTGTTCACGTAAATAATATTCTCTTTGTGTTTTAGAGATCTCATCATGTACCTCAGTCTGTATTTCTTCACCAAGTTTTATCCGTTGTATTTCTCTAGTAAGTAAAGTATTAGTTTTTTCAACCCTACTTTTAATATCAAGCTCTTCTAACACATCCTGTTTCTCTTTATTTGGAACAGTAAGTAGCGATACGGCTCTATCAGCTAAGCGTGATGGTTTCTGGATATTAGATAACATACCAGAATGCTCTTCAGTTAGATTTGGGGCAACTTGAATTAATTCAGAAAAGGTATTTCGTAAATTTTTAGCTAATGCTTCAACTTCTAATTCATCATCTATGGGTTGATCGCTAACTTTTTCAACTACTACCCTATGATATGGATTTGGCTCTCCAAAACTAATTAATTTAACTCTTTCAAGACCTTGAACAATTGCAGATTTGCTATTATCAGGCATATCAAAAACTTTTAACACTATTCCCAATGTACCATAAGCATATAAATCCTCAGGTTTAGGATCCTCAATTGATCCATCTTCCTGTGCAACTACAACTATATGCTTATCACCATCTCCCAGATCCTCAATAAGTTTTAATGATTTTTCACGACCTATATATATAGGTATAACTTGTTGTGGAAATAAAACTGTATTCCTTAGAGGCATTACAGGATAATTATCATTATCAGAAATAGGTTTTGATTCTACATCTTTATCAAATCTCTCAGGCATAATTCTTCCTTAAATTGTTTAGATATAATTTACGCAAATAATGTACCAAGTAAAATTATCTGTTAATATGGCATATAAATAGGTAATAGGTATGCCATATATTCCTTTTTATAATTTATCATCCGATATTATCATATTTTAATGATTGTATAAAATACGAGAATTCTTCAACCTCATTATTAATAATTGCATTTGGCCCTGTCATTTTAAAATAATATAATCCATCCGATGTGTTTGCAATTGCTCCTAATAATCTATAATTATCCTTTGGATTTGTAGCATTAGGAGAAAATGCCATTGTATTAGTATAGGTTCCTAAAATACTAATTATATGAAAATCAATCCCATTAATTACTTCATTAGTTAATTTAACATCTTCATCCAATAATTTATATCCAAACTGTCCAGCCCATCTTTCTAAATTATCATCGATAGTTCCACCAATATTTTTAAAGACCGCCATTGACGCATCTGCATTGTTCTCCCCTACATGAAATTCCATTAATCGCATAGAACTTGATGGTTTTACAGCTGTCCAATTATCTGGCAATTTTGCAATTAAATTACCAATTCGTATAAAATCAGATTTTGCATTATTAATTAAATGGCTGTCATTTTCACTAGTGAATGAATTTGGCTGCCCCTTGGATACCAATTGCACCAAAACAATTCCAGCAATAAAAGTCAAGGCAACAACTATATACTTATTATTCATAATTATTTTTTGCTTTAGCATTGAATAATCTTGCCTGCTCATCTGCATGATATGAACTACGTACTAATGATCCAGATTCTACTACTGAAAACCCTAATTCATAGCCAATAGATTTATAATTAAAGAATTCTGCATCTGAAACATATCTATCAACAGGTAAATGTTTATTTGTTGGTTGTAGATATTGTCCTATAGTAAAAATTGAAACACCTATTCCAGCTACTTGCTTCATTGTATTAATAACTTCATCCTTTGTTTCACCTAACCCTACCATCATGCCGGTTTTTGTTTGCATTCCTTCATCAACTGCAAATCTCAATACATTTAAACTTCTATTCCAATCTGCTTGACTGCGTACATTTTTACTAATTCTTTCAACGCACTCAACATTATGACCAAATATTTCAGGCTTAGCTGAAAAAACTCTTAACAAAGCTGATTGATCACCTTTAAAATCTGGGGTTAGTACTTCAACAGTACAATCATGAACATGGTGGTGGATTTGTTTTACTGTCTCTGCCCAAATAGTTGAACCATAATCTTGCTTAATATCATCACGATCAACTGATGTAATTACAACATGCCTAAGATTCATCTTTTTTACTGCGAGAGCTGTGCGAACTGGCTCCATTGGATCATTCCAAGTAGGTTTTCCTGTTTTAACAGAACAAAATCCACATGCTCTTGTGCACGTATCACCTAGAATCATTATTGTAGCAGTACCCCTATCCCAGCATTCATAAATATTAGGACACCTTGCTTCTTCACAGACAGTATGTAAATTATTTTTCTTAACCACTTTATCAACAAATCTATATCCATCNCTGATCTGAAGTTTAATTTTAGGCTTATATTTTTTTTTCGCTTCTACTTTCATATATATTATACTTTCTGAAACAAGTAAATCATATATTTTCTATATTTTCGGAACTCCTCACTACTCATTAAATCTAGTTGATCCATTTTCTTTGAGATCCTTTTTTCTAATAAAGATTTTAATAATCGATAAGTCTTGGGGTTTTTACGTTGAATAGAGTTTTGAAGATATTCAGCTGTTGGAAATACAAATCGATTAATAAAATTTAATGCAGCATCCAAAGTAGGCATCGTATTCTCTGTTTGATCATATTCTTTCAATAACTTGAACCCTGACGACTTGGCGGCATTAAGATATTGGTCCATTCTATGTGAAGATTTTAAATGAGGACTTTGATTATTGGAATTAAATACAAAATAATCAGCTGCTAATAAATACCCCCCATCTCTTAACACCCTATTCGCTGCAGAAAAACCTTTATTAATTTTAATATAACATGCGCTTTCACTCTCAAGAATCAAATCATAAGTGGTGTCAGATTTAAAGTCTTCAAACTTTGTTTTATAAAAACGCATTTCACCATTAAACTTTTTATTTATAAACTCCTTTTGATATAAATCTGGTGATAATACATCAATTTCATAACCTTTTTCTTTTAAATATGCAGCATTTCCCCCTACACCACAACCAACATCAATAATCTTATTCACATCTTTGGGTATAAATGAGGAAAGATGTTCAATATATCTCTCTTGTGCTTTTACTATTTCTTCAATAGATAATAAATCAGAGTTTATACTTTCTGGATTATCCCAAAACCCATAATGCAGATATGGAGACTGAATTGTTTCAGAATAGAGTTTTAATACATGATCTATTGCCATTAATAAAGATCCATCAATTTCATATTTTCAATTTCAAATCTAATTTTTTCAATAAATTTGCTCCCCTCAGCTCCATCTATAAGTCGGTGATCAAAACCCAAACTTAGAATCATCTTGCTCCTAATACCGATTGTGTCTCCTAAATCACTTTCTATAACAACTGGTTGTTTTTTAATCGCACCTACTCCTAGTATGCCTACATTTGGTTGATTAATAATTGGCGTTCCCATTGTAACATTGAAAACACCAAAATTAGAAATTGAAAATGTTGATCCCTGAAGCTCATCAGGCTGGATTTTTTTCGAGCGAGCTCTAACTGAAAGATCATTAACTCGCCTGCACAATCCAAGAAAATTTACTTCCTCACAATTTTCTATGACTGGCACCATTAGCCCGCCATCTAAGGATACAGCTAAGCCAATATTTATATTTTTCTTATGNATTATTTCATTTCCTTCAATGGAAGAATTCATCAAAGGGAATTGGTTGATCGCNTTAACCACCGCGTTCACAATAAAAGGAGTATATGTAAGCTTAAATGTTTCTTTATCAAAGAATGAGTTTTCATTTTCAACTACATAATTAACTATATCTGTCATATCAACTTCTGTCATTACATATACATGAGCTGCAGTATCTAAACTAGTACGCATGTGATCGGCAATTCTTTTTCTCATATATTCCATCTCAACCACCTTATCACTCATTTTTATTTCATTCAGTTCTTCAGATGGTCTTCCATGGCTTTTTAAATAAAATNAAATATCCTTTTTTGTCACCCTCCCGCTTCTACCTGAACCTTTAATTGATTCAAGCTCATNCATTGTAACATTATTCTCATTGGCAATTTTCATAACTACAGGAGTAAAAAAAGATCGCTTGGGTTTATCTAATTTCTTTTTATGAACTATGGGGTCTTTTTTAATATCAACCTTTGGAGTTTTAATTTCTTGAATATTTTCTTTTTCCGATGCTGTTACATCAGTAATGATGGCATCAGATTTAGCGCTAACATCAGTATTTATCCTACCAATGACTTTTCCAACATCTAAAACATCATTTGGTTTGGCCAATATTTCTACTAATACACCAGCTGCTGGTGAAGGAATTTCTGAGTCCACTTTATCAGTTCCGATTTCTAAAAAGATTTCATCTTTATCAACTGTATCTCCAACTTTCTTGCGCCATTCAATTATTGTTCCCTCNGTAATTGATTCACCCATTTTTGGCATTATTATATCTACTAACATCAATACTCCAATAATTCTATTAAGGTTTCTTTAATATCTTCTACCTGTGGTAACACATCTTGTTCCAGATACATATTATAAGGTACTGGACTATCCTTAGAAGCAACTCTTCTAATGGGNCCATCAAGCATTTCAAAACAATGATCGCTTATTAATGAAGATATTTCAGCGCCAGGTCCATTTGTTAGATTATCTTCATAGACNATTAAAGCCTTACCCGTTTTTTCTATAGANGTTTGAATGGATGAAAAATCCAATGGATTCAATGTNCGTAAATCAATAATCTCAATCATTTCTTCATCAAGATCCAAATCATTAACGGCCTCAATACTCGATTGCACCATAGCTCCCCAAGTTATAATTGTTAACTCAGATCCTTNTTGAATTATCTTTGATTTACCATAAGGAATCAAATACTCATCATCAGGTTCAGGGGANGATGCATAGCTTTGGCGATACAAGCTCTTGTGCTCCATAAATATTACAGGATCATCCATTCGACATGCCATTTTCAATAACCCTTTCGCATCAGAGGCATTAGATGGATAGGCAATGTATATGCCGGGCATATGAATAAAATAACCATCAATTGATTGACTATGACATAGTCCTCCATGAATATATCCGCCTACTGGTACACGTATAACTGCAGGGCAAGACCACGTATTGTTTGATCGATATCGTATTGTAGTAAGTTCATTCCGTATTTGCATCATAGCTGTCCATATATAATCACCAAACTGTATCTCAACAACAGGTTTGTAACCAANCGTTGCTAAACCAATAGCTGATCCAATAATTGAAGATTCTGCAAGGGGGCTATTAAAAACTCTTTCCTTACCATATTTATCCGTTAACCCTTTAGTCGCAGTAAATACTCCACCTTTTGGATCTGCTATGTCTTGNCCATAAATGAGCATTTTTTTATTTCTATCCATTTCTTCTGCAAGTGCGTGATTAATAGCATCTACAAAAACAGTTTTTTCATTCAAAATATTAGGATGACTATCATAGTCAGGAGAATACCCGCTATAAATATGCTTAGTAGCAGATGTTGAATCAGGATGTTCTTTACTTTCCGCCCAATCCNCATCTTTCTCNACTTGATTCTTTAATTTTTTATCCAGCTTATCCAAATCTTCCTTTTTTATTATTTCATTTGCAATACATTCATCAGTAAACTTTTTTATTGGATCATTTTTTTCCATTTCAACAATTTCTTTTTTGGTACGATATTTTAAATGATCATCCGATGATGAATGTGGTTTTAATCTATCAACGTGGGATACAATTACTGCTGGCCCCATTCCCTTTCTAGCTCTATCTACTGCCTTTTTAAANGCTANATGTGTTTCAAAATAGTCGGATCCATCAACATCAAATCTTGCAAGATGTTGATATCCTGAAACCATCGAGAATATAGATTCACCAGATATTTGTTCAGAAATATGCACACTGATAGCATAATCATTATCCTGAATATGAAATATTACAGGTAATTTTTCCCTACTAGACCAATTTAAGGCTTCATGGAAATCTCCTTGGCTTGTTGTTCCTTCACCAGATGAAACATAAACAACTTCTTTTTTNTTNTTTAATTTGCATGCCATAGCACATCCAATAGCCTGCAAATATTGTGTTCCTGTTGGGCTTGATTGTGTNACAATATTNAAATCGCGCTTACCATAATGATGTGGCATTTGCCGNCCNCCNGAAGATGGATCATCTGATTTTGCAAAAAAAGCTAATAAATGATCTTTCGCGGTCATACCAACTCCTATAGTAAAAGCGCTATCTCTATAATATGGATAAAACCAATCTTTAGCTGATTGTAAATTGAATGCTGCCGCTGTTTGTGCAGCTTCGTGCCCAGAACAAGCCATGTGAAAAAATCCTTTTCCTTGTCTTAATAGAATTGCCATTTTTTCATCTAGCATTCTAGATAGAACCATATTNTCATAAACACGTATTAGCTCTTTTTTTTGAAATCCGTATAAACGAGCCATGATTATTTANCAGCTAAATGATTAATATTAAATTGATCAAGAAATTTGATCTTCAGGNCACTCTTAACTGATTCTTTATCAACATCCTCATTAAGAATTTTTGACATACTGGTTACTCCNTATTCAAAAATTCCACATGGAATAATACTTTTATAATAATTAAGGTCAGGATTGATATTTAATGAAAATCCATGCATCGTAATCCATTTAGAGACCCTAACGCCTAAGGCTGCAATCTTCTCATTTTTATACCAAACACCAGTTAATCCATTTTTCCGATCAGCTTGAATATTAAATTCAGATAGAGTATCAATAATTATCTGCTCCAAAGTTCGCATATACCAACTTATACTTTTCTTATATTCTCGCAAATCAAGAATCGGGTATCCAACTAATTGACCTGGGCCATGATATGTAACATCCCCACCTCGTTCTATATGAAAGGTTTTAATTTCTTCTGGATAGTTTTGAAGTATATGATTTTCATNAGCATTTTTACCAAGAGTGTATACTGGCTCATGCTCAACAAATATTAATGTATCATTAATTTCATTATTGGATCTTTTTTTAAGTAATGACTTTTGAAAATTCCAGGATTTCTTATAGGCTTGCATTCCCAAATCAAGTATTTCAATCTTTTTACTTCTTGAAGTGNNNTTTTTCGCATTAATCATTGGTGCACTCCAATTCCATATGCATCCAAAGCTGCTTCCATAATTGACTCAGAAAGAGTTGGATGTGGATGCATTGTGTAAGCAAGGTTNTCCCATGTAGCTTCAAGATTTTTTGCAATTACTAATTCCTGGATCAGTTCTGTCGCTTGTGATCCTATAATATGACATCCTAACAATTCACCATATTTTGAATCAAAAATAATTTTTACAAATCCAACTGGTTTTCCTACAGATAATGCTTTGCCACTGGATTTAAAATAAAATTTTCCTACTTTAATATTAAAGCCTGCTTCTTTCGCTTGAATTTCAGTTAAGCCTAATGATGCAACCTGAGGCTGACAATACGTACAAGAAGGTATATTATTGTAATCGATCGGCTCAGTGTTATGATCTACAATTTTCTCTACCGCCACATGACCCTGCGCAGATGCAACATGTGCCAACCAAGGTGGGCCAGACACATCGCCGATTGCAAAAATATTTGAAATATTTGTTTGTCCATAATCATCAATAGTTATTGATCCATTATTTGTATTTATACCTAATAAATCTAGCCCAATATCCTCGATATTTCCTGNTAGGCCAATGGCAACTAATACTACACTTGATTCAATAATCGTTTTCTTACTTCCATTTTTAACATGTACTTTTACTTTTGTTTTTAATTTTTCAACTTTTTCAACAATAGTATTTGTATTTATCGCTATTCCAGAATCAATAAATTGTTTTCTCAATTCTTTAGAAATATCTTTGTCTTCCATTGGCAATATTCTATCCATCATTTCAATCATAGTAATTTTTGTGCCACACGAATTATAGAAATAAGCAAATTCACTACCAATAGCCCCACCTCCAATTATCACCATATCCTTAGGGGGTTTTTTAAGAATCATAGCTTCTTTTGAACTAATTATCTGTTTACCATCAAAAGTAACTCCTGGAACATTCTTAGGTCTACCACCTGTTGCAACAATGAAATGTTTTGATTTCACATTAGTAATTTTTTTACCCTTAGATACTTCAATATTATCCTTAGNTGTAAAAACTCCTCTTCCTTGAATATGAGTAATATTATTCTTTTTCATTAAAAATGAAATTCCTTTGGATAGCCTTTCAGAAATTTGACGACTTCTATCAATTATCTTACCATACTCAATTTTATATGAAGATATTTTAATTCCATATTGATCAGCATTCTTAATGGAATCAATCATTTCAGCGCTTTTTAATAAAGATTTAGTGGGAATACACCCCCAATTAAGACAAACNCCACCTAATTCATCTTNTTCGATAATTGCGGTTTTTAATCCTAATTGAGAAGCCCGTATCGCAGCGACATAACCTCCAGGTCCTCCTCCTAAAATTGTTATATCAAATGAATTATTCACATTAATTAAATAATTTATAAAATATAAAATTAATCAAGTGCTGGACCTGTTGATTAAAGACATGAATTCATTGCGTGTTCTTACAGATTCTCTGAATTTTCCTAACATCGTAGAAGTAGTTGCTAAACTATTCTGTTTTTCAACACCGCGCATTTGCATACACATATGCCTTCCTTCCATTACNATTGCAACGCCCACAGGGTTTAATACANTATGAATTGCCTCAGCTATTTGATTAGTTAATCTTTCCTGGACTTGTAGCCTACGTGAAAACATATCAATTATTCTTGGTATCTTTGATAACCCTATTATTTGACCATCTGGTATATACCCAACATGCGCTTTNCCAAAAAATGGTAATAAATGATGCTCACAAAGGCTAAANAATTCTACATCTCGNACAANAACCATATCCTTTGAAGATTCTTTAAANATTGCATTATTAACAATNTTATTCAAATCCTGATTGTAACCTTTAGAAAAATACTTCCANGCTTTTGNAACGCGAGTTGGAGTTCTTTTTAAACCTTCTCTATTAGGATCTTCACCTATTTCAAGAAGCAATTGATGTNTTAATTTTTCTAATTTTTCATTCATTTCCATATTTTATCCTTCTTCAATNTGTGCGATGTCTATTTTATCTTTTAATAAATAAAGAATTCCATATATGATAGGAGTATCTAAAAATGCCATAAGCATTTTAAACAACCAACCATCAATAATAGCTGATAAGATTTGATCTGATTCCCATACTCCAAAAAATAAAATGCATATTACTAATATTGTATCTACAAGTTGAGAAACGATAGTTGATCCATTATTTCTAATCCATAAATGCTTACCATTTGTTAATCTTTTCCAAAAATGAAATATTCTTACATCAATAAATTGAGCAAACAAATATGCTACCATTGATGCAGCAATAAGCCTCCATGCATTCCGAAAAACAGAATTATATGTAACATCATCCACAATAGAGGAGGGTATTGAATTGAATTGCCCGCCAATCCATAGAAATAATAAAACAAATAATGAAGCAACAAATCCTGAAAAGACTATTAGGTTAGCTTTTTTCTGTCCATAAAGTTCTGAAATCAAATCCGTTACAAGAAATGTAAGTGGATAGGGAAGTATACCAGCTGAAACTATAAAAACTTTGAAGCCAAAATCGACTGTTACAAATTTATTTGCAATCAGGTTACATGTTACNAGAGAAGCAATAAAAATACCTGCAAGCACAAGGTAAAACTGTTCTTTAAATTTATTATCCTGGNCCATAATAATCTGTAAATATTGTTGCNGTTTCATGCAAACGTATTCTATGTAATGAATTTGAATCGAAATCCTTAATTATTTGCTCCCAAATAAAAATCACTAAGTTTTCCGAACTTGGCTGTTTATCCTGAAACCAATCAACTTCGACATCAAACTGAGTATGATCTAGAATATCAATAACATTCTTCTGGACAATATCCTTTAGTTGTAAAAGATCAACAATGAATCCAGTCTCAGGATTAATACTGCCTGAAACCATAACTTCTAAAGTATAATTGTGACCATGTATTTTAGAATCTGGACCAAAGACTTCCCAATTTTTCTCATCACTCCACTCATGNTGNCCATATTGATGGGCNGCATTAAAATAAAATACTTTNGTTANAAANGGTNCATTCATNTTATTTGTATTATACAANTNTTATATATAATAGAATTTATATANNTAGATTCTTAAAAAGAGACAATAAAACNANTATAATCCATTAATTATTAAATGCAGATGGGCAGAGATCAGATAATATACATTTATCACATTGTGGTCTTCGCGCAATACATACTGCTCGACCATGATCAATAATCATATGTGTGAGGTTCACCCAATATTTCTTGTTAAAAATTTCCATTAACTCTATTTCAATCTTTTTTGGATCTTTAGACGTAGTAAGGTCAAGTAAATTCATAATTCTAATCATGTGTGTATCAATTACCATTGAGGGAATATTAAAGCACTCTCCTAATATACAATTAGCAGTTTTTCTTCCAACCCCAGGAAGTGTAATTAGTTCAGACATTGATTCAGGTACTTTTCCATTATATTTTTCTAATATCGCTAGTGAGGATCCTTGAATACTTTTTGCTTTTTGATTATGATATCCACACGAAAATATATGTTTAGACAATTCTTTTAAATCTGCGNATGCAAATGATTCAATATTCGGATATTNACTANANAGNTTAGGNAGNACCTGATTAACACGATGATCNGTACATTGTGCTGATAAAATTGTCGCAACAAGCAACTCATGAGGNNTNTNNTAATNCAATGAACACTTNGAGTTAGGATATTCATTTGTTAATAAATTAACAATNTTATTAGCNCGAATGCGATTTGAATCATTCATTATTATCTAAATTATAATTGGATAATATTGTATCAATATTTTTTATAAGNACGGATCGNAGGAAAATCATTTCACAACCAGCATTTCGATAATCATTCCATAGCTTTTTTTGTATTTCTTTCATTATACCAACAACTCTAATAGTAGAGTATTTTTTAATTATTTTGACAATAGTATTTGGCTTGATTTCTTTATCATCCAAATCGATAATAAATAAATTTGAATCATTATTTAAATCATGCAATTGTTCAACAAACATAATTGTATTGTTGCCATGCAACAACCGTTCAGACAAAGTTGTTCCAAGCTCTAAATCATTAGTATATAGTAAAATGTTACTCATTTAACAATATCCTTGGACAATTTGACCAATCAAATTCTGCTGCATTATTTATTGCTTCTAATTCAATATTGAGTTCTATCATAATATTCTTCAATTTTTTGAGATTAATATTTCTATGATCATGAGGAAATTTATTTAACTTCTTAGTAGATTTATTCAGCAAACTCCTTGCACCATTAATATTTCCGTTCTGCAAATGCACAAAGCATACTGCCAATTGGATTAATCCTTGAATAAATTCTCTATCTTTTAAATAATATTCTGACCATAGTTCTTCCCATATTTCGTGCGCATCAAAATAGTTGCCTCCATTAAATGTTTTTAAACCAGAAAAAAATAATTCTTTTTTTTTATCATCATCCACTGATTACTACCGTTTCTTTCAAANTATATTGCCTACCATTATACTTTACTTTGCACGCCTGCCTTATAGGATCATGTTCAAAAAATACAATCCAATCCTCATCAACTATTTTAGATAATAAATATTTCTTCTCATTTATTGTTTTTACTGGATCTATATCATATGCCATAACCCAATTCAATGGTAAATGACTTGCCATTGGAAAAATATCTGCAGCATAAAAGAGTGTTTTAGAATTATCAGTTATGATTGGATGCATCATTCCAGTTGTATGTCCGTTCGAAATAAAAAGCTTAACCCCTGGGAGGAACTCATCTTTACTTTCAATAAACTGTATCATATTATTCTGCGCAAGAACTTTCCAGTTTTCTTCTAAATAACTACCTTTATCTTTTTCTGTCGGAGAGTTGGCCAAATCCCAATTATCTTTATGTATCCAATAATTAGCGTTTTGGAATGTTGGAATAATTCTTTCATTTTTATATGTTGTATTCCCGCCTGCATGATCAAAATGTAAGTGTGTACAAAAAACATCAGTGATATCATCTTGTGATAGCCCGACTTTTGAAAGAGAATTATTTAAATTTACCTTATCTAATTTGATATTATAAATGGATCTATATTTTTTATCCCACTTATCTCCATTACCAGTGTCAATTATAATGTTACGATCATTACCTATTAATAACAGTGATCGTGTAACCATNTTTATACGATTAAACTTATCAGCTGGTGCTTCTTTCTCCCAAAGGGTCTTTGGAATAACACCAAACATTGCCCCTCCATCTAGACTAAACTGACTTGTCACTATGCTATATAATTTATAATTACCAATTCTCATTACTTATCCAATAGTAAATGTATTTTATATGCTATAACCGGCAGATAATTTATATCAATTCTCTTTGTAAAATAACGTAATGACTCCAAAGTTATTAGTCTATCAATAATATCTGAATCCGATTGAATTATATCTTCAGCTACTATCACAAAATAATCAGTTTGATTATTTAAATATAATTGTAAGTCATCAGGGTTCTTTTCCTTAATATCAATTTTATCCTTCTTATTACATTGGTTTAGCCAAAATGATATCTCTCTTTCAAAACCTGGTAGACGTGTATATTCTGATTCTAATAATCTCCAAGTTGCAGATAAAGTATTTAGTTCATTTAAATGACTACAATTCAAAAAATATTTATTTATATCTGTTTCTTTAATAGTTGTGCTAGCATGAGGATTTGGAAGTTTCTTATTAAATAATATCTGTATTATACATTGCAAAAAAATCCATACTCTTTCTTCCTCAGGTGAAAAAGAAAAAGCGCGCAAACAATGATAAATAAATATAATATTTCCTTCAATATTTTGAAGAGCAATTTCTGCTAAATTTTGCAATATTGCAGGACTGCCATCAGAAGCTAAATAAATTCTTGCGAGGTGTTTCTGAGTATTATCTAAATCTCCATTTTGACAGGCATCTTCAAGATCACTTATAAACGCAGTTAATCCAATTTCTTCTTTTGAAATATTTTCCAAATAGATACTATCATTTCTTCTTTGTTTAAAATTTTGAGTATGATGATTTAAAAAATCTAATATTTGTTTTGAAGGGTTTGATCGCACATCCCCTATAATATTTTTCAATGCATTGGTTATTATAATTGGGTGGTATTTCGAATTACCATTATAAATACAAGAAGCTGTATTAAGGATATATGTTGATAAGGTTTTCTTTAATTTGGATATGGCCAAATGATCTTAAAATAGTAAAATATTAATTTTCAACCACAGGAACAGGCTCCGTACTGGTCTTAGGTTTAGAGATATTATTACTTAGATTAAAAAATAATTGAAGGGATAAGCCCACAATACGTGAATTTTCTGAAGGAAAACCAAATTTTGTCGTATGCGGTAGTTCAACGAATCTTCCTTTAGGTTTATATTTTGAGCTAAAAATATCGCCAATAGGCATGCTGGAAAAATCATGATAATATCCTAATTCAAAACTTATTTTTTTTCCTGAATTCCTACCAAATAGTAAACCAATCCGGGAACTTGTTTTATCACTAATTCCATTTGGAATATACATAAATCTTAAACCCATCCAGGTACTTGATGGGTTTTGTTTATTCTTTTTATTTTTTCCATGCTTAAACTTATAATACGTTACATCATAGTTAGAATTTGGATTTAAACTCCATCCTATATTTAACATATCCCATTTATTTTCTTTTTCATATAAAAGTCGACTATAATCCAATCCAGACCCATAAATAGGCAATCCAACCCTAAAGCCAATATCTGATCTATCACTAATACCCTTCCGATACCATAGATAAGGAAAAATATTTTCTATTGAAAATGCATATCCATATTCAACTTCACCAACCTCCATACGCTTAGTTGCAACACGTGGATGAGATGCGCATCCATTTAAAATCATGATTATTAATAGCGTAGAACCTAAACGAATCATATGGTAAAATCGTTTAAATAATAAATTAAAGTCAAGCTTTAGACGATAAAATTAATTCGCCTAATATTATCCGCCTTCAGGCCGGTCAAGNATATCTTGTGATGGATCCGGTGGAAGATTTAAAATNTCTTCACCAAAAAAATTACCCAAATGAGCTATAATATCTTTTACTGAAATCATACCATATATTTTCCCATTTTTATTAATAATAGGAATATGTCGAATACCATAAATATGCATTTTATTCAANGCATAAGAAATTGGATCATTTGGAGTCAATNTTTCAGGATTTTCTGTCATATAATTATCAACAAATTCTAATTCAAGATCCAAACCTTTNCCTGTAACACGCAATAAAAAGTCTCTTTCAGTCATAACTCCTATAATTTGATGATCTTTTTCGATCATAATGCAACCCACCTTTTTATCACGCAATATTTCTATCGCTGATTTAAGGTTTGCNCCTGATTCTACGATAGGGTGAGAACGAAGTGACAAATTTTCTATAGGATCATTTAGAGTAAGGGCTTGATTTATTGGAGTNTCTGAATCATTCTCCAATTCATCCATTCTAGCTAGTTCATCATCAAAATCTTTAATCATANTAAATACTATTTTAAATAAATCATCTTACGACTAAAAATTATTGGCAAATAATCATCAATTTGAGCTTGTATAGTCATAAAATATAATCCACTTGAAAATTTTTCTCCATTCCAGTTATAACTATAGATTCCTTTATTCATTCTATTNTCCTCAAAAAATAAATGAATNATTCTCCCAGCTGCATCATTNATATATAAACTTATTGTTGCCGNTTGCAATAAATCAAAAGATATTGTTGTCTCAGAATTAAATGGATTAGGATAATTTTGGTATAAAGCAAATATTTCTGGAATCATTAACTGCGAAGTAGCNCTTTTAACTAGATCATTAGGCTCTCCTAGAGTAGATATTGAGTATTGTTTCCATCCATGATGATCTGGAATTCGACCTTCAGTAATCTGATGATCAGAAAAGATTGCTCTAGTATCAATTGTTTGCCATAATCCAAAATCATCTTTTACTTTTAAATCAATCCATAAGAATAGAATATCATCATCTAACATAAATACTGAATCAGCATAAATTGGATCAATACCATAAAAGTGATCCATCTCCCATACAAGGAGATCATTCATGAATAAGCCCATAGAACTATTGCTATTATTATTACCATGAAGCTCTATAAATATCTGATTAGTTTCAGGAATATTAACAATTTCATTTAAACAAAATTGTCTCATAGGTTGTGATATTATAATTGGTGGACCTAATAGTGTATCATCTAACATAAAGAATTGATCATCAAGAGATAATCCATATCCAAACTCTATATCAACAATAGGTAAAATTTTCTGAACATTACCATTTATTATTAATTCATATTTTTTCATATTGTCATTTAACTCTACATCAATAATTTGGGATTCTTGATAGATTGATTCATCAACCATTAACTCATAATTATCATCTAATAGAACAATAGATTGTACTTGTTCTGGATGAATGATGGCAATTCTAGCAATATTTTTCTCATTTATATTTTTCCAAGTACCAAGAGGTAAAACAGGTGGGGATGTATCAAATATTTTTATTTCATTGATCAACATCTCTCTGATGGAAAAAAGTCTATTTAAAACATAATCGGAAAATAAAGTTGAATGTTCTTTCCATTCATTTGGAGTTAATAAAAACTGATTATTAAAAAATAAACCAACTCTATTTAAAGTACTTTCAAGCTGCTGTCGAATATCATATAAATATTTATCAGAAAGAAATTGTTCATATGTATTTAAGGATTTAAAACCAACATTTCCCATCCATGAAGTTAATGGATCATCATTATATTGTATCATTCGATGAATTATATACAATTGGCTACTATCTGCAGATACAATAATATTTGAAATAATATAGTTTAAAATTTTATCATGGAGTTTTTCAATATCGCTATAATTATTATTTACTATTTTATTTTCAACTATAGATAATATTGGAAAAAGATTATTATCAATATAGGCTTTTGCAAANGGGGGTGCGTCAACAATACTAGTGAATATATCTCCAGAATAGGATTCAATTTCTACGCTATAAAAATATGGTCTCTTACCTTCAACTTCTTCATCCAAAAAACGCTCAATTGAATTACTAGTTTCATGTATCAACGAATAATTTGTAAATGAATTTTGTGTGCGAAATAACCTGATTGCTTTCAAATTAATCTTATCAGGAATTTCCCATGTTAATAATATAGAAGAATTTCCACTGTATGCTTCAAGATCAATTGGTTTTTTATCTTGTGCATTAATAAAAACAACAAATGATAAAAATACTGATATATAGAGAATATTTTTCATAAGATTTAATGCGCGGCGAGGCTTAATTTGGGAGAATTATTGCCGGAAGGCAAGAAAATTTATAATTATCTGATTAATATGAATTCATTATCAAATAAAGCAGAGATACAATATCATCAGAGTTTATACTATTATCAAAGTTAATATCTGCTAAAGGGAATATATGATCAGGCAATGTATTGCCTAAAATTACAAATTCAATTAACATGATTAAATCATAAATATTTATTGAATTATCCTGATTAATATCTCCTTTCATAAACCTTGAATAACCATGGATATAAAAGTTATCAAAATAGAAACCATCTTCTTCAATTGCCCCATCTGATTTTAGAGCAAAACGAAACCAAACCCGTGGTTTGTTTGTATAAAAAGAAAGATCAATAGTTTCATTTATCCAATCTTCCTGTAATCCATCATATATAGGTTCGCCAGTAGTTTGCACACCGCTACCAGACCCTATAGAAGTATAATTGCCTGATAGAGGTATCCAATTTACTCCATCTGTGGAAGCTTGAAACTGTGCGAAATCATAGCTTTGTTCAATATTCCATTTTGCATCAAATGTAATAAACGGATAAAAGATACCTGAAAAATTTATTATTCTTGATAGCTGTGTTTTACTTGTGCCCCAATCACCAATATAGTTTCCCACTGGACTATCAGTTATACTTGATAA
This sequence comes from Fidelibacterota bacterium, assembly GCA_002701785.1. Classification (GTDB taxonomy): domain Bacteria; phylum Fidelibacterota; class Marinisomatia; order Marinisomatales; family TCS55. The sequence goes on from NZXC01000001.1 coordinate 19,259, forward strand.
TCCTTCAGAAGCATCAAAGATAGTTCCCCAATTATCATCTTCGCTCCACTCTATCATTCCATTTTCAGCACCATCAAAAAAGATTTCCTCATAATCTCCAAAAATTATTGTTACAGTATCCATACGATTAAAGCTACTACTATCATGCAGTGATAATATTAATCCCCCTTTAGTCCCATTTTCAATATCTGAAGATATAGATAATAATATATCCGTTGTGTCAGATGATCTGGCCGGAAGTGTTTCTATGGTAATATTATCAACACTTAAAGAACTATAAGAATTTAATGGTGTAATATCTAATGTAACTGATCCATTAGAATTGTTAAGTCCTCTATTTTGAATAACTAATGATATAGAAATCGTGTCATCAATTTCAGGGTAACTGTTATTAAATATTCTATCATAAATGATATAATCGCTTCCAGCAACCAATGCAAATATTGAATTGCTATATACTTGATCTTGACAAAGAGGAATGACTCTATCCTCTGATGGCCAAAAATTATCAGAAAACGTACCAACTTCTGGAGTATATGATATTAAACCTGCGGTTCCATAACTCCAATCCACTGCATCACCATTTACACCATAACCAACTGTCTCTGTACCCGTACCCACCAGATAACCATTATAGCGTGTCATTTCTTTTCCTATCTCTCGTAATGTAGTAAGATCNGGTTCATCNGGNAAACTTCCATCACCCCAACTATGAATTAAAAAATTTGAATANGAATGNTAGTGAAGGACATTNCTAAATTCTCTTGATAAAATAAAATTACTTATTGCTTCTGTTTCTGGTTCTGAAAAAGCTGATNANCCTCGNTATACAGCACTACAAGGATTTCCTGATGATCCAGAGTTATTTNCTCCCCAGTTATATCCGTAATTTCTGTTTAAATCAACCCCNTGCTGTGTACCCATATTACAACTTGAATTTGGAGGATTTNNTCTTCTATTTTTTCTATGCATTCCNCCTCCATCAGGAGAAATACTTTCATTATATGCATAACCATCAGGATTNATAATTGGAATAAACCACATCTCTCGATTATCNAATAAATAATTGGNGGTTANATCAGAATTATAATTTTCACAAATCCAATTTGCAAAATAAAATANATTCATCATGCTAAGNGGTTCTCTCGCATGNGTCAATCCAGTNAATAAAACNTCAGGCTCATCCTCATCGATTGAAGGGTTATCGGATAGTTTAANTGCCCATATTGTTCTACCTTCAAAACTTGTACCAATNGAATCTTTCTCACTAACAAAGCTTGGATATAANATAGAAAGTGTATCCATTTGATTTATCGCTTCCAGTAAGGTATAATTTCCTAACATCGAACCTAAAGGGAATTCTCGATCAACATTTGGCTGAGATCTGTCTAAATAATAATTAGTTAAATCATCCTGTATTACTTGAAAATTAATACCATTCTGAACTAAGATATTTTTTTCACTTTTACTTAAAACAATATCTAATGTGTTATCTTTATTCTTTTGATAATGATCAAGAGCGATACCCAATTCATACAATTCTAGTAATTGATCAGTATGGTGTAAATTAATTTTTATATGTTGATAAATTTCTTTTTCAGCAAATAAAAAATTAAATGTGATAAAAAAAAAGATGATTTTCAAATACATAATAATATATGAAAGAATAATTAGTATTATTGTAGAAGTAAATTAAGAAAAATTTTCTTTTAGCCAATTAGTTGTTACTGATTTCGGACGCATAATTGGTATTCCAAGAGCACGATTGATAACTATTTGACTAATAATACCCATAGCACGAGATATGCTAAATAAAACTGTGTAATAGCTAAATTCTCTGATGCCATAATGATACAATAATGCACCTGAGGCCGCATCTACATTTGGCCATGGGTTTTTTGCTTTTCCATGTTTCTGTAATACCTTGGGAACCACTTCAAATAAATTTTCTACAATAGAAAAAACATCATCATTTTTAATATGTTCTTTTCCAAAATTTATAAATGCAGTAAATCTTGGATCAGGGCAACGCAATACAGCATGGCCATATCCAGGGATAACCCTTCCACTTTGCAATCTATTCCAACATAATTCTTCTATTTCTTTTTTAGATGGTGCTCCACCAAATTCATCTCTTATCTCTAAAACAAATTTTAAACATTCTTGGTTGGCTAAACCGTGCAAAGGTCCTGCTAAGGCATTCAATCCACCTGAAACCGCATAATACAAATCAGATAAAGTTGATCCGATTGTTAAAGATGTAAATGCACTGGCATTTCCACCTTCATGATCACAATGGAGCATCAAGTATAACCGCATAAGCTTTTTAAGATTATTATCCGAATTATCTAAACCAAGCATATGAGCATAATTTGCACCCCAATCTAATGATTGGTCTGGACTAATTAGTTCTCCTTTTTCAAAACGAATTCGATATACACCAGCACCTAAGGCAGGTAATTTTGCAATTAATCGAATCCCATCTTCCAATGTCGGCTTCCAAAAGTCATTCTTATTTATACCTTGGTCATAATGAGAACGAAAAACAGATTCCTTTTCCATTGCAAGGATTGCTGTATTAAACATGGCCATAGGATGAGAGTCCTTAGGCATGCTTTCCATTATAGTCCATATATAATCAGGTACAACTGCATGTTCCTGAAGGTTAGACTGTAATTCTTTTAAGGAAGCATTATCAGGCAGATCCCCTGTTAGTAATAAGTATAAAACTTCTTCAGGTAAAATTTCAATTATATCTAATAAGGGTTTACCTCTAATAATCAATCCAGTATCTGCAGAAACAGAGGATGTTTCACACACAAGGCCCTTTACACCGCGCATACCACCATAAGCTTGTTTTAATGTAACCTCGCTTATAACCGAAGAACCNGAATCAGAAAGAAGCNACCNTACATCNTCTCTCCAATTTGGAATCTTTTCTTCTAATTTTTCCANTAATATGGACATNAAAAATTATTTTTTAATATAATCAAATTGGTTTCACTTNCTATAAAAATAAGACATTNATTANTTATATANATGTTTAATTTATTGTTTCCACTANTATTTATCACCAATAGAAGCAAAAATTAATCCAGAATAAACTTTTGGAAAAAAATATGTCGATTTTTGNGGCATAGTTTCTCCAGACTCAGCAACATCAAAAATNAGATCAAGATTTGGCGGATTAACTAAAAAAATGAAATCGAACGCTTCAATATTATTGATTAAATCTAATGGNGATTCNTTCCCGCGAATATATGATATATGATTTAAATCATTTTGATTATTCGTATCTATTCCACATCCTGATNTTAAAATAAAATGATGNAGAATATTTACATCNAATGATTNTGATGCANTTGATAGNTTTTTATCCCAATNTTTTTCTCCATTATAGCACAATANATAACAGCTCTTTGAATTTGATATCATTCCAATATTNATAATATTTGATTTCTCAAATTGTTTCATCTTTAATAATAAATCATCNAATGAAGAAGACTCTTGTATATTAAATAAATGACTAATCTTATCAAGTAANTGGTTTNTTGAAATTTCTTTATNACGAACAATGCGATGTGTTGGCAANACATTCATCCCTTTATTATATGCATTNACAAAAGTAACCATTACTTTATCACTTCCATATTNATTAGGATAATCCTGAGCATATTGAAATGCGGTTTTATATCGGTGNTGCCCATCAGCNATAATAACTTTTTTATCTNTCATCATTTCTTTAATTAATTCAATNTNATTATTATCAATCAANCGCCATATTTTATATTTTATACNATCAATANTAAAATCAACTATTGGNTCTTTATTATTATNATTATTTGCGANCCCCTCNACAATTTTTTCCTTATCTCTATAACTCATAAAAATCTGTCCCGTATTCGCCTGAGTAGATTTCATTAATTCATATCGATCATTAATATGTTTTGAAATTGTTTGTTCATGCGGCAAAATCTTANCACCCAATTCCGATATCTGTAATTTTGCAANAAAACCAATTCGATCAATTTGATCATTACCATNATNAAATGACTGNGATAAAAGGTACATTGCTTCNTTATCATCCTGTTGAANGATATTTTTCGTTTTCCATTCAGATACTATTCTTGCTGAATCTGCATACTTATCTGGAGCANGATTATTATTNAGAATNATTCTTATAAAGTTGTATGGGGATAAATCATACAATTTTNTTTGATCTTGTTCATTTATTACNTCATATGGTGGAGTAACAACCTTTGCAAGATCATTCACAATATCGAGATTATATCTCCATCCTTTAAATGGATAAATTTCGGGCATAGCTTAATTTATTCTAAATATTATATAATTTATTNTTTACTAATTCATTAGCTTTTTGCAAATCTTCTTTGAAATCAATTTCAATACATGGTAAATGACTAATATCTTCAAAAAAAACATCATGTTTAATTAACATTGGCTCTATGGCAGACTCAAAATAATCGGATTGACCTCCATCATCAATTAACTTTGATAAAGAAGANGCAAATGAATTACAGAAAGGAGTAGATANCTTTGCNACCCCAATAAATTCGCCTAATGAATTTTCAATNTCTANTTCTTTACCTATAGAAATAATACGTTTCTTATCATCNGTAATTACTTTGACTTCTTCATCTCCACATCTTTTGATATCNANAGCAAGAACAGTTTCATAATNTGAATCTATTATTTGTTTTAATAATNTGGGCGGATATAAAACATCTCCATTCATTAGCAATGTATCAGATGAAGAAAGGAAATCCTTACATAGNTATGCGGAGTATGATGTATTTGTATCTAAATAATGATTATTAGTTATAAAGGTAAATTTCATTTNANAGTGATTTTTATTGATATANTCAATAATCATTTCTTTATAATANCCTAATACAATAATGACCTCATTAATNTTGNATTTNTTNAANGCATTCAATTGATGNCTTAATATTGGAAGACCACCAATATCTAACAAACACTTCGGTNTNTTTTCNGTTAAAGGATATAAACGCCTAGATGCGCCAGCAGCTAAAATTAAACCTTGCATTGAATAAGTAAATTAAATGAAATGATCTGAAGATCATAATGGCAATCAACCAATATGTNCAAATTAATTTTTAGTTATGAATATTTTGTAATTTTTTAATAGCAGTATTTANATCTGNCTTNGTTATCGCATTAAGGCAACATATATTTCCATTACACGGATTACATCTATCACTTTTATCAATNATAATATTTTTTNNNCCTATAGGTTTTGTAGTTTTNGATCTCTTNGCGCCAAAAAAGGATACTGTAGGAANCTCCATNATTGATGAAATATGTCCGAGGCCGCTATCCGCAGCAAGTGCATAGTTTGCAAGAGAAATTAATGCAATACTNTTTCTCAAAGTNAGTTCACCACAAAATGAGTGAATAGAAATGCCTGTATTTTGATTAATAATTTTTAANGCTTCTTTTTTATCGCTCTTNGTCCCAAAAATAACATATTGTTTTNTGGAATCNGATAGCCATTCTTTTATTTTANTTTTCGGGAAAGTTCTTGAATGAGATACACTAAAAGGAAAAATTGCAATAAAATTNCTGATATTNCACTNTGANAATTTTTTTCTTGCCCAATTANCTTCAACTTCATCNAGAAAAATATAATTTTCTCTATNNTCTANATCACTNANCTCACCTATCAGATTNAAATATTTATTTNTTCNATGTGTTNCTNGNAATGGCAAATTAAAAGCAGATGTTAATAGTGGNGNTCTNNATTGCGAACTATAACCAATACGATTTTTTGCTCTTGATAACCACATAACNAGAGAACTNCGAAAAGAATCNGTNAGTGTATAAAAATAATCAAACTTTTGGTCACGNAACCCTAGNCCATTTTTTATGGTTNTGATAAGCCCTTTCAAATCCTTTGAAGAAAAACTAATTATTTTATCTATGTTTGGATTATTGTGGTATACTGGTGCCACCCAATCTTTACAAACCACAATAAGTTCTGATTCAGAATTTTGTGCCTTGAGTTTATGTATAAATGGAAGTGATAATGTTGCATCACCAACCCAATTGGGACTATATACTGCAATTTTCATTTAAGCTAGAGAGAGCTTGCTTTCAATTTCATCGAGCAACCTACTTGATGCTTTACCATCATTTTTATACAGATATGTTTCTATAGCTTCCATCCTCAAGTCAGATAATTCACCAGGATATTCTATACAATGATATATTAAGCCATTAAGTTTAACTGGTTCATTAATTCTGTTTACGAAATCAATTGAATCATATCTTTCTAGATCTAACTTACGTGAAAAACGTTTTTTAAATATTCGATGCTTTAACCTTATGGAAAAACATTCTGCCATAATAATAGGTCGATTGAGGGGAAGAAATTCAAAAATTGTCGATGAAATATCAGATATTAATAAATCAGAAATTTTCATAAATGGAATAACATCAAAATCATTAGGTTGTGCTAGATATACATTTGATAGCTTACTATCTAAAATCTTCATCATTTCACTTTGATATTGATANCGCTTTTGAAACCAACTAAAGTTGTGAAGTTTAATTATTAAATTAAATTCATTACTAAAATNTTCTAATTCAGGATAAAGTTTCTCAATTGAAGAAGGATAAAAGGANGGGGCATACAATATGGTTTTTTTTCTTTTATCTAATCCTGTTNTCACAAAATAATCNTNAGTTTGGTCTTCTATATTCATAAGTGGGTCACATTTTGTATAACCATTAATGATCAAATTAGTATGTCCCTGACTAGATAAAATGTCATACCGTTCTTTGGACTCAACTGCGCGAATATCAATTCTTTCAACAATATCATTATAATATGTTTGTTTTAATCCAATGCCATGATAAACCATAACAGTTAATGAATGATTAGCAGCTATTTCTTCAATCTTACCTATGTTTCCAACAATAATTACATCAAATCTTTTATTTTTAATTGTTTGTATTCTATCTTGTTCACTATTACCTACTATGGTTATAATATCATTATCATTACAAATTTGATAAAAAATATCTTTTTCTTCTTTAGGTATAGAATAAGGTATTGATGCAAAAATTTCATATTCAACTCTTCTTCGCATTTCTTTGATAATTGGAAGAAAGTTTGGTAGGTAGTATAAATGATGGCTTTCAAAAAGTATAGATAACATAAAATGTACTTTTAATTATTAAACTGAATATCATATAAATTCTTATATATCCCCTTTTTATCTAATAATTCAGTATGTGTCCCAGATTCAATAATTTTCCCATTTTCTAGCACAATAATTCTATCCGCATTAACAATTGTTGAAAGACGATGTGCGATCACTAAAACTGTTCTATCTTTCATTAAATTATCAATTGCTTCCTGAACATACTTTTCCGATTCAGTATCTAATGATGATGTGGCTTCATCTAGTATTAGTATAGGAGGATCTTTTAATAATGCTCTTGCAATTGCAAGTCGTTGACGTTGTCCGCCCGAAAGACGNACNCCTTTTTCTCCAATTACTGTATTAAAACCTTGCGGTAAGGCATCTATAAATTCTTTCGCATTTGCTGCCTCAGCAGCAGCATGTATTTTATTAGGCTTTACCTCTTTTTGACCATATGCAATATTTCCACTTATAGTATCATTAAATAAAATCGTTTCCTGAGTTACAATTCCCATCAAATTTCTCAGAGATTTTATTCTTACATCTTTAATATCGATTCTATCTAATGTGATTCTTCCTTTTGTAGGTTCAAAAAATCTGGGAATCAAATCAGCTATACTTGATTTACCAGATCCGCTGGATCCGACTAAAGCGACAACAGATCCTTTATTAATAGAAAAATCAATTTCTTTTAATACTTCTGATTCTCCATCTTCATATTGAAAGGATACATTATCAAATGAGATATGTTCATTAAATACAATATCTTTGATAGCATTATCTGCATCAATAATTGTAGGATTAGTATCTAGAATATGAAAAACTCGTTCAGCCGATGCTGCACCAACTTGTACTTCAGCAAAAACATTGCTTAATGAACGTATGGGTTGTAAAGCAGAGAACATAATTAATATAAATCGAATAAAATCTTCAGATGTTATTCCTTCATTTGCTAAAACTTCAGAGCCACCTATCCATAATAATGCAACACCAATGACTACTCCTAAGATCTCTGTTATTGGTGGAGCGATACTTCTTAGCCTGGATCTACGAAACATCAAATTATAGTAATTATTGGTTTCTTTTGTAAATCTATCCACTTCATAATTTTCCATGGCAAACGCTTTAACAACTCGAATTGAAGCTAATGTTTCGGTAATTATATTTGTAATACCAGCTATCTTTACTGCAGTGCGACGTGATTTTCTTCGAATCGATCTACTTATCTTTACAATAACAAATCCAGCAAGTGGTATAATGATTACTGCAATTGATGCTAACTGCCAACTAATTATAAATAAAAGAGAAGTAAAAGCTATAATATTAATTGGCTCAACAAACATACGTTGGAACCCTATTGTTAAGGCTTGACGCATATTTGCCACATCATTAACAATTATAGAAGTCAACTCTCCACTTTTTTGTTTATTAAAGAATGATAATGATAATGAATGATAATGAATATACAGTTTGTTGCGTAGTTCAGTAATTAACCGATATTGCACTACAATGAGAGAAACATTTTTTAAATAAAGAAAAACATTTTTTAAAACAAAAATGATTAAAATACTATAACATAACATTTGTAATGTTTCTTTTGCAGTATCTCTAAGAATAAGTTCATTAGTAAAATATTTAATTTTTTCATTAAGAGTTAATATTGAAGATGATGATAATCGCGATTGCTCTAAAATAAGTTTATCAAAATCAGATAAAATATTATTGATTAAAGATGCTGTTAACCACACGGAAATACCATTTAACGCAACGTAGACAAAAGCTGTTGCAGTTGATAAAACAAGATAAGGCCAATAATTAAATATTAATTTAATTAAGCGTTTATAAATAGAATTTTTCATGATTTATGATTAATTATTAAGAATATATTGTCAAGTAGAGTAAATATAAGTGTATTATTATTATACCGCTATTCTTGTTTCCAAATCATTTTTTGATGACTTATTCCACCCTCATAAAAATGCTTTCCTACTGGGTTAAATCCAAATTTCTTATAAAAGGATATAACATGATCTTGTGCATGTAAATATACAAATGGTTCATTTTTAATTTTCTCTAGAATAAACTCAACTAATTTTTTTCCTATTCCTAATCCACGTTTTTCTTTTAATACAGCAAAGCGTTCTAATTTTATTCCATCCTCTGTTTTTCGCCAGCGAGCTGTACCTATAAACTCTTCATCTAATAATGCAACTATATGATTTGAGCTATCTTCATACTGATCTATTTCCACATCTTCAGGAACATTTTGTTCCATAATAAATACTTTTTCACGTATTTCTCTAACATGCTCTAATTCTTGTTGCGTAGTAGCTAAATGAACTTTTATTTCCATAATACAATTTTAACTTATACTAAATTGAAAAACAAAGAGGGTTTGAATATTGATATTTAGTTATTTAAAATTCAACATATGAGACATAAGCGAAAACACATCATCATAGTAGGTGATAGGGTATTAATTCAACCAGATACTGGAGAAAAGAAATCAGCTGCGGGGATCTACTTACCTCCAAATGTTATTGAAAAACAAGATGTTCGTGGAGGTATTATAGTAGAAGTCGGACCGGGTATACCGGTTGGTAATCCAGATGAAATTTCAGAGGAGCCTTGGAAAACAAATAATAATGGTGAAGTAAAATACATTCCTACGCAAGCTGAAGTTGGTGATTACGCGTTATTTCTAAGTAAGGCAAGCATTGAAATAAAGGTAGAAGAACAGGACTACCTTATTCTTCATCAGTCAGCTATATTAGTTTTGATTAGAGATGATCTAAGTAGTCTTACAAAATAAAAGAAATCATTAAGTAAGTAAAATCTAATGGTGCGTCTCCACCATTTTCCCAGTATAGTGCGTAACCTAGAGACCAGTTCCCCCCCGATGGTAATTTTCGAGAAAAAATTAGATCAAGTTCGTCACCAAATTTATTACCCTGTACAGCATCTGTAAAATTATGATAATTAGCATTGAGATTAAATCCAAGCAAGCCTGATAGTTTTGCTTTAAGATTCCATTCTTTTAATCCTACATGGTAATTATCCTTAAAACTTTTATGGGAACTGTAATCATAATAACCATGCCATTTATGTCCTGCCCCAAATGGTTTTGCAAACCCTTCAAACAATCTAGTAGATTCATCATCGCCAGATATGAATTCATTCCCTATGGAAAAAGAATTAACGATAGGTATAAAATCTAATATTACACCTAGATTAACTGCTGTTAAAAAACTTTCAACATTCCCTCTCGAAATTTTTCCAGATTGTAATGCCCCCTCTACTTCCAGGTTAAGAAAGAGAAATGATGTATTTAGTCGAGAACCATAGGTAGTACGGAAATTTTTTTCAATTACATTTTCTCTTTCTTCCGGCATCCATGTTCGGAAGCCATAGACTTCTATGGTAGTACCTGCAAATTGATTTATTCGCTTTATACTATGATCAAAATAAAAACCATCAATAGTTTGATCATATAGGTCATTATCGAGTCTATCAAATCTCTCATCATTAATTAAATGAAATAATCTCAGCGTGCCCTTTGGACTATTTCTATATGTAAGAAATCCTTCAAAACTACGGCCTATATTATTCCAGTTATTTTTTGAAAATATCCTCTGTTGTCCCAGTGGTAAATGAAATCTTCCTAATTGAATTATCCAATTACGTTTAAAAATATTGTTAACATTAATATATACTTGATGAAAGGAAGGTTTTGTCTGATCCTCATTTGCAATCCCTGGACTATTAACAGAATTTCCAAGAATCCTTGAATCCTGTAACTGCATATTCAATGTTACAGGGCCATTTATTAATTTAAAAAATATTCTACTTCTTAAAAGAGAATATGTTGAGAGTGCATTAATAGTATTTTCTTGATCCCGCGATGTAATACGATCTTGCATTAAACGATAACGGAATTCTGCTTGCCACTCTAATTCTGAAGCGAATAGCAGAAAAGGAAAAATATAAATAATTAATAAAAAGATTATTCTCAGTTTGGTCCTTCCCAAATAATGGGATAAATGGATTCTCCAAAAATACCAACATTACTCTTATAAAATATTTTTAAATCATTATTTGAAAATGGCGTCTCTGGAACATCTCCTTTCAATGTATTTCCAAAATAATTTGAACCATATTCAATAACAGAGGATTCATTACGTACAACTCTTACAGGATGAACTCCCGCTTTAAGTGCTGCAATCATATCTGAATCTGCATCACCATAAAATAAATCAAGCTTTAACCGTTTCATTAATCTGTGTTTTGTTGTAAAACGCTTACCCTTAATCGTTTGTTTTGGTGAAAAGAATAAATTTTTATTTACTTCCACTGGNAATCCAAGGCCTGCAGTTAAAAACTCAGCTAATATATTCCCATTTTGTCCTGGTCGCGCAGTAATAAAAAAAACATTNTGTCCATTGGACCGAAAATAATTGATTAATTCAACAGTCGGTGTAATATAAATGGAGTAATCACTATCATGTGAATTGATCCAACCATAATCTATTGGATTCTTCTTATCATCTGGTAAGTTAAGGAATACATCTCTTGAAAAAAGGACNGTATCATCAATATCAAACCCCACATTTAATATTCCATTCTGTGCAAAGATAAAGGAAAAAGAAAAAATATATAATTTGATAATATTTATCTGATATTTTTTACTCATAANAAGTATAATACAATTTAATGAAGGTTTTCAGATATGAGCATCATATATCCATTAAGATTAAATATCTAAATCAATTGATACGGGGCAGTGATCAGAACCCATAACCTTATGGTAAATATCCGCGTCAACTACATTTTCAACAAAATCTCCATTTACAAAAAAATAATCTATACGCCATCCAACATTACGATCTCTTGCGCCAAATCGATATGTCCACCAAGAATACCTGTCTCCTTCTTTATGAAATAATCGAAATGTATCTACCCAACCATTTTCAACGTACAGATCTAGTTTTTCCCTTTCAATAGGCATAAATCCAGATGTCTTAACATTTTCTTTCGNTCGTGCCAAATCAATGGGATGGTGTGCCGTATTCCAATCTCCCGTTACAATAACATTATTCCCTGAATCAACCTGTTCATTGATTATTGGCAAAAGATCATCATAAAAATCTAATTTATATTTTAATCTCGTTTCATCCTTTTGACCATTAGGAAAATAAATATTGTATAAAAGAAAATTTTCATGCTCTGTTATAAGGACACGTCCTTCATCATCATATCGTTCAATACCTANACCTTCTTGAACATATAATGGTTCATCCTTACAAAATGTAGCTACTCCACTATACCCTNTTTTCTTTCCAGAATGCCAATATGTATGATATCCATGATCGGTAAGAATTTCTGAAGTTAGTTGTTCCACATGCGCCTTGGTTTCTTGCAAACAAATAATATCAGGCTTTTCTTGTTCAAGCCAATCCAAAAACCCTTTTTTTACAACAGCTCTAACGCCGTTTACATTCCAAGATATAAGTCTCATAAAGACATATAATTTATGTTAGTAAAAAAATACATCATTACTAATAATTAAAATTTTATGGTATCATGATCATGGAGTGACGATCAATTGCTATAGATCCAAATACACCAATTCCACCATTAATACCAAAATTTCGACCAGAACCACCTGACCCAAAGGAACTTGTAAATTCCGCATCACGATATCGAATAAAGTAGTCATAATAATTATTATCCATACTCATTAAGCTAAATAATAATATTTCTTCATTCCATGATGGTTCATTGAACTCTGGGTCACACCATTCTCTTCTAAAAATTGCTGAACTTTCTTCTGGTGAGATAATATATTCTTGATTAATACCACATATATAACTATTCTCATAAAAATAGTCATCATATCCATATTCACCTAGATAATCTGAATTTATTAATTGATAATTATCGTTAATTGGCAACCAGCTCATTTCCATTTCACGAAAAATTTGAAAGGTATCCGGCAAATTTTCAGTAAATATTCTAGGAGTCGGAGGTATTATTGTTTGCCCAGTAGCTTCGAGCCCACCTGGCACTAAAACATTTAAAGTCCATATTTCTCCTGGCTGAGGGTTTAGATCATCTCCATTATATATATATACTTCTTGAAAGACTTTATCCATATCAACATCATAACTAAAATCTGTATATTCAAAAATATAATCGTTAACACCATTGCTTACTACCACTTCTGCATTTCGAACAATAAAACGAGAAGTATAGTAAATATAAATATTATCCCCAATTGTATCTCTAATTAATGAGTCACTTGCTTCATCCATATCTAATGTGCGTTGAACTTTCACAAAACTTGTTCTAAGAGAATCCGTTGATATAAGACCAATAATATTCAATGTTGATTCATGATTGGAAGTAACATCTTCCCATTCCAAATCAGGTGGTACAATGGAACATGAAAAGAACAATATGCAAATGATATATATATATCTCATTAGAGTTCTATCCTATAACCTACAGTAAAAAAGAAAGGAAACATTGGTACTGCAGCTCGCTCTAAGCCCAAAGCTTCACCTGTTAATCGATTTTCTTTAGCTCTGTATTGATATGAAAGTGGGTTTACGTGATTTGTCACATTAATTAATTGAAGATATCGTTCATAAGGAACTCCAAATAGTGATTTTTTCTGTTTAAGACCTAAATCTAAACGAAAATAAATCGGAAGTCGATCAGCATTTTTTTCCCCTACTAAAAATTGTTCATTTTGGTACAAATCTGATCCTAAAGGATCATGATATACCTCAAAATGATTATATCGTCCAATGGGTGGTGTAAATGGTTGTCCACTTGATGCTTGTACGGCATAATTGAAGTGTAAATTTTTAAAAAAAGGCATGGTAATATCACCAACAATATTCACTGTATGCGTTCGGTCATATTTAGGATAATACCAGCCGTGTTTTTGAATATGCTTCATAGTCTTTGCATAAGTATACCCAATCCAACCGCGNGATTTACCTGCAGTCTTCTTAAATAATAGTTCTAAACCATAAGCAAAAGCTCTGGTATCAAAGAATTCATTGAAAGGGGTTGTNCTAACTTGGTCATTACCTTCTGTGACTTGTTCTCCCTGATTCAAGGTAATCAGATTCTCAAAGTGTTTATAATATGTTTCTGCACGGAAAAGCCAGTTGCTCCCAGATAAGTACTCTAGTCCTAAAATAGTGTGATCCGCCCANGGNGCGGCACGATCTGCTGGTATTCCTAACCAATAATCAATAAGACGTAACGTTTCATCTTCCGGATTTGCAATTGTAAGAAATTGATGGAATCTGCCTATAGATAATTTCAAGGATAAATCCTGTTGTAATAAATATTTAAGTCCAAACCTAGGGTCAAAGTAGATTTTATCATGCAGAGAATATTTCATTATTCTTCCACCAACCTGTAAGGCAATATTACTTGCTACATCCCATTTATCCTGAATAAACAATGANGTTTCAATNGTTTGCTGCTTCATTTCTAATGGCTTTGCATAATACGTTGTATCCAGGTTTTCATATTCAAATTCCATTCCTAAATCATAATCGACCTGTTTTAACTGAAATCCACCCATGATTTGATGATTCTCAATTCCATGCCAGGAAATTTCAGTTTCTAGGGTTTTATCATCAACAATATCATAAAANTCAAAACTCCANCNATCCAAATAACTTCCTGATTCATTTCCTACAGACCAGGTACCTTCATTTTTATTATCCATATCAAAATGAAACCGGTATCTACTAGTTGCCAAAAATGTTCGAGCCACTAATTGTGGGCTAATAAGCCACCGCCATGTCAAACTGTTTGTATGGTTTCCCCAGGGCCAATTAATACCAAAGGTATTTGTGGACTTTTCATAATAATCGGAAAGAATGTCATAATCTTCATATACTGTAGGCTTAAAACTAAAATCTAGAACATCATCTCCATAAAAACGACTATAGGTCAAGCGATGATCCTGATTCACNTCAATATTTACTTTTAATTGATAGTCATAAAAAAAATACGGGAATTTGAAACCANTCTCAGCGCATTCTTCTCCACACATAGCATTGAAAAAGGTATCGAAATAAGTACGACGTCCGGCAATCATCCAAGAACCTTTCAGACCTTTAAATTTTGGTAGCGGTCCTTCCATTAAAAGCTTACTTGAGATAAGNGAAATATTTGCATGACCTTCAAATTCCTCNGTATTCCCTTCCCGATTAATTACGTTTAGTATGGCACCCATACGACCACCATAACGNGCAGGGAATCCACCTGCATGGAAATCTGCTTCCTTGATTGCATCTGTGTTAAACGTNGAAAAGATNCCACCCAAATGATACGGATTATATACGGTNATNCCATCCAGCATGATTAAATTTTGATCAGGAGTNCNTCCACGAACATANANTGCNCTAGAAAAATCATTGATGGTCTGNACTCCTGGNAATAGTTGCACTGTACGAAANAAATCNGGTTCAATAAATGCCGGGGTAGATTCCAAAGTACGTAAATCAATACTTANCCTACTTGGNTCTACAAGNNNTCTCATNTTTTGCGNNTCNCCAAATACATCTACTACGTCACCTTCCAACACAGTTTGCTGNAACCGAAAATCNANCCGAAGNTTTTNNCCNANTTCNAGATCAAATTTNTGAGTGACCATTGCAAAACCNATAATNGANACAANAATNTCNCCNGAGTCNGCTGGTANTNGGGTNAANACANAATANCCNTCAAGNTTNGTTATNCCACCTTTATTTGNATCTTTAATAAANACATTNGCNTANGATANAGGNTCNCCTGTTGCTTCATCGCGAACAAAACCGCTGATCGTTCCAAAATCCTGCGCTTGAAGTNCAAAAATAAAAATTAGATTNATATAATTGAATATCTTCATNTCATTCGTTGAGAATAATAAGCAATTTATTTAGATAATCGTAATATGGATAATTAATTTTGCATTAATCAGAATGAATAAAAATTTTAAAATATTATTCTATGTAATTAGTATAGCTCTCATTATCCTACGGTTACTATTCATCGGTAATACTCTTCTTATTGATGATGAAGCATATTATGCCATGTATGCCCGTCATCTCAGCTGGGGTTATATTGATCATGGACCTGTGATAGGATATTTAATCTATCTATTTACAATTTTTGGAGAAAACAGCTTTACTGTNCGATTGAGCGCTCTCGTATTATTAATAATTCTAACTGTAGTGCTTTATAATTTTGGGAAACAACACTTTAATAAGAATACTGGAATAATCATGTCCTTAGGAATTTCAGCTAATATGTTATTTCATACTAATTCAGTTGTNGTGACTCCAGATGTACCATTAGCCTTTTTTACAATTATGGCAATTCTATATTATTATAAGGCCTACTTTATTCATGGAAAATACTTTTACATTGGCGGACTATTCTTAGGCCTTGCAATCTTATCAAAAGTATCTGCGCTATTCCCTGCCATAGGAATTATTTTGTTTCCATTCATTAATTCTGCTAAACGACACATTTTATTTGATCTACGTTTTTATGGATCATTGCTAATTGCATTGATATTATTTATGCCATTTATAATTTGGAATCTTCAAAATGATTTGGCTTTCGTTCGATATCAGGGAGCTCATATCACGGAAGGTGGTAGCTGGTCAGACTTTACTGGTTTATGGGCAGGGTTGTTTGTAACTGCTGGGCCCATATTATTCTATTATAGNGTAGTAAAACCGTTTTTATTAATAAAAAATATGAAATCCATTAAAATAGAAATTCAATATTTTGTTATTGTAACTATTGTGCCATTATGTTACTTCCTNTTTCACTCNTTCTTTTCCCGTATGGAAGTAAATTGGCCTGCCCCAATTTTTTCTGGGGGTTTGTTTCTATTTGGTATTTGCTTGGGTAAAGACTGGCCTTTATTTCGTAAGCGGTTTGCTTTTCAAATAGCTTTTTCACTTTTTCTTATTTTATTAGTTACAATACAAACATTTTTTCCAAAATTGCCTGTAAAAGGAAAAACAGATGTAACGAATCGATATCATATTTACAACATTATGAATAACCAACTAGAAGATTATTTGAATAACAACCCGGAGTTAAAAAATAAAAGATTTCTTGCTGAAAATTATCAAATCCCATCGATGATTAATTTCTACCTTAATCCAGATCTTGAAGCAACAACCTTATCTATTAATTATCATTCAACACTATATTCATTTATCTACAATGATAACAATTTTATAGGGAAAGATTTTTTATTTCTAAAAAGAGGAAAAAAATTTCCAGATAATTACAAACCATATTTTGAAAATATTCATTTATTAGAGACACTTTACTCCAAACGTGATGGAAAAGATATCGCAACCTATAGCCTTTGGCATGTAATTAATTATAAAGGAAAAGGATTTTATAAATAATACCATAAATGGTTTAATTATAATNATCTACTCTTTAATTTTGTAGTTCATTAATTCAATACGAAATCATGGAAACAAGTAAAATATCAGAATTGATCTCATCTGGATTAAATAATGCTCACGTAGAAGTAACGGACACTACTGGAGGAGGAGATCACTTTAGCGCTACCGTTGCTAGTAATGATTTTCAAGGATTATCTTTGGTTGATCAACATCAATTAGTTTATAAGACATTAGGAAATTATTTGACAAATGAAATTCACGCTTTACAATTGAAAACAATAACAAGGTCTGAATGGGAAAAAAATAAATTGGAGGAATAAATATGGATTTAAAAGAACAAATAATACAGGATATTGATAACAATTCTATCATACTTTTTATGAAAGGAACGAAAGAAATGCCAATGTGCGGTTTTTCTAATTCGGTTGTTCAAGTATTAAATCATTACGGAGTGGAGTATAAAGATGTAAATATTCTTACTGATCCAATGATTCGTGTCAAATTATCTGAACACTCAGGTTGGCCAACTATTCCTCAATTGTTTGTANAAGGAAAATTAATTGGTGGCGCAGATATAACCATGGAATTACATAATAATGGTGAATTATTAGATATGTTAGATGTATCAAAAGAAGACTAATAAGAATGATAAACCAATTGANCAATACGGACTGAATCAATAGATTGCCCTCCGATTTTTATTAAATATTAAATGTATTGGCCCGTTCGTCTAGTGGTTAGGACTCCAGGTTTTCATCCTGGCAACAGGAGTTCGATTCTCCTACGGGCTACAGATAAGGCTCGACTTTTGTCGNGCCTTATTGCTTTGTAAATTATATTATGCNGTTTCCNTTACACCCTGCANTTGTTCATTTTCCCATTGCGCTTATTACGGCTGCACTCATATTTCACACTTTACATTTATNTANACCTGAATGGATAAATAGANCTATAGGNTTATGGCTTTTAGGATTATCAANAATTTTTTCTATTGTAGCGGTTTTATCTGGTCAAAAGGAAATACAAAAAGCAGGAGAATTAGGATATCCAACAGAAACACTTNTTTTAATTGAGCGACACCAAACAATTGGGAATATNGTTGTATGGGGTTCAATATTACTNTTTANTGGTTGGTTATTTTTATATCTAAANAATCAAGTTAATAATNAAGTCNATCATCTTGCCTTTGCTTTTTTATTGCTATTATTTATTATAGTTATAATTTCTGGATATACCGGTGGGCATTTAGTATATATTCATGGTGTTGGGACNCCATAGGATAATTAATTTTTTTCTGTATTAAAATCTCGTAAAATATCATTTCCATGATCTAAAACAGAAACCTGATCATATATTTTTACTATTTTTCCAGATTCATCAATTAAAAATGTTTTTCTTACAGGGAAAAAGGCGCCTTTCGTTCCATACAATTGTGAAACTGATTTATCAGAATCCGATANTAGGTTAAANGGTAGTTTATATTTTTGAATAAANTGTTGATGTGTCTCCGAGTTATCATAACTAATGCCNAATACTTCGATATCTTGNTTAGTAAAATCATCATAAGAATCACGAATAGAACATGCTTNCTTTGTGCATCCAGGAGTATCATCTTTTGGATAAAAATAGATNACCACTTTTTTCCCTTTATATAATGATAAGGTGTGCGGTGTGCCATCTTGATCAAANAATGTAAAATCTGGAGCAAGCTGACCTTCATTAAGNTNAACTTCATCACTAAAAAGATTACAGCTGATCANTATTATAGATANAATGAATATNTTTGAAATCANTNTANACATAAAAAAAATTACANTTTATTATTGTTCATATAAAATGAAANCNTATTCAAGATGAAAATNANTTTTCATTTAATATNAACATATTCTATAGAATCAATTGCCTCTTTCATTAAATCATCTATNTTAAGATTNTTTTCTTCCTGATCTAGATACTGTTTTTTTGCATTAGTTGCTGGGTTTTTTGGAACAAATAATGANCAACAATCTTGATCANGTAATATTGAAATATCATATGTCCCATAATGTTTTGCTAAATCCATNATCTCCTGNTTATCAAGCCCTATCAAGGGCCGCAATATTGGAATAGTGCTTACGGACTCAATGGCAGCAATATTCCCTAACGTTTGAGANGCAACTTGTCCTAAAGATTCCCCGGTAATTAGAGCNTTTGCTTTATCTTTTTTTGCAATCATTTCAGCAANTCGTATCATAAACCTTCGATATAGAAGTATGCGAAACTTTTCTTTTGTCTTTACTAATATTTCTTTTTGGATTGNAGTTAATGCTACNAGATANAGATGAATTCTAGATTGATATCGTCTTAANACTTCAGTTAATTGTTTTACCTTTTCGATAGAATCTTCAGTTGTCATTGGCACAGAATGGAAATGNACTAGNATCACTGAGGCACCACGTTTCATTGCCATAATAGTGGCTACTGGGGAATCNATACCAGCAGATAATAACCCTACNACCTTTCCATTTGCTCCTGTAGGCAACCCTCCTGGCCCAATGATCTTCTTTGTATATAAATAAGAAACGCCCTGAACAATATCTATAAAACATGTTATATCTGGATCATTCAATTTAACAGTCTTATTTATTTTACTTAAAACAAATGCTCCCACATCTTCGTTCACTTGTTGCGCTGTAAGAAGAAATCTATGATCTGGTCTTCTAGCTTTAATCTTAAATGTTTCAAATTGATTTTCATTTAAAATTGATAATGACTCCTCTCTAATTAACCTTATATCCTGTGAGACTGTTTTTGCAAAAGCAAAATAGGCGACTCCAAACGTATCCGATAAAGCTCTAGTTATATTTTTTTTATTCTTAGAAATATCTTTTTTTAGTTCGACTAAAATACGTCCATGAATTCTCNTAATATCAAATTCTTCTTTTGAAATAACTCTCAACAATGANGCTTTNATATTTTGTTTTAACCAATTTTCAAAGAATCGTCTGTTACCTATTTTGAGGCCAACCTCTGCATAATGGCATAGTATTGTATCAAATTTCATATCATAATATATTATTTTTTAATTTATCAACTAATCTCATTACTGAATCTTNTTATCTAATATNGANAATGGTTTTTAACATTGTGTTNANGATCAAAAAATATTATTATTTATATTCTGGGTCNCGTATNGATGAATAAAACGTTTGATATAGATAAAATTAATAATTTTAATTCCAAAACTATGGTTGGCCATATTGGTATTGAAATCTTAGAAGCCAATAATGAATATGTNCGTGGTCGTATGCCTGTTGATAAAAGAACAATTCAACCTTATGGACTNCTTCATGGTGGTGCNTCTGTTGCATTTGCAGAATCTCTAGGAAGCNNTGCTGGGAGTTTGCATGTCAATTGGGAAAAAGAAGCTGTAGTAGGTATTGAAATAAATGCCAATCATTTAAAGAGTGTTCGGTCTGGATATGTTTTTGGGAAAGCTACTCCAATAAAGATTGGTAANAAAATACATGTNTGGAATATTGANATTACTAATGAAAATNAAGATTTGATTTGTATNAGTCGATTAACATTNGCTATTATAAATCANGAAAAAGTTGTGCAATCAAATAAANAATAAGGAGNCNCAATGAGTGAAAAAATTAAAAGTGTTATTACTTGTGATCTTGATGGAAAAATTGAAACATTAAGTAAAGGTGCTGTAGAATTANTTGGATACTCTGAAGATGANATGGTTGGTAAAGGTCGAGTAAGTGACTTTAGCGATGGAGAGATTGTACTAGGTCATGTTGNAAATTGGTTAAATGAATCCGTTGAAAAAGGTGNATGGGAAGGGAATACCGTATTCCTCCATAAAAATGGNAAGGAAATCCCTTGTCAAATTAAGATTACTCCAACAAAAAATAAAAATGGTGCACATATTGGCTATTGTGGTGTAACAACTCCTCTTAAAGATAAAACTCCTGAAGAAGTAAGACCTAAAATCAGCCTTATGACAAAAATTTTTAAGTGGATGGTCATTATGCGCCTACCTTTTTTAAGTGCAACCTTTGTTCCTATCTTTGCTGGAGCTGCCGTTACTGCAATGCTAGGTCNAGAGGTAAGTTGGGGNTGGCTTGGCCTAACTCTACTTGCAGGNTCATTATTGCATATAGGCACCAACACATCCAATGACTATTTTGANCATATGAGTGGTACNGATGCGCTTAATTATAATTATAGCAATAAAGGTTTAAATGGTGGAAGTAGAAGTATTCAGATGGGTCTTATTTCTCCTAAAGGAATTTTGATAGTAGCTATAGTGACATTTGCTCTAAGCGCTATTGTNGGNGTCCCATTAATCATGAAATCTGGACTACCTATTCTATGGTTAGGTTTAATTGGTTTTTTTTCAGGNCTGTTTTATACAGCCCCACCTTTCAAATTTTCCTCTAGGAAAGGNATAGGTGAACTATTAATTGGACTGAATTTTGGTCCTTTAATGGTNGCTGGGAGCGCTCTTGTTCAAACTGGACAATTATTACCAGAAGCTTTNCTTGCAGGCATACCTATTGGCTTNCTTATTGCTGCAGTTGTTTANATGAATGAGTTCCCTGATCATGATAGCGATAAGGCTACAGGGAAAAATACTCTCATTGTTGTTTTAGGACCTGAAANGGCTAGAGCTGGGTATGTNGCTTTAATNACATCTGCATTTGTTAGTATAATTATTTTAGCTGTTAATGGAACTTTTCCAAAACTATCATTGATTGCATTATTAGCAATTTATTTTGGTTTTACAGCTACTAAGACACTATACAAATATTACAATGATAGACTNCTCCAGCCAGCAAACTGGGGAACTATTATTATGCACAGTGTAACAGGTATTCTCTTTTGTATAGGGATTTGGAATGGATAATCTACTGAATTATCTCAGATAGATTATCTTACGAGTTTCATTGAAGGATGGTGTAACTAGCTTCACAAAATATACGCCAGTCGGAAACNGTGAGGCATTCCATTGTATACTGTGATTCCCAGGAGAAAAATTATCTGATAGAAGATTATCTACTTTTTCACCTANTANATTATANACTNAAATATTGGTAAAATTTTTCTCGGATAATTCAAAATTAATAGTAATAGAAGGATTAAAAGGATTAGGATAACAATCTTTAATTCCTGAATNACTAGGTATCAAAACATCTGACAATGATAAAGTTGATAATTCAGATAATGAACTATTTAATACAGCTAAAAAATCATTACCAAATGGTGGCATAATATATCCACGAGAGGTATAAACAACTTTCATNTCATGATTAATTAATACATGATGGGGCACAGATCCTCTTGTGAACATATTACGTATATCGGAACTGTTATCATCAACTATCGGGTATGATACGCCAAATGATTCTTCCCAAGCCTTACATTCCATTGGTCCTCTCCATCCATTGCCTACTCCAATTGTCATTAAACCTAAATTAGAGAATTGTTCAGATATTGTTTGAGTATAAGAGGCCTCAAGCTGACAGCTACGACTAGTCGGGTTAAAGAATATCAGCCAAATAACAAAATAATCANNATTATTNTCTGATCCATTATAATCATATAAAGACATTGTTTGATTAATTTCAGTACATATTGTANCCGAAAAATCAGATACAGTGTCTCCAACCTTATAGATCTGAGATGATAGNTCTGAGGCTATCTGTCCTGATAGAGTTGATACAATAAGTATAAATGATATAATTATTTTTTTATTCATTTTATCGAATATTCTATGTTTTTTANACTTAGAACATAATGTTACACCGAAAAACATAATGGAAAAAACAATTTTTTATTAATTGATAGAATTTAAAAACCGAGCTGTATTGAAACTGTGGGTGTAAAACCAAGCATTATTACATCCGTAGTAATAAAAGGATCAACAAATAAATTATATGATCTATGACTAATATTATTTCGATCGAATACATTAAATATTGATATTCCTATATCTAGACTTTTTTNCATAAAATACATTGACCGATTTAAGCTTAGATCAATTCGTTGTACAATGGGTAATCTTTTGCTGTTTCTTGTGCCTGGTTCTGCTTGAAGTGTATAGTTAGCATTTTCATTTTCGCGAATCATAAGATTATTATTAGGCGTAAATACNCGGCCNGAAGAAATAAGGCCTGTGATACTTAATGTCCATTTCCCTAGTGAACTAATTAAAGCTGANTTTAACTCATGNGTTCTATCGTGATCTGCAAGAAAAANCTNTCCCCCATTTAANTCTGGAAACTTACACTGTATAGTTCCATANTTATANGAAGCCCAACCTTTCAATTTCCCNTTCTTTTTATGAAAAAATAATTCAAAACCGTTTGATTNTCCTGTTCCTTGAAAAATCAAATTATTGCTTGATTCACTATACACATCAATAGGAAANACTAATTGTGAAAAATCCGAAATATTGTTTACAGTTTTATTGTATAAATCAAAACCAAAGAAAATATCTGGAGTATCATATTCAAATCCAAAATTCTTCTGTATTGAACTCATTGGTTCCATATNTTTATTAGGAATCAGCCAAACAAACTTGCTTCCNTTAGTAATNANNTCATTACTAAATCTATTTAAAAATTGATGTGCTCGGCTNCCGGATNCTTTTAAACTAAACTGATTTGATAAGTGATAAAATGCNGTGAACCTGGGATCAANAAATATTTCATTTCCTTTACTAAATTTTTCTGANCGTACACCAATTAATAGTTCAATATTTGATGNGACAACCCATCTATCTTGGACATAACCTTCAATTAGATTTCCTTTAATCTNTTCATTAATAAAAATAATAGAATCGCCTAAATCCACNGAATAATCTGTTTTATAGATTGTTTTTGCTAAGCCTACTTCGATCAAATGATTTTGTCNNGCATTATAAGTAACATGAANTCTAAATGTCTGATCTATAATTTGATTTTTGTCCTGCGAAAGATAGACTGGAGTTGTAGAAGTATCCAGACTCCAATAACTATTAAGTAAATGATTGCTTAGGTACTTTGTATCTGATAAAAACAATTGTGAAGTCACTTTTTCTGTCCATCGATGCAACCATCTGCCAGATACTCCATTATTTCCCCATCTTGTTTTTTCATTTGTCATTACTTGATCAACTCCAATAGAATCTAATGGAAAGTCGAAATTCTTTTTTTCTCCTAAATAATCTTTACCCTCATAAAATGAAATTGAAATAATATCTTTTTTAGTAGGTAGATAAGTAAATTTTCCATTTATATCATAAAAGTAAAAATTTGGTAAATATTGTGACTCGTACGATACAGAATCTGATGGCAATTCTGATCCAATATTTAAACCACTTCCTGATATAAGAAAATCGTGAATTTTATCATATAGTTTTGTTTGATATTGATCTGTAAATGATCGACGAGCAGAAAGAATAAAGCTACCACGTTTGGATAATGGTTGTTGATAAGTAAATCCTGCACTTAGCATATTTGTAAATAAATCTAATTTCTGTTTTTTAGTGCTTCCAGATTTTCCAGTAATATCAATAATACTTGATATTCCTCCTCCAAATTTTGCTGGAAAACCACTTCTATATATCTGAACATCTTTTACTATGTTAGAATTAATTGAGCTAAAGAAACCAAAAAAATGATCTACTTGGTAAATTGTCATACCATCAAGTATGATACGATTTTGGTCAGGTGTTCCTCCTCGTATAAATAATCCTGCAAATCCTGAATTTCCCATTTGAATACCAGGTAATAATTGTAATGATCGAAAAACATCTGATTCTCCAATATTGGGGAGATTTGTTATATGTCTTGGAGAAAATGCTAATTCTCCAAGATTTGTTGAACGTTGTAAAAACTCAATCTTTTCACCAAAAATATTGACGGTCTCTATTCCTAGAATTTTTGGTATTATTTCAAAATAATTAATATCATCATAGACGCCATTAACAACCTTTAGAGGATGATATCCTATATATGAAATAATTAGTGTATCTGTTATNCCTATATTTCCAGAAATATTAAAGAAACCATATTCATCNCTCATTGTTCCCAAAGAACTATCTTTAATATATATGTTGGCATGGGGTATATATTCACCGCTTTTTGCATCAATTATATAGCCAGATATAGTTTNATTTTTTCTATTATTAATNATTATATACTGATATTTGTTTTTTTNCCAATCTAAAGAAGTATTATGTAAAAGAGATTTTATTGCTTCATCACTATTACAATTATTACATATTGCATTGATATTTATATTGTTAATTAANTGATCTCTATAAACTATATTCAAATCATANGTNGAAANCAAGGAATCAAGNGCCANCTTTAATGGCTTATCAATAAACGAATAATTAATTATAGAATTTTGGCTGNATACTNATGAAATATTAAGGAATAATAATATTCCAATAATGTAAATAAAATTAGTAAAAGATGTATGTTTCCTCTTCAAATCTATAAGACCGTTGAGATANGATGGCTAAAGTTGTTAATACTCCATCTAAATCTTTAGCATCAATTACACCAGTAATTNAAATACTATTTAATTGATTACTATCCAGTACAATNTTCACATCAAATTTACGTTCAATTTGNTTACATACAGTCTCAAGATTTGTTTTGTTTAGAATCAACTTATTATGAATCCATCCAGGATATTCAGGATGAGGAATCANTTGTGATGTAANAGTTTGATTATCAATATAATNACCTTGTCTTACTATCACATGTTCTGATTGTTGGTTTTCAATAATTGGATTAAAANANACAGCGCCTTCATTAACAACGACTTCAATCATATCNNTCCTGGANTTAATATTGAACTTTGTACCCAATACNGTAANAGANCCATTTCTTGTATTTACTATGAANGGAGAAGTGCCTTTTTCTACTTCAAAATACCCCTCTCCAGTTAAGTTAACNNTTCTAGATTCTGAATTATANTCTCTTCGATATTTTAGTNAACTTTCTGCATTGATTGTTANNATTGTACCATCNGCTAAATTGAATTCTTTCTGGCTTCCTCTATCAGCATATACAGAAATATTATATATTTTATCATANATNGTNGGNGCTAATAAAAGAAAAACAAATAAAATTGTAAANGCGTATACCAGTCTAGGTTGAATAAAAGGAAATAATCGTCCAGATTGTATCTTAGATGGAGCATTTTGTTCCATATCCAACCGTTGCTCCAAACGCATCCATGCATCTGAAGTATCGGGAGAATTNTGCANCTTTAACTTCCTAGTTAATTCCCAAATAACTTTTAAATCATCTGGTAATTTATTTTTAAATGTACTCAACGGATTCCTCTTCNAATATTTTTAATATNTTTTTCCATTTACTAAATATATAACGATCATATTNCAATAATTACTTACAAATAATCCTTTAATTTTGAACGTAATACTTTTAACGCTCTATACAGTTGATTCTCAACAGTACGNCGTGAAACCTCTAATAATTCTGCTATATCTTGATTTGCCAAACCATTAANTCNGCTTAAAATAAATATTTCTCTACATTTNTCAGGTAAGCTATTATTAACTATNCTNTGAATTTTATCTTCTAAAATTTTTGATTCATATTGTATAGCTGGATTATCANCNCCNGACTGCGTTNGCTGGGGTATATGTTNCTGATGTCGTAGTTTCACATTTTCGTGTCGAAAATAATCCATACAAAGATTATTACTAATTTTTGCAATATAGGAAAAAAANGACTGATTTGGTTTTATNCTNTTTCTATGTTTCCATACACGAAGAAATGTNTCCTGTACAATATCATCAGCAATCACTTCGTCCTTNANTCTATATAATACNAAATTAAATAATGATTGATGGTATTTTGNAAATAAATCACGNAATGAATTCTTNTCAGATTNTTTTAAACNACTNAGTAGCTTTTGATCCTTGTTTGGCATACAAATGAATTATTAAAAGTTTATGAGTGAATTTACNATTACAAATTACAAGATATAATCACTTGGNTTATTTNTTNTGATATAAAAAAACGGACAAAAGTNTNTCCGTTTATATNTGCTCCGGAGGAGGGACTCGAACCCCCGACAAAGTGGTTAACAGCCACCTGCTCTACCAACTGAGCTACTCCGGAATAATTATTACTATTTAAAGGCGCAGCNAATTTATATTATTTTAATNTTCCTTCAAATCGCTACATTTCTTTTTCAGCAATTAANATTTTATCATTTTCNAATANGCCATGNTCAATTTGATCNTTATTTAAATATACTATTCCATCCTCATTATGAGATTTTCCAAANCTAGAATGAATTGATTTTAACCCCCCCAACCATTTNCTTTTATCAGATAAATATACTAAATCACCAACTNCAGCNCCTAATTTTAANAGATCATTCTTGGANCACATAATNTCATCTTCATNGTGNTTTGATANTTGTAATNTTACTTCAACTTTTTCNCCATATTTTTCATTTAGCTNTGATCCTTTAAATNCTTGTTTTGCTTCGTTAATAGAATAAACAGTAAGTCCNTTTGTNGATAATTCNTCATCATANTTACCATAATAAGTAACAATTATCGGNANAAGAACAATAATAAATATGGGGAAAATAAATTGAAAAGAACTTGANCCAANGATAACTAATAAAAANNNAATACTAGCAATNANAGATACAANCAACATAATAGTANTACTATTNTTATTTTTCTTAATTACNGANACTATATAATNNTGAANAAATGTNGTCATAGTTACAAATACNCCTACNCCTACNCAANCNATTAGATTATAAAAAGCACGTATATATGAATATGGANGATCTGGNTTCATTTCTATACCATGATCAAATGGNGAAATAAAAACTTCAGGANANCTNGCGCCNAATANCATNAGNACTACNCCACCTAAAAANGTTGTNATNACTCCTGCNGNNGTAAATNTCTTCCAAAATACACCCATAAATATTGCTACNACCAAAGGNGGCGTTAANGTNGAATGAAAATANCCATGNGCTTCATATACTGTTGGAAATTGAANAAAAGCTAAAACNGATAANACNCCNGNTNCNGTAATTNCCATTGANNTNATTCTTGCTGCNAANAACTCCTCNTTATCTTTTTGNTTATCATNTGNNTATNNNTTTTTCNNATACTTCATTATAGGTCGATANACATCATTCACAAAAATTGCNGCTGTTGCATTAATTAATGTATCAACAGTTGACATNAATGCAGCNGTAAGTGCCGCCATAATAAANCCAAATATTCCAGGNCTAGTTACTATNCTTGCNACNACAACGAATATTTCATCCGGNNTGGTANTTGGACTTACAATGCTTGGATCCATAACAGACATAGCTTTACCNAACCAACCAGCNTTCCCAACNACTATTGCAGANAAAGGTAAAACAAATAAAATATTAATTGTTGCTGCTTTACGNCCTTCGTTAACGCTTTTACATGCCATAAATCTCATTAATAANCCTTGGTTCATAAACAAAAATCCAATTGAGCCCGCGACAGCATCTTGCCAAAAGATTCCTGCAAAATTAAAACTAGATGGTTTATTAAAGTCTGCAAGAGGTAGCTTCCAAGATAAGGGTAATAGATCCCAAAATTCTTGACCTCCTCCTACATAAGAAATACCAAGAACAAACAATAGGAATCCAGCAAAAAGCAATATAAAACCTTGTAATAAATCTGTAAAGATTACAGCTGTTTGTCCACCAAAGGTGATATAAATACCTGTAATTATTGCAATAACAATAATAGCTCTCATTAGTGTGATTTCTATTAGACTACCAAAAATATAAAATGATTCCGGGAGTAGAGGTATAACAGCTTTTCCAAGAGTTAAAAAACCAATACCGATATAGCCAATCATATAAAATAAAAGTAGAATCGTCGCTAAAAATCTTGCTGAAGGATTAAATCTTTTTTCAAAATACTCTGGAATTGAACGAACCTTCGAATAAACTATTATAGGCAACCAACCAAACATAA
Source organism: Fidelibacterota bacterium (assembly GCA_002701785.1). GTDB lineage: Bacteria > Fidelibacterota > Marinisomatia > Marinisomatales > TCS55. The sequence goes on from NZXC01000001.1 coordinate 48,901, forward strand.
AAAAAGGTATGAAAAACCAATCATTTAAGTAGGTCATAGATGAGCTAAAACCATGTTCAAATCCTTTGGCAGAATATTTTACAAAACTATGACTACCAACACCAGTAGCTACTATAGACATTGTTATTAGCCACCAACTAAATCTTCTTCCTCCAAAGAAGAAATCAGAAGTATTTTTTGTATACCTTCCGAAATATGTTCCAAATAGCATAATAGCTAAGAAATACATCACCATCACTATCCAGTCAGTCGAAGTCCCTATATTATGAAAATTTTCCACAACCTTATTGAAGTGCTAAAATTGTGAATACACCATGCACGATCATAAACCACGCATAACCTAAAAAGAATACCTTCATCCACGTNCGATGNTGAGGTTGATTTAAATCAATTGCCCCTGTTTTCCATACAATATAAACTCCTGAGAAAAAGAAAATTCCACCAATCCCATAGAGATACATGTAAGGTAGCCAAGAATGAGAGAAATAATCCATTATCAATTATTCATTATTTTATCAAAATGTATTTTCAATTCATCATATGTTTCTTGAAGGCCCTGAACTTGCACCTTTGTTTCACCAATAACAGGCATAAAATTTGTATCTCCATTCCATCTAGGTACAACATGAAAATGTATATGATCTACAATCCCAGCTCCTCCTGCAGTACCTATATTCGCACCAAAATTATATCCATCAGCATTAAGGTTTTCTTTCATTATAATCATTGATTCATTAGCAAACCAAATTATTTCATTTAAAGTTTCTAAATNCAATTTGTCTGTCGTCTCCACGTGNNTGTAGGGAGATATTAGAAGGTGAGCATTGTTATAAGGATATATATTCATTAATACAAATGAATGATCACCCCTAGAAAGGATTAATGAATTTTTATCATCGGTTGATTTTTGTTTCGAACAAAAAATACAACCTTTTTCTTTTTGTTCTCTAATATAGCTTATTCGCCATGGTGCCCAAAGCNGCTNCATAATTATTTATTATCATCATTTTGAGATTCAGTAACAAAACGCCTTTGCAATTCTTGAGGTAAATATTCATAATGACTAAAACTTTCGGAATGTAAACCTCTACCTCCTGTCAATGAGCGTATAGCAGTAGAATAATGATATAATTCAGATTGAGGAATTTTCGCTTTTATAACCTGAAAGCTTCCTTCATTATCCATCCCCATAATTTTNCCTCTCCTNCTAGAANCATCTCCCATAANATCTCCCATAAAATCTTCAGGAACTCTGACTTCAACATCCATTATTGGTTCGAGCAAACATGGCTGAGCACTATTGAANGCTTCTTTAAATGCTCCTTTTCCTGCAATTTGGAATGCAATATCTTTAGAATCAACAGGATGCTGTTTACCATCATAAAAAACTACTTTTAAATCAACTACGCGATAGCCAGCAAGGACNCCATCCACACAGGCAGATTGNACTCCTTTTTCAACTGAAGGAACAAAGACTCGATCAACATTNTGNCCAACAAGAGATGAAACGAATTCAACTCCTTCGCCCCTTTCTTTAGGCTCAATCCTCATCCAAACCTCAGCAAATTGCCCTGCTCCGCCAGATTGTTTCTTATGTCTATATTTCGCTTCACCTTTTCCTTTAATAGTTTCTCTAAAAGGGATTCTTGGCTTAAATGTGTCAATATCAATACCAAATCTTCTTTGCAATCTTTGTATAGACACTTGCAAATGTAATTCTCCCTGGCCTGATATAACTGTCTGGTGTAGTTCAGAATCCACATGATACACAAAAGTTGGGTCTTCCTCATGTAAGGTTGATAGGCCCATAGCTAACTTTTCTTCATCCCCTTTAGCTTTNGGAATAATTCCCATATGAATATTAGAATTGGGAAGTAAAACTGTATCCATAATAACTTGAAATTTCTGTGAACAAAGTGTGTTGCTGGTATGGGTGTCTTTTAATTTGACAACTGCGCCAATATCTCCTGCATTAAGATGGTTTACACTCATACGGTTTTTACCATTCAGTAGAAACATTTGACCAAAACGTTCCGTCTTAGACCGTGTGGTATTTAACATATCCATACCTGCATTAACGCTCCCAGAATACACTCGAAAAAAAGATAAATCTCCTACATGTGCTTCACTAATAGTCTTAAATACATTTACTACGGGTTCGTCTCCATCTAAATNAACAGATATTTGTTCATCAGATTTTAATGATTTTGCTATCACAGTTCCTCTATCAACTGGTGAAGATCCATATTTAGAAACAAATTCCATTAACCTAGTTACCCCTANATTAATACTTGCAGAAGTACAGAATAAAGGAATGAAGCTTTGATTTTGAATTGCATCGTGGATGCCGCTTCGCATCTCTTCTTCAGATAGATTCCCTTGTTCAAAGAATTTTTCCAATAAGGTATCATCTGATTCTGCTACATATTCAATCAATTCTTGGTGAAATTCTTCAACGCGACTTTTCCATTCATCAGGTATATCAGACTCAGAATATTTTCCGCTCCCATCTGTATTATATGTTATGAGTTCACTTCTAAGGACATCAATTATTTGATTAAATCCTGGACCAGCATTTACAGGTAATTGCATAGGAAAAACATTTTTACCAAAATGATCCTTTGCTTGATTTAATATATCATCAAATNTTGTATGTTCACGATCTAATCCATTNACAACTAATACNTTTGGNATATTATTTTTCGATGCAAATGACCAAACTTGCTCNGTTCCAACTTCAATGCCATTTACTGCATGNAATAGAACAACTGCCATATCCACAACAGCTAAAGANCTAATTGCTTCACCAATAAAATCTAAATATCCAGGTGTATCAATNATATTAAACTTTTTATTCGTCCATTCAAGATGTAGTGGAGATGAATGGATTGAAATTTGTCTTTCGTGCTCATCGTGATGATAATCTGAAACTGTATTCTTAGCTTCAATAGAACCCATTCGGTTTATTTCTCCTGCACAGGCAAGCATGGCTTCACAAAGCATAGTTTTACCTGATGCCCCATGACCTACTATAGCAAAATTCCTTATATCTGCAGATGTAAATTCTTTCATTGTATCCTCGGATTATTATTAATAAAAACGCTAAGAATTGTAATTTAACTTGATGTACAAATCAAGTTTTTTAAAGAAATAATTTGTTATTTAGATTTCGANTGCGATTTTTCAATAAATTCCCTCAGAGCGGGGATAATATAAATATCTGAAAGGTCTTTTTTACTGAATTCTTGAGCAAGAATTTTTAATCTTTGCTCTACAGGCTTACGTTTATTAACCACAATAAAATTTTCATCTTTTACCAAACAAGATCCACCAGTAAANTCTCCTTTATCCTGTAGTAGTTTGATATTGAGNTTATCAGCTAGCTCTTCAAATAACGTAATTAATTTTTCCGGGTTATTAGCCATTCCTATAATAAATCTTCTTTATTATCTTTAAGATACTCTACTATTTTTTTTACTTCTTCTACTCTTTCTTTGTTAATAACCAAAATTGCATCATCGGTACCAACAACTACTAAATTATCAACACCCAATAATGCAATAAACTGTCCATTTGATCGNAAAAAATTATTATTTCCTTCTACAATNATTCCATCACCTATTATCGAATTACCTTGCTTATTTTTTGGGCTAATTTCATGAATTATATTCCAAGANCCCAAATCACTCCATTCAAATTTNGCTTTAACTACATAAATATTATNTGATTTCTCCATCAGTCCATAATCAATAGATTCTGGGGAAATATTGTTCCATATCTCATCATAATTTTCTCCAGTATTNATACATTGTTTAATCATAGTTATAGAATCATATAGTTCTGGCATATGTTTATTTAAACTATTCATGAAAATATTNACATTCCAGATGAAAATNCCACCATTCCATAAAAAATCTTTGCTCTTTATAAATCTTTTTGCTAAATCNAAATGTGGTTTTTCCGCAAATGCTTTTACTCTAAATGCATTTGAATGATCTTTTATATTTTNAANTTCATGTTGAATGTATCCATAAGCAACTGATGGAAATGTTGGCTCCATTCCTAACGTTACTAGTCCTTGATTATTTTTNGCTATATGAATAGCAGAATTAATAGCTTTTTCAAATTCCTTATATCCAATAACTAGATGATCTGCAGGAAATANACCCATAGTTGCATTTTCATTTATTTCTGCTATNNTCAATGCTGCTAAAGCTATACATGGAGCAGTGTTTTTCCCTTCTGGCTCAATAATTATATTCTCAGAGGGAATTCCATTTANATGCTCCTTAATCTGAGGAACTAAATCTGATCTGGTAATAATAAATATACCCTCAATTTTCTTTAGTTTAAGTAAACGATCAATCGTGATTTGCAACATTGATTTTTCACCTATAATATTAAGGAGTTGTTTTGGGTTGTTTTTTCTACTCAATGGCCAGAATCGTGTTCCACTTCCTCCAGCCATAATTACACAATACATTTATTTATATACTTCCTCTACATTTATCATTGGTAGTTCTATATCCCAATTACCACGTATTTCAACAGTATCAGGCATAACATAAAACCACTCAGCAGGTTCAAATGGTTTTATTTTCCCAAAACTATATTTATAATCTTTATTGAAATCATTAAAAATAGTAATTGTATACTTACCCTCAGGAATTTGCTTAAAAATTATTTCCTTTTCTGAATTTACGAATGATAACTTTTTAANTTCCTTATTTTCAATGTTTTCTATCTCTGCTCCAAATGAGCTAACTACTGCTCCTGTAATTGGGATCTGCAATCCTCCATATCTAACATAATTCAGTGTGCTTATATTTAATTTAATGGTAGAGTCCTGCAATAAATCATCGTTTATTATTAATAAATAATTTGTTCTTGGCTCCCAATTAGTTTGAGGAATTATATTTACTTGCATTGGACTAACTATCATGACTTTTTCTTTGACTTCTAAAGTATCATTTTTGAATAACTGATAGTCAAACATTTTACTTTTTGGATTAGGTTTAGAAAATTTTAATTCAATAGGGCTTTTAGGCGCGATTGTAATATCTAATTTAGGTGAAGTAAGTTTTATCAAACTAGNATCATATTCAGAAAGTAAAAAATTTAATGATGCAGAATCTAAATGAGTATTTTCATCAATATATAAATCATTAATTATAACTTNAAAAGTTTCGGATACATCTATTAAAGAGGGATGCAGAAATATTAGTGATTTTTCATCTTCGGGNTCAATAAATGAAGTAACTGATGTATTTACTTTATTATCATAGATAATTTTTAACATATAATCTTCATTTAAATTTTTTAAGGATAGATTAAAAAANATCCTCCCCCAATTAAACCCATACCATTCTCCACTTAATAGTTTTAATTGAGATTCCTCCTGGCNTTTTAACATATTTATGTTTGACAAAACCTGGTCAGATTGAAGAGGAATTATTTTATTCCAATTAAGTCCATATGTCATTCTATCTGTATTCAGAGGCATACCTGCAAAATTTCGATCCATAGATAAAATTAAATAATCAGCTTTTGATAAATATTGAAAAGTAAATATTCCTTTATTTGATACATCAGTTATATAATTAGGTTCTGTAAGAAAAATTTCTTGAAGATTATTATGATTTTTTATTTTCCATAAGTGGACTGCTGATTTACCTTCACCATAAACTATNCCTGATATAGATCCTTTGGAAATTTTATCTCCAGTACTATATGCTAAAGATATTGCTTCAGCTAGTTCAACTCCATGTTCATCGGTTATATTTCTACTTAGATTAATAACATATGTTTGATCCTTTTCTAGATCATCTGGGAAATCAATATTCACAATATCCCCCTGAATTAGAATTGATAATTCATCTTTAAANTTTGGAAAAATACGAATTCCTTTTTCAATACTATTCGAATTCATGTATTCTGAAAACTGTAAAACAATTTTTTCACCTTTATAATTCAATGAACCACTTGGTGGATTAACATGCACTAAATAAGGAGGGGTCATATCCTTTGGACCACCACTAGGAGGTTTAATTACTGCACAATATTGAATAAAGATTATTGAAATAAATACAATAGAAATTTGTAAGAGCAAGTAAAAGTAATTTCGTATCCAAATCATTATGGTTTCAAATTTATAGGAATTTCACTAATAAATGTCATATCTCTTTTTGTCAATCTAGCTTTAATACACCAAATNTTAACACCACATTGCTTAGCATTATATAATGCATTACAAAATTTTGGATCCCTATCCCACATAGGCTGAAAGATTTTTGCATCAGATCGCTGAACAACAAATATAATTCCTGCTTGAAATCCAGCTTTAACAAGATTGCATAATTCTTTTACATGCTTTTTACCTCTTTCCGTAATTGCATCNGGGAATTTTGCAATCCCATTTTCTACATAAGTTACTGATTTAACTTCCAGATAAAATGGCTTGTTTTCTTTATCCGTTAATAAGAAATCAAATCTATGTTTTCCATATCTTATTTCCTGTTTTTTAATACTTNATCCATCNAGAAAAGATAANNGATTTAATTCAATACATTCCTTNATNAATNGNTTAGGNAATGTTGAAATAAGTGAAACTAATTCTCCGTTAATATCTGTAAGGACTGTAGTATATCTTGTTTTTCTATTAGTAGAAAATTTGTCTTTTCTCAAGAATAATACTCTTCCAGGTGTTAGAATTTCTTTTAATCGTCCAGGGTCAGGNAAATGACTTTTCACATATTTATCTTTAATTTTTACTATTGTTAAAAATCGGTTTGGTCGATCAATAAAATTTCCTTTGATTAATGGCCCCTTAATTTTCATTCTATAATTTCTTAGTTATTTATCAATTATTCCACAAGTAGGAGTCAATCGTATAATTGATTATTATTATGTAAATTTGTTGTATTAATCACCATGCCTCTTGTTCCTTCATATATAAAACAATTATCAAGCTACAAACCTGGCGCTAATATTGATGATATAAAAATAGAAAAATCATTAAAAAATGTAATTAAACTTGCATCAAATGAAAACTCTATGGGCCCATCTCCGCTGGTAATCTCAGCAATAAATAAAGGATTGAAAAAGATTAATCGTTATCCTGATGCAGCTGGAAAAAAACTTCGCAAAAAACTAGCAAATAAATTTGATGTTAAAGCTGAAAATGTAATAATTGGTTCAGGTTCAGAAGGGATAATGTCAAATATATTAAGAACCTTTTTATTAACGGATGATGAGATTATTGGATCTGCAAATTCTTTTATTGGNTTTCGTGTCTTAGCTACAGCTACTGGAAGAAAAATAAATTGGGTTGAAATGAAAAATCACAAAATAGATCTTGAAGGGATAAAAAGANATATTAATGATTATACAAAAATTATTTATATAGCAAATCCAGATAACCCTATGGGAACATATATAACTAANAAAGAATTTGATGAATTTTATGAAAATGTCCCAGAACGGGTATTAGTGATACTTGATGAGGCATATTTTGAATATGCAGATCATTTAAATGATTATCCAAACTCAATGACATATAGATATGATAATGTTATTACACTTAGAACATTTTCTAAAGCATATGGTCTTGCGGGATTAAGAATTGGTTATGGCTTCTCTCATGAAACCTTAATTAATAATTTGTTAAAAGTGAAAGTCCCTTTCGAACCATCTCGTGTAGCACAAATTGCAGGTTTAGNAGCTTTAGATGATACTGAATTCATGAATAAAACAATTAANCTAAATAAAATAGAGAAAGATAAAATAGAATTAAAACTAGATGAATTGAATATAAAGCGTATTCCCTCCGCAACAAATTTTATAACNACTTATTGGGGTTCCGAAAACAATGCTAAAGAAATAACAGAAAACATATTAGATAAAGGAATTATTTTAAGACATTTGACATCTTTTGGTTGGCCAGAATATGTAAGGATATCTATTGGTTTAGAAGATGAAAACGAATATTTTGTTAAAACTCTANAAGAAATTATTTGATTATGAATNGTTATAAAATAGACGGGTTTGATTATTGTGAATTATATGTTAGCAATGCAAAACAAGCAGCCCACTTTTATCATAGTGCTTTTGGTTTTTACCCAATAGCATATTGTGGCTTAGAAACTGGATCAAGAGATCGTGTAAGCTATTTATTAAAACAAAATCAAATTAAATTTTTACTTACATCTCCTTTAAATAATAATTCGGAAATCAGTAAACATATTTATAATCATGGAGATGGCGTAAAAGATGTATCATTTACAGTTAATGATGCTGAAGCAGCATGGAAAGAAAGNATTGATCGTGGAGCTGAAAGTGTTAGAAAACCTCATTTATTATCGGATGAAAAAGGGGAGGCGATAATTGCTACTATTAAAGCTTTTGGTGACACAAGCCATACTTTTGTTCAAAGGAATAATTATAATGGGGTTTTCTTGCCAGGGTATGANGTTTTTGAAAATAATCTAACAGGTGATCCTTCAGGACTTATACATATTGATCATATCGTTGGCAATCAGCCAAATGGTGAAATGCAGACTGTATGCAATTTTTATGAAGAAGTTTTTGGCTGGCATCGATTTTGGACTGTCGATGATAAGGATATATCTACAGAGTTCTCAGCTCTAAGATCAATAGTAATGGCAAATGATAATGAAAGAATTAAAATGCCTATAAATGAGCCTGCTGATGGATTAAGAAAATCGCAAATACAAGAGTTTATAGATTACTATAATAGTCCAGGAATTCAGCATATTGCAATGTCAACTAAAGATATCATTAATACAGTTTCAAAGCTAAGAGATAAAGGTGTTCAATTCTTAGAAATACCAAAAACCTACTATGAATCTTTAACTGAACGTATTGGAGAGATAGATGAAGATTTAGATCAAATTGAAGATCTAGGAATTTTAGTAGATAAAGATGAAAAAGGATATATGCTCCAAATATTCACTAAACCTATTCAAGATAGACCCACGCTTTTTTATGAAATAATTCAAAGAAAAGGATCNAATAGTTTTGGTAAAGGAAACTTTAAAGCTCTTTTTGAATCCATAGAAAATGAACAGAAAATTCGTGGTAATTTATAGTAAATAAATCACATANNATTTTTAAAAAATAATATGAAATTCGCTACATACACAACTTTTAGAGNTGAAAAACCCCGATTTGGTTTTATAATAGAAGATAAAATAATNGATATTATGAGATCATCTATCTGGATGAATGAACATAANAAAGATTCATCTTTTCTTTCTATCCCAACTACATTAAANCTTGCTTTAAATAAATGGAATGAAAATTTTGATAAACTAATTAAGCTTAAACAAAACATTTCAGATTTAGACCATTCAGAATTACAAATTAATGGAAAGTCAATATCAATTAATTTAAATGATGTGCATCTCCTCCCTCCTGTACCAAACCCTACGTCTTTTAGGGATTTTTATGCATTTGAACAACATGTGAAAGCAGCAAGAAAGCTACGGGGTCTTGATATGAATCCAGATTGGTATAGAATACCAATCTTTTATTTTTCTAATACAACTTCTATTTATGGACACAAAGAAGAAATTCCGTACCCAAAAGAAACNAAAGAATTAGATTTCGAATTAGAGTTAGCAATTATAATTGCNAATGGTGGAAAAAATATAGATAAAAAGGATGCAGAAAAGTTTATTGCAGGTTATACAATATTAAATGATTGGTCTGCAAGAGACTTACAACGTGAAGAGATGCAAATGAATCTTGGACCTGCAAAAGGTAAAGATTTCGCAAATAGTTTTGGTCCCTTTATGGTCACACCTGATGAATTAAAAAATAATTGGGAAAATGATAAGATGAATCTCAGAATGACATGTTATTTAAATGATAATTTAATTTCTGATGGTAACACAAATGATCTTTATCATTCTTTTCCTTCTATGATACAACGAGCAAGTATGAATGTTGATTTGAAANCAGGAGATTATATNGGTTCCGGNACTGTAGGTACTGGATGTATACTGGAATTAAGACCTGAGTCTACAGGTGGNTGGTTAAAAAAAGGTGATACTATACGTCTAGAGATTGATAATATAGGCGTACTAGAAAATACAATTATATAACACTATGCCTTTTTATCAAAAACAAGGGGAAGTACCAAATAAAAGACACATTCAATTTCGAGATAATAATGAAAATCTTTACTACGAAGAATTAATAAGCCGAAAAGGCTTCAGCTCATTATATTCTAACGCGTATCACATCAATCCTCCAACAGCAGTCAAAAAAGTTGGTAAATATCAAAAAATAAAAAAAGATCCATTAGATTCGATACACAGGCATTACCATATAAAATCATTTGACTTAAAATCCTCAGGTGATGCAATAAATGCAAGNCTCTCACTTTTTTATAATGATGATGTAGAATTATCAATTGCTAAGATTGATAAATCAATGAATGCTCTTTATCGTAATGGGCATAATGATGAAATTATATTTATTCAAAGTGGATCTGGGCNATTTTATTCCAACTTTGGCAATATGGATTTGATTAAAGGAGATTACATTATCATTCCTAGAGGCGTGATATGGAAAATGGAAGTTGATGAAAAAATGAACCAATTTATTATTGAAACAAATGGGCCAGTTGAAACACCANCAAATTATCGAAATAGTCATGGGCAATTATTAGAACATTCTCCATACTCAGAAAGAGATATACGTACTCCACAATTGGATAAACCAATCAATGACAGCCCTTGCACTATCAAAACAAAACTAAATGGTGGATACCAAAACTATGAATATGTTTATCATCCTTTTGATATTATAGGTTGGGATGGTTGCTATTATCCCTGGATATTAAATATTAAAGATTTTATGCCAATAACTGGAAAGATACATCAACCGCCACCAGTGCATCAGACTTTTCAAGCTCCAGGATTAGTTGTCTGTTCATTTGTTCCTAGAATTTTTGATTATCATCCTGAAGCTATACCGGCACCATATGCCCATAGTAATATTGATTCAGATGAGGTTTTATTTTATTCTGAAGGAGAATTCATGAGTAGAAATAATATTGAAGAAGGATCAATAACGTTTCATCCTAGCGGACTTCCTCATGGTCCCCATCCAGGAAAAATTGAAGAATCAATAGGGAAAGATAAAACTAATGAGCTTGCAGTTATGGTTGATACATTTAAACCATTATCTATTTCTTCTTTAGCGAAAGAAGCTGATGATGAAGAATATCCAATGTCTTGGAAAATATGATTATTGATCCTGAAAAATCATCATTTCAAGAAAACCATAAAATTATGATTGGATCAATATTACCAAGGCCTATTGCGCTTGTTTCTACTATATCATTAGATGGAAAGAATAATTTAGCGCCTTTCTCATATTTTAATGGAGTCTGTTCTAACCCTCCCTCCATTATGTTTGCTCCTTCAAGAAGAGGGTACGATGGTAAAACAAAAGACACGTTAAACAATATAAAATTAACGAAAGAGTTTGTAATCAATATCGTATCAGAAGATTTTGCAACACAAATGGTGTCATGTTCTACTGATTATGAACCGGATGTTGATGAATTTTCTATTTCAGACCTCACTCCTATTAAAAGTGTAAAAATAGAATCATCACGCGTAAAAGAAGCCCGAATCAGTTATGAATGCAAATTACAAAAAATTATACCAGTTGGAAATTCTGGCCCTGGAGGTGGGTTTGTAGTTATCGGAACAATCGTTCTATTTCATATAGATGATGAATTATATGATGACGGTCATATAAATATTCAAAAATTAAATCCTATTGGTCGCCTTGCTGGAGATAATTACACCCGTGTACATGATACATTAGAGATTAAAAGAAAAATTAAACCAGATTAAAATAAGACATGTCTGAATTAGTTTCAGACCGAATATATAATGCCCAGTGCCTTGGGAATATTGAACCGGTCGAATACATAGTCCCCTATCCTAATATTTTTTCTTTATTAGAGGGTGAAAATATCAAGTTTGGAAATAATTATTTATTCTTAGACCAAAAAATAACAAATAATGATTTTTTAACATTAATAAATCAAGCTTCTAATTGGCTTAGAGAAAATAAACTTGGTATAAAAAGTAGAGTTGTAATTGAAAATATTGATTTTCCAATTGCTGAAATTATTATCTTTGCAGTTTGGGCATCTGGTAACTCGGTAATTTTATCACAGGAGCCAATTAAGAAAAAAGATCTAGCTAAAGTTGACCCCGTAATGTTACTGAATAATACCAATTGCCCATCATTAGAAATATTAAAAAATTATCCGAGTGACTTTATTCCATTGTTTAGACCATCTTTACACCATGAAGCTTTATTGTTTTATAAAAAGAAAAAATTTATTCAACTTAGTCATTACAATCTTTTAGTAAACACAAATGGTGCTTGCAAACATTTAGATTTAAGAAGAGGAACTACTATAAATATAAATCTTCCTTCCACATCTACTGCATGGATTGTTCTACAGTTATTATTACCATTATACGCTGGAATAGCCATTTCAAATAAAAATCCAGATATTACAATAGGATTAGATGGCCAGTATGATAACGCTGATTATATAATTAAAATGAATTGGAATAAGATTTCAAAAGAACAAAATGTAATTCATATAATTGAAGAAAATACTGGTGTCGTTTGTATTGGAGATATACCAATACATATGACTTCAATAGAAATCAGTGATAATCAAATTAGTATTAAAGGTCACTCTATTATGATGGGATATACTGATAAAAGAAGTAATTCTAAAATTTTTAATAATAATTCAATGATAATCAAAAATAACTTAGAATAAATTTTCATTTACATACTTAAGCATTTTAGNCTGNGTGCTTAAATAACCTAATCGTGTTTCNATATTAATAAATCGTATGTTCTTTTTCGATNTATACCAAGATAAAGAACCATCATCATTTTCAATTTGTTTATCCTGTAAAACGACATTAAATGGTGATTTTTTTAATAAATTATAATCTTCTCGATTTGTACAAATAAAAAAGTTATGATGATCAGGATGGTTCTTATTTTTTAATGAGACCTCTGTGCTAAAGGGAATTTCATTATCAATTGAATATTCTCGAATGTTATTATGTAAAGCAATAAGCAATCCTTCTGCAGGTGGAGAAATCCTTTCAAAAAAGTCATCCCTATCTTCACTTATTAATTCAATAGTTTTATCAAGATCTAATTTGGAAATATTTTTATTTAATTTTATCAGATTTTTCCTTACGCCATCATTAGTAAAGATTCGATTTGGATCTAATATAAATCCATTAATTACTACTTCTCTTTCTGTATTATGAATTAGATAAGCAGTGCCATTATTTTTCTTCAAATGTTTTCTAATTAATAATTCAGCAGTTTTCTCATCTCCATGAATCCATATTAGTCTTCTATTCGATTCTCCATTTTTTAATATCTCAAATTTTATTCCTGCTAAACTAACAAAATCTTTTACGTTATCTTTATCATTAGCATAAATAGTAGAAATAATTACAAGGACTACGCAGCAAAATAAAAAAAGATTTTTCTTAATTATTAAAATATTATTCATGATAAAACTTTATGTAATGTATTTGAATTTATATTTCCACCACATATTATTATAACTACCCTTTTTCCTATTAATGTTTTTTTTCTTTTAAAAAGTGCTGCGATTGCAGCACCAGCAGAGCCTTCTATTAATTGATGAT
>NZXC01000002.1 GCA_002701785.1 Fidelibacterota bacterium
ATGTTGTTAACAAATAGAAAGGGGAAAACAAGAACATCAACAATCCTTTCAAAGTCATCTAATAATGGTTCCAAACAAATTTTATGGTTTTTAGCTCCATTAGATGATAAGGGTGTTGCTTTTTTAAAGATTGAACATGATAACAAATCTGATGAAATGCGTATGTGGCTACCTGCATTTAAAAAAGTTCGAAGAATATCTTCATCAAAAAAAGGAGATTCATTTATGGGGTCTGATCTTAGCTATGAAGACATGACTAGTAGGTCTTTAGAAGAGAATATATATAAAAGATTAGAAGATGAAACGTTAGATGGAAAAGATTGTTTTGTTTTAGAAGTATTACCAAATGAAGATATAAAATCAACATATTCAAAGCATATTACCTGGATTGATAAAGAATCAATGATTGCAGTTCAAGAAGAATCTTATGATTTAGGTGGTGGGTTACGCAAAAAAAAGAAATTCTTTTTTGAGTCCATTTCCGATTATCATGTCATCAATAAAATATTTGTTGAAGATGTACAAAAAAGCCACACCACTACTTTAACGATGGAAGATATAAGAGTTGACTCAGGATTAGATCATAGTCTTTTTCAGGAAAAAAATTTAAAACGCTTGCCCCGTAATTAACTTATTAAAACAATAATGATTCTAAAACGTTCATTATTTTTTGTGATATGTCCATTTATTCTAGGGCAGCTATCCTTTAATGGTACCATTAAGCCAATGGTCATGTTTAATATTTCAGATCAAGACCAAATGGAGCTTCCATTTAGGTTTGCTCAGTTGCGAATGGGATATACTATGGGAGATTTTGATTTATTAGTTAACTCAGCATTGGAACATAGGTGGGGAGAAAATCAAATCCCAAATTTTAAATTAAGAGAAGCATATGCAACTTGGTTTCCCTCTTGGGGAGAGGTCAAGTTTGGAAAACAGATTCATGCTTGGGGTGTAGCTGATGGGAATAATCCGACAGATAATTTAAATCCTTATGATTATTATTATATGTTTTTGCAAGGTGCAGATAGAAAAATAGGTTCTGTATCCGCATCTTTAATTTCTTATTGGAATAATTGGCAGTTAGAATGTGTGATTATTCCAAACCACGTTTCAAACAGATTGCCATTTAATGAGCCAGAATTCCCATTCAAAATTCCAATAGAACCAACTGAATATGAAGAAAGAGAAAATTCATTAGAATATGGATTGCAGCTTAAGACTATTATAGGAGAAACAGATATAGGAATATCTTATTTTGATGGATATGATCGTTCGTTTAGTCTTCTTGGGATTGATACAGTTAATATTATACCAGTAAGTCCAAAATTTGGTTATCGTTCTACCTCTGTTATTGGATTGAATATGGTAACTTTTATAAAAGATTTTACTATACGTGCGGAATCAGCATTGTTTAGCACTATTAATGATTATGAAGCTAAATGGTATAATTATTTAGATGCCAAGGCAGATTATTTACAATATGTAATTCAGATTGAATATAGGATGGAAAATTCAAAAACTATAGGAGCTCAGATAATTGGCAATAATGTTCTTAAAGCATCAGGAAATACTTTTGATTTTCCAAGCAAGAGCATGATAATAATAAATACCGATAATTTCATTCCTGGTATGGGTACGCCTTTTGCAATGATTTCAAATAAATCGCTGTTAATTATTGGAAGCAATAGATTCTTTGATGATGATCTTGAACTAAATTATAATCTATTATTTAACTTGGAGGACCCCGGACAATTATTAGGATTTAGTCTTGAGTATCTATTAAGTGATAATTG
Organism: Fidelibacterota bacterium; assembly: GCA_002701785.1. Taxonomy (GTDB): domain Bacteria; phylum Fidelibacterota; class Marinisomatia; order Marinisomatales; family TCS55. The sequence goes on from NZXC01000002.1 coordinate 1,797, forward strand.
GTTTATTAATGTATATGCAAGTTATTTTATTGGAAATGATGATCCCATTAATAGATTTGAACAATTAGAAGATTTTTCAAACACACAGTTTCAGTTATCATATACTTTCTAATAAATATTTACTATCTATATTTCCAATTAAATAGTTAAAATAAGTTGTGAAGAAAGCAATTGTACTACTTAGTGGAGGCCTAGATTCAACTACTGTTTTAGCAGCAGTGACAAACAAAGGATTTGATATTATAGCATTATCATTCAATTATGGCCAACGACATAATTATGAAATTGAATGTGCAAAAGAAATTGCCACTTCCTATAATATAACAAAGCATCAAATTGCAAATATAGATTTAGGAGCTATTGGTGGTTCTGCATTAACAGATGATATTGATGTTCCCAAAAATCGTGATACAGGTGAAATGAATTCAGAGATTCCTATTACTTATGTACCTGCAAGAAATACCATATTCTTATCATATGCGTTAGCACTAGCCGAGGTGGAAAATTCTTTTCATATTTTTATTGGTGTCAATGCGCTTGATTATAGCGGCTACCCTGATTGTAGACCAGAGTATATAGAATCGTTTCAAAAAATGGGAAGATTAGCCACAAAATCTGGCGTAGAAGAGGCAGAACAATTACAAATACATACTCCGTTAATTGATTTAAAAAAATCAGAAATAATTAAGCTAGGGATTGAATTAGGAGTTGATTACTCTAAAACTCACAGTTGTTATGATCCTTTAGGTAAAGATGAACCATGCGGGAAATGTGATGCATGTTTATTGCGAATTAAAGGATTCTTAGATGCAGGAACTTCTGACCCTTTGAATTATCCAGATATTTAATAATGTCATATAAAATAAAAGAAACTTATTTAACGATTCAAGGTGAAGGGGCACATGCTGGACGCGTGGCAATCTTTTGTAGATTTACTGGTTGTAATCTATGGAGCGGGCATGAGAAGGATCGAGAAGATGCAACTTGTAAATTTTGTGACACTGATTTTGTTGGAACAGATGGTGTTGGAGGTGGAACGTTTGAAAATCATCAACAGTTATCACATCATATTCTATCTTTTTGGAATTCCAATGGTAAACCTTTCATTGTTTTTACAGGAGGGGAGCCCTTACTCCAATTGGATAAAAAGTTGATTGTATATCTTAAAAGTAAAGAAGCTCAAATTGCTATTGAGACTAATGGTACAATAGATCCTCCTGAAGGAATTGATTGGATTTGCGTGAGTCCAAAAAAGGATACTGAATTATTAATAAAAAAAGGGAATGAATTAAAAATTGTTTACCCACAAGAAGATTTAGATCCAAGCAGCTTTTTAGACTTAGATTTCGATGTATTTTCATTACAACCTATGGATGATTCAAATTATAATAATAACCTTAATAAAACATTGGAATACTGTACTGCTAACCCAAATTGGAGATTAAGTCTTCAGATGCACAAGTATTTACAGATTCCATGATCTAGATATGGATATATATAAAAAGTTTTCATTTGATTCTGCTCATTATTTGCCCAATCTNCCAGAAGATCATAAATGNAAGCGCATGCATGGACATACTTTTAATGTAGAAATTCATATATCTGGTCCTATTGATNAAAAAATAGGATGGATAATGGATTTTGGGGATGTAAAAGAAGTCTGNGNTCCAGTCATAAATCAGCTTGACCATATTGTATTAAATGAAGTANCAGGACTTGAAAATCCAACNAGTGAAAATTTAGCAGNATGGATATGGAAAAAAGTTNATCCTAAACTACCACAATTGAAAAAAATAATTGTAAGTGANACTTGCAGCACAGGATGTATTTATANGGGAGATTAATTCTTTTTTGCATATTTANAATTTATTTACATACATACAATAAATTACAGTACATGAAAAATATATTAATCGTAGATGACGAACCAGATATTCGAGAAATCTTACGATATAATTTAGAAAAAGCTGGTTTTAATATCACCGAAGCTGTAANCGGTAATGATGCATTAAATAAATTATCAAAAGAGCTTGATCTTGCTATCCTTGATATTATGATGCCAGGTAAAGATGGATACGAAGTTTGTAGAAAAATTCGTGAACAAGGTAATACGGTGCCAATAATATTTTTAACTGCAATGGACCGTGAATTTGATGAAGTACGAGGACTGGAAGTTGGTGGTGATGATTATGTTAAAAAACCATTCAGTCCCAAAATGTTGATTGCAAGGATTAATGCTATTTTACGTAGAGTTGATCAAATTAATTCTAAAGGAACCAATATTAGTTTTGGTGATCTTGAAATCAACACCTTAACCTATATCGCTAAATTAGAGAGCAATGAATTACATCTTCCTCGAAAAGAATTCGAATTATTGGCTTTTTTTATGAATCAACCAAATATCATCTTCACCCGTGAGGAACTGCTATCAAGAATATGGGAAGAAGATGTNTTTGTTGTTGATCGCACCATTGACGTGCATATTAACCGAATTAGATCCAAATTAGGTATATATAANAATTGGATTGAAACNGTAAAAGGCGTCGGCTACCGCTTCCGTCCAAAGATTTAAAGAAAATACCATATAATACGTATGAGACGGATTCAGTATAGATTACTGGCTATAATTATCTTTATTGGTGTAATAGGAATGATNNCTCCTATTATGTATACAAAGTCACTGGCCTTAAATCAGGCNAAAGATTCAATAATTGAAAAACTTAGATCTCATTCCAAGACATTTATGGTCTATGNTAATANTAGTGAAAAAGATACTTTTCAAAAAATGGCNGAAGAGTATTCNATTGCATCCAAACTTAGAATGACATTAATCGCAGCTGATGGAACNGTTATTGGTGAATCATCTATGCCAATGGATCAATTATCTCAGATGGACAACCATATATCTAGACCAGAGATTNTTGAAGCAAAAGATGAAAANGAGGGTTTTTCTNCAAGATATAGNAANACNTTAAGAACCGAGTTTATTTATTTTGCTAAANAGGTTGATCAAAATNAATTTGGATTTAAATACGTTAGAGTTGCACAATCATTAAAANCAGTTGAAAATTTGGCTAGCAAGTATCGTGAATTTTATTATCTTATTATCGCCATTATTATTTTTGTAATAATAGTTGCATGGTTTGTTTTAAAAAGTTGGTTAACAGATCCAATATCGGAGCTTACAAAAGCAGCTAATGATATCAGTCAAGGAGATNTTAAAAGGAGAGTCGCTATAAGAACTGGAGTCATTGAGATTGATGAGTTAGCGGATAATATGAATAAAATGACAATTGCTCTTGAAAGANGTTATACAGGGATTAAACGGATGGAGAAAGTNCGATCGGAGTTTCTTGGAAATGTTACNCATGAATTAAAAACACCNATTTCATCCATTTCTGGTTATATAGAAACATTATTAGAGGGTGCAATAAATGATCAAACAGTGAATGTGGCTTTTCTAGAAAGNTCATTAGAGAATGCACATCGTTTAGAAGAATTAGTAACAGATCTAGTAGAAATATCAAGAATAGAAACAGGTGAGTTGAAAATGAATTTCGAGTATTTTAATGTTTTCGATATTCTAANTAATCTTACAAAAGATGCTAAGCANAGGAACACGAATAAAAGAATTAAGATTGATCTTGATATTCCTGATAAAAAACTTTTTATATATGGTGATAAAAGTCGATTAGATCAAGTTATATCCAATTTATTATCAAATGCTTTGCGATATACTGATGAGGGCTATATTAAAGTNAAAGCAAATCGAAGAGATGATGAAATCGTTTTTTCAATTATTGATACAGGAATAGGAATTACACAAAAATCATTAAAAAGANTATTTGAAAGATTTTATAGAACAGATAAAGCAAGAGATAGACAAAAGGGGGGNACAGGACTTGGGCTTTCAATAGCCAAACATATTATTGAAGCTCACGCATCAAAAATCTATGTAGATACTGTAGAAGGGAAGGGGTCTTCTTTCTCTTTTGGGGTTACAACAATCAATCCTGAAGTATAATTATTTTTTCAGGTATTNAGTTTATTATTNCATNTCTTTTAATTGATATCCAATAGAATCAATAGGATTNATTANAGTGGTTGTAATATTTTTTAAATGACTGCCAATGCGTTTTAAATAACGTGCGTATAATACTATAGCTGCAGATTCTGAACCAGATTCAAGATTTAATTCACCAGAAATAATATTGTTAACAATGCGATCAGATGCAGTTGTAACCTGTTTTTTAAATCCCTTTATTAATTTGGAAGCAAGCTCAACATCTTCCGTTTTAATTGCATCTACCGTTTTATCAAATCGGGATTTGACNACCTGTTCGATCTCATGTAATTCAGGATGTAGGATTTTAGTATTTAGCCTTTCAGGATAATAAATAGCTAGNTCAAGAATATTTTTTGAATAATCACCAATTCTTTCAATATCAACGACCATATTCATAAGGACCATAATACTAGANATATCATTGATGTTATTTTGCAAAGAAACATGTGTTATGATTTTTCTTCTTACTTCTCGTTGGTATTTATTTATTTCCTTATCTCTGTTTTTCAATTGTTTCAATACGGATAAACTTTCTTGTTTTTTTGATTTTTTGACGGCCTTAACAAACATATTATGTGAAAGATCAAGCATCTCTAAAGATTTTTCCCATGCCTCAGATAGCAAATCTTCTTTACGCCATACAGATAAAATTTCAGTAAATATTGACATAATCTAACTCCCTAAAAAAATGATTAATAATGGTAAACCAAAGAAAATAATTAATAAATAAATTATTGGTATAAACTTATTTCGTAATGAAATATCTGCGATCCGTTCAGCGACTCTTATTGGTATATCTCGTAGTAATGGATTGGCGTATATAATCAAAATTCCAAATATATTAAAAAATAGATGACTAAATGCAGCAACCAGGGCAGTCACATTAAGAGTTAAAGAGGCTAATAATGCTGTTACAGTTGTCCCAATATTTGCACCAAGCGTGAATGGATATATTTGTCTTAATGTCAACACTCCAGCTCCAGCTAATGGCACCACAGTAGAGGTAGTGATTGATGAACTTTGAACTAAAATAGTCAATAATACCCCAAATAATATTGCTCGGATTGGTGTCGTAAATATATACTTATCAAAAAAATGTTCAACACGACTAAGAACCAAACTCCTAAGTAATTTAACAATCCCATAAAGCATACCAAATGTTAATAAAACGCTAATTATTATTAAAAAAGTAGTATTATCAAAACTAATTGACTCTAATTGTTTTGCACCCCATTTAATAGCCTTTTTTATGGGGCTATTAAACACTTCATCAGCACTAATAGTCCCAAAGAGCAACATGCCAAGACCGGTAGCTGCTTTTTCAAGAAAACCAAATGCGATTTCAAGTGGCAATAGAATTAATACCGCGAGCATATTAAATAAATCATGAACTGTTGAAGCAGAAAATGCTCTTTGAAATTCTTTATCGCGATTTATATAACCAATTGAAATAATTGTATTTGTTACAGTTGTTCCAATATTTGCTCCCATAATCATTGGAATTGCACCAGATAAAGTCAACGCTCCTCCACTAACCATTCCCACGATAAGGGAAGTTGTAGTGGAAGAACTTTGAAATAATGTTGTGGCAAGAATGCCTATAAATAATGCAGTTAAAGGATTGCTTGTTGTAGNCATTACAGTATTTGCAAAATCACCACCAAGTAATTTGATGCCCATTGATAACCCTTTAATGCCAACCAAGAATAAATATAGCGCAGTAAACACGCCAATAATTTTCAAAATAATTTTATATTTTTCGTTTTCCAAAATTTTAGGATCTTGATTAAAGATTTATGAAATATATCTTATCAAGTCATTAGAGATATTATCTATCTTAGACAAACATTTATAATAAACAAATTGTAAACAGATTTACTTAACAGTTAAGATAAATTATTCTTTTGATAGTGATTTATTCGTGTGCTTTTATTTTAAAAAGAAACTCGTATTGCTCTTTTGTAAGATTATCAAATGTGACACCTTTTATTGTTATCTTATATTCTTCAAGTTCTTTAAAATAACGTTTAGCTTTCACTTTCTTTTTATCAGTATAATCAACTCTTTTCAATACATAACGCATCGTATTTAATCTTGCAATCATTTTATTATCACTATTAATTAATATCCAAGGGGCATGTTTTGTTGAAGTTTGTTCAAACATTTGTTCTTTATAGCGAGTATATAGATGCCATTGTTCCATCGCTTTTAAATCATTATTAGTAACTTTCCAATATTTCAATTCGCTACTTTGTCTTAAAAAAAATCTATATTTTTGTGTTTCTTGGGAGACTGATAAATAAAATTTAAAAAGAATCAATCCTTCATCGATTAATTGTTTTTCCCAAGCATTAACGGTTTTCATAAAATAATAATACTGACTTTTACTACAGTAACCCATCGTGGGTTGTATCACAGCACGTGAATACCAGGATCGATCAAAGAAAACTATTTCCCCTTCTTTGGGTAGGTGCTTTTTATAAGTATGTAACCAGTTTCTATGTTCTGTTTTTGTTGGCACACCTAATTCAACAACTCTTGTATTTCTAGGTATCATATGCTGAATAAATCTTTTGATAGTTGATCCTTTACCTGCAGCATCACGACCTTCAAGCACAATCGCTATTTTCTTTTTTTCTTTAATCATCCACTCCTGCATTTTCAGCAGTTCAACTTGTAGCCTGTATTTCTCTTTATTATACAGAGTTGATGGAATATTTTTGTATTCCGTATGGTTATATACTATAAGAGGTTCTTTCATTAACTGCTCATTCTATTTGGAACTACAAAAAATAGGATTATCCCTAATATTAATGCTATTAGTCCTTTATAAAAACCTAAATCATTGGATACAATAAGTGATTCTTGCAACCAGGAGAGTACTGCAAACATGATTNCAAAAGAAGAAAGCAATAACNAAAACGTTNTTAATGTTTCCANATACTCAAACCTATAAGGAAAAACTNTTTTGTTTTAATTAATAAATTGTAAACAAAAATTATTTATGCTTGCCAAGGTCCAGTAATTGCTAGTGTCAATCCAGGCAATTGAATATTTACAAATAGGATCTTTCCATCTGGGGAGAAAACTGATCCTGCAAATTCTTTACTATTTAAAGCGTTCTTAGCCAATTTATATATAGTTCCATCTGGTTTAATCCCAAGTAAAAAGTCTGTACCTTTTCCATCTTCACATATAATCATGTCGCCCCATGGTGCAACAGTGATATTATCGCACATATCCATAATTTCACTATCCNCTGGTTCTACTAGAAGTTCTATTTTACCAGGATTATTATTTTCATTACTTTGTCCCTCATATGGGCTTGGTGTGTAAACGTATATTTGTCCTAGTTTCTTTTTTCCACCNCTCGTACATGTAAAATAAATTTTNCCCTTATCAAACCACATNCCTTCTCCACGAGCAAAGATTGCGGCACTATTTTTTGATCCTCGAAATCTTAAGTCATTTTCAGGGCTTTCTACATCATCAAGTGTAACCCATTGAATATCATATGATTTCTTTAATTGAATTTTATTTTCTCTCCAATTTCTAGTATCCATTGAAGGTTCCGATTTAAAACAAAGTGCTTGTAAAACACCTCCTTTATGAAATTTTCCATTCACATTTGGTATAAAACGATANATGAGACCATTGCCTTCATCTTCAGTTTGGTAGGCAATGCCAGTTTGTGGATCTATAGCAACNGCTTCATGACAAAAACGCCCCATGCTCTTTAAGGGAACTGGCTTTGTAATTTGAGGTGTCTCTGTTACTGGTACTTCAAAATTATAACCATGATCNTTTTTCCANTCTTCANNTGCTTGTGTTTCAGTTTCNTCACAACTTATCCAACTTCTCCATGGAGTTGGNCCTCCAGAGCAGTTAATTGNAGTTCCTGCTAAGCTAAGAAACTGTCTNACAACANTTTTTCGAATAGGATCATATATTATTGTTGTTGTACCTCCTTGNCCGGGTATACCGTTATTACCAATATCATAGATCAATCTTTTATCAACTGTATTCANTAGTTCTAGATTGGGGCCAAATGGCCCTCCCAATAAGTGAGATTCACCACCAAGTTCATGATTTCGGATAATTATTANATTATCATTAGAGCCATTGAATACTGCCATTCCATCATGAGCAGCTGGTACNAGAAGGCCATCGTCCATTTTTTCATTATACTGGGAGAACACACTATANGAAAATCCTTTAGGTAAATCTAAAATTCCATTGGGATCTTTTATTAAAGGNCCNTATCCTTTATTATAATCTTGATCAAGTAAATGATTAATAGTTGATGTATTTGCTAAAGCNCGTCCAAATCCAGAAAATGCAATTGAAAAAGNTCCAANCTGTTTTATAAAATGGCGTCGATCAACCATCTATATTAATTGCGTAGAGGTTTACCCTTTTTTAACATAAATCGTATTCGATCTTGCGATAATTTTTCCCCTGCGAGTGAAACAAAAGCTTCCCGTTCAATATCTAGTATATACTGTTCATCTACAGATTTTGTTAACCCTGCNTTNTCACCGCCAGTAAGTACATATGCTAATTTATTNGCAATTAATTCATCATGNCCAGAGATTTTACCTTGAGCTTTTAATCCTTTTACTACAGTNGCTATAGCTGTCCTTCCACCGGCACCAGGAAGTTTCANATCATCACGATACTTTGGAGGNTTATATCCATCGATTAATTCAAGNGCTTTTTGTTTCGCAGCCCAAATACGATGNTCATTATTTAATATTATNGTATCTGATTTCAATAGATANCCTAAGTGTTTTGCTTCTTCNGCNCTTGTTGCCACCTTAGCAAACCCAACGGTTTCAAATGCTTTTTGAACTACTTGAAACGCATTCATCCTTCCGCTACTATTTGAATTTTCCATTAAATTTANTAATANGCGCAAGTTTCCTCCTGCTCCAGGTATTAGNCCTACTCCTACTTCTACTGCACCAATATANAGCTCTCCAAGAGCTACGCGATGAGATGCTGGTGCAANTAATTCAAACCCTCCACCTAACGCAAGATGAAANGGAGCAGCTACAATTGGAGATTCAAAAAAGCGCATTCTTTGGGTTACATCTTGTAGAATNTTTGTTCTAGCTNCAATTGTTTCATAATCATTGCTTTCACAATATTGGATTATTCCATTCAAATTAGCACCTGCACAAAAGTTTATTCCCTGATGCCCAACCACCATTGCCTTAAACTTACCTGCTTCAACTAAATCCAATCCATCTACAAGAGTTTGAATCATAGATCCATCTATTGGGTTCAGTGTTGATTGTAAGATAGAATGAAACTCACAGCATAATACTCCGTCACCTAAATCTACCAAACTTGCACTCCAGCTTCGTTTAACAAGACTTCCTTTAGATTTTTCTACGATTATATTGAGCGATTTTTCTTTGACTTCTGATGGTTGCATTGATTTACTATTAGAATCAAAAAACGTTTTTTTACCACTATCAAAGTTATGGAATGTTTTCTGTCCAGAGTCTATCATGTCAGTTACCCATTGAGGAACAGACTTGCCATCTGCAACCATACGTTCAACAGAACTTTCTACTCCAATAGCATCCCATGCTTCAAAAGGTCCAAGTCCCCATCCATAACCCCACTTCATTGCATTATCAACATTAACAATATCATCACTTATTTCAGGGATACGATTCGCAGCATAAATAAGNGAGTCTGATGTTATTTCCCAAAAATATTTCCCTGCTTTATCGCCACTTNTTGNTAATGCNTTTAATCGNNCACCAACACTTTGGCGATCTTTTGCTAGNCGANANCCATCAAANTTTACNCGTTTTTGNGGACNNTANTCACCTGTNTTAAGATCAACTGAAAGNATTCCNTCNTCNGTTTTTTTATANAAACCCGCTTTAGTTTTTTGTCCTAATTTTCCGGAATCAATAAGCACTTGAAGGATCTCAGGTGCTTTAAGCACATCTCTAGCTTCATCATTTGGTAAATTATTATAGCTTGTTGCTGAAACATTAGCGTGGACATCTAATCCTACTATATCTGTAGTACGGAAGACNCCACTTTTTGGGCGACCAACAATTGTTCCTGTAAGTTTATCGACTTCTTCACAGGTTAANCCCATTTTAATAGCTAATTTTATTGCATTATTTCCACCGTGTACGCCGATGCGATTTCCAATAAAATTTGGAGTATCTTTTGCATGNACAATTCCTTTTCCTAAGATGTCTTCTCCAAATATCGCCATATCATTATAAATATCGTTTGAGGTATCAGGCCCTTTTACCAACTCTAATAATCTCATATATCTAGGAGGATTAAAAAAGTGCGTAATTAAAAATCTATTTTTTACATCATCTGACATGACTTTTGTTAAATCACTTAATGGAATACCAGATGTATTAGAACTAATAATCGCAGTTTTTTTTATATAATCTGCAATATTATTATAAACTTTATGTTTTATATCAAGATTTTCAGCAACCGCTTCAACAATCCAATCTGCATCCTTAATCTTATCAAGATGTTCATCGTAGTTGCATGCTTCAATTAGTGATGCATTTTTTGGTTTATATAAAGGCGCAGGTTTTAATGTCGTTAGTATCCCAACTCCTTTTTCAGCCAGTTCTTGCGATATATCAAATAAACAGGAAGGAATGCCTGCATTTGCAAGATGACCTGCAATTTGTGCTCCCATTGTACCTGCTCCTAATACGGCAACTTTTTCAATATTTTGACTCATAATTTCCTCTTATAGTTAGTCATAACGTATTTCTCATTCTAACAATTTCTTCTAACAAAATTCAATCATACATATTTATACATAACCCAAAAATGGCTAAAACTTCCGGCCATGACCAGTATATGCCATATTTCATGAAACCCAAATCCTTTAAGCGGTGATTTTCGCCGATCCAATGCATAGAAAACGACACCAACGGAATAAAATATTCCACCGATAAATAACCATATTAACGCACCCATTTGCAAGTGTGTAAATAGTGGCCAAATAGCAATAATACATAACCAGCCCATAAACACATAATAAACAGTGGAAAACCAATTCGAAAATTTGAATTGGAATAATTTCCAGAGGATACCAAAGACAGCTAAACCCCAAACAACACCAAACAGACTCCAGCCCCAGGGCCCCCGCAATGGAATTAGGCAGATGGGAGTATATGTGGATGCTATTAATACATAAATCATTATGTGGTCAAAACGCTTCAGAATAGATTCTGCTCGACCTGAAACAGGGATCCAATGATACAGTGNNCTTGCAGTGTATAGCAAAAAAAGACCTGNACCAAAGATTGAAAATGATACGATCTTCCAAGGATCCACAGGATTAACTGCTTTTAGAATTAGCAACACTAAAGCGANAATAGACAGAATNGCACCAATGCTATGCGTCAAACCGCTCATGGGGTCTTTCAAGTATTTNATCATGTACTCATTATCGTTTTATGATTGTGGCGATTCCCTGTCCGCTACCGATGCACATGGTTGCTAATCCTGTATGAGTATTCTGCTGTTCCATTACNTTTAAGAGTGTTGTAATAATTCTAGCACCAGAACAGCCAAGAGGGTGTCCTAATGCAATTGCACCACCATTTAAATTGATTTTATTTTCATCCCANCCNCCTTTGCGTATTACATATAAGGCTTGAGCTGCAAATGCTTCATTTAATTCAATCGTTTCNACATCATCCATCTTNANTCCTGCCTTTTTTAATGCTTTTTCAACNGCAGGAAGAGGACCCATGCCCATACGGTCCCAGTGAACACCAGAGACAGCTCGNGAAACNAANTCTGCTCGAGTTTTAANNCCATGTTNAGAAGCAAAGGATTCGCTTGNAATAAGCANAGCAGACGCNCCTACAGAAATGGGGCTACTTGTAGCAGCAGTTATAGATCCATTCTCAATAAANGCAGGGTTTAAACTTTTAATTTTTTCTACATCAGGNTCTCTTGGTCCNTCATCTTNNTCCACAGTNCATTCNCCNTATTTATCAANAGNNANTATTTCATTTTNNAATTTACCTTTNTNAATTGCCTNTANAGCTTTTTTNTGTGAATTNATAGCAAACTCTTCTTGATCATCTCTNGANATATTTAAATCATTTGCCAAATTTTCTGCAGTTTCTCCCATTCCAATGTAGAATTCTTGCTCTGCAAGCTCTGGATGAAAATCTGGAGCAAATCCTCCCATCGGAACGGAAAACATATCCTCAACTCCAGCTGCAATACCTAAATCAATATCTCCACTCTCAATAGCAGTGCTAACTTGATGAGCTGCGTCCATTGATGATCCGCAAAACCTATTAACTACTTTTCCAGTAGATTCTATTGGCAGACCTGCGAGAACCCCAACAGATTTACCAATAATATGACCCTGAGGACCTTCAGGATATGCGCACCCTACAATTACATCTTCTACCATTTCAGGTTTTACAGAATTATTTCTATCTAATAATCCTTTTACTACTTGACCTGCAAGATCATCAGGTCGAATACCAATCATTGGGCCATTCTTTAAACCAATGGGTGATCGCACTGCATCAATTATAACTGATTTACTCATTTTTTACTCCTAGTATGGATAAGCGTTTTTAGAATATGCGTATTCCGCAACTTTTGTTTTTAATCCAAGTGTATTTGTTGCCAAATACATTCTATCTCTAAATGAATTTAGCTTTTCATGAATAACAGGACTTAAGTCGCCATTGTATATAGCTTTCAATGCTTTTTCTGCATCCGGAATCATTCTTTGACTCATTTCAGCAACAAATATTTTTGCTATATACTCAACACATTTATCTTTTGATGATATAGCAAGCATTTTCCTGGCTCTAAGAATTGTGCTTTCAGCAACATAAATATCCATAAATATATTGGCCAATATATCTGCTATTTGCTGTTGATGCTTTAAGTCTTGTGCAAATTCACACAATCCTTCATCCAGTAAGAAAAGGGCTAGTCTTTTTGCAGTTTCTACTACATTGCTTTCTGGTAAGAGTGTATCATTTTTATCTTCTAATTCACCATTACTCATAAACTTTTCAATATCTCTAATAGATTGTTGAACAGGAAGTTCTTCCATAAGAGATTTTTTCATGATATATCCAGTGATAATCTGGCGATTTATTTCATTTGTGCCTTCCCAGATGCGATCGATTCGGCAATCACGATATAGCCTTGCCATGGTATATTCTTCTATGAATCCATAGCCACCCATCATTTGTAATCCGCTATCAATGACCTTGCCATTCATTTCACTACAATACACCTTGGCCATGGAGGTTTCAATAGCATATTTTTCCATTGCCTTTCCCTTCATGATATAATAGTTGGGATCTGTCTTATCAAGTTCATCAACTGCATCCTGGATCATGCCGACTGTTCTGTAGGTCATACAATCAGCAGAAAATGTCCCAACGATCATATCGGCAACTTTTCCGATAGTAGTATCAAATTGTGCAATTGGTTTACCAAATTGACGTCTTTCCATAATATATTCAATAGAGGCACTTGTAGTTAACTTTAAACCGCCGAGCAATGAGGCAGCCATCTTAAAACGGCCCATATTCAATACATTAAAGGCGATGTGGTGACCTTTGCCTACTTCGTAAAGGAGGTTTTCAACAGGAACTTTAGCATTTTGAAAAATCAAAGCAGTTGTTGATGATCCTCTCATTCCCATTTTATCATATTCAGGTCCTTGCGTAAAACCAGGAGTATCTCTTTCCACAATAAAAGCAGTAAACTTTTCTCCATCTACTTTAGCAAATACTGTATATACATCTGCCCAACCCCCATTGGTAATAAATACCTTTTCACCATTTAATATATAGTGTTTTCCATCATCAGAAAGTACAGCAGTCGTTTTTGCGGAGAGAGCATCTGATCCTGCTGATGGTTCAGTTAAACCGTAAGCACCAATACATGTACCATCAATCAATCTTGGTAAATATTTTTCTTTTTGTGCAGGAGTGCCAAACCATACAATGGGCAATGATCCGATACCTAAATTTGTGGACCAGGTAACAACAAAAGATGAGCATTCAGAATAAGAGGAGGATTCGGCAACTATTGCTCCTGTTATTTTATCTAATTCCATACCGCCATATTCTTCAGGGACTTCAACACCCATAAGGCCTAATTCTCCTGCTTTTTTAAGAAGAGAGAATGTTAGTTCTTTATCCTTTTTTTCCAGTTGATCTTTAACTGGAGCAACCGCTTCTTTACAAAAACCTTGAACCATTGATTCAATTTCTTTGTGTTCATCTGTAAAGTCCTCGCGTGAAAAAATATTTGCCTCATTAATTGGTGTCGTTAAGAAACTTCCACCAGTAATTTTCTTTATAGTCTCTTGTTTCATTATTTAACTCCTTTAATAATTATATTTTCTTTAATAGACCTGCAAGAATGAAATCACGAAGAGTATTAAAATATTCTCTTGCACTTACGCCATGATCATCAAAAAGCGTGAACCAATTAATTGTTTCTATATTAATCATAATTGATAGAGCAGCGATTCTTGTATTAACATTTTTAAATTCTCCTGAATTCTTTCCATTTGTAATGATTGATTCAATTACTTCTAAAAAAGCAGCATATACTTTTTGTACTTTTTTATGAAAATCATCATCTTTCTGAGCCATAGACCAGAATTCTGTTAAAGCCTTAAATGGTTCAGGATCCTTTTCGTATTCATCGATAAAATAATTTAATATTTGTTTTAATTGGATGGATGCTTTCTGATCTTTTTCCATAATTTTAGCAACCATATCACTATAACGCATAACCCAGTAGTTTACAAGATCAAGATAAAGATCTTTTTTGCTTTTATAATACCAATAAATTGCTCCTTTACTCATGTTCGATGATTTTACCACATCATCCATGCGGCTATTTTCATATCCATTTTGAGTAATGACTTCCATTGCAGCATCTAAAATTTGGTTCTTTCGTAAATCTTGTTTTCTAGTATTCATATAATAAACCGACTGGTCGGTCTATTTTAAAAGATGTTCGTTGTTTTCGCAAGAAAATTAATTATGTCTTAAGCTATACAATGGATTACATTTGAATATGTCATAAGGTTGGCGCAATTATGATTCGAATAATTAAAACAGTTATTACATTGCTATTAATATTACCAGTTAAATCTTATCAAATACTATTGTCTCCATTATTTCCACAATCTTGTAGATTTGAACCAACCTGCTCAAATTATTTTATCCAGGCATTAAAAACTTTTGGCCCAATATATGGATTGTGGTTGGGTATAGTACGTATTAGTAAATGTCATCCATGGGGAAGGCCTGGATATGATCCAGTCCCTGATAAGGAAAAGTAATAATATTTTATAATTACGATTGTTGATTAAACAATAAGCAAAATGTATTTTCAGTAGTGCGCTTTTATTACTTTTTAATAATGATTTGTATATCGTGTTCAAGAACTCCTGTACCAGTACCTGAAACCCCAACAAAAATTTCTCATCCAACTTTACATACTACTTCTCCACTTTCAGAAGCTATTATCAATCAGTATGATGTCTGGCAGTTTTTAAAAAAGAAACCAGTTGAATCAGAAGTGTTTGATCTATTAGGTTTACCTGATTCCGTATGGATTTCAGATAATGAGAAATACAAAATATTATATTATTATATTGAATTTCTTGATGATTATAATTCTGTTGAAATAAATGTAAATACTATGAAAGTCAATAGTTTTGAATGGGATTAAAGTAATATTTGAAAGATGAATATTGATTTAACAGGAAGAACTGCTTTAGTATGTGGAAGCACCCAAGGCATTGGTAAAGAATCTGCTATTCAGTTGGCAAAAAGTGGAGCACGTGTAATACTTGCAGCAAGAAATGAAGACAAACTTCAAAAGATTAAGCAAAAACTGGATAGTATTAACCAACAAAATAATGATTTTATTTGTGCAGATTTTGATAATAGTAAATTATTATTTAATAAAGTGAAAGAATTTCTAGCTAATAAAAACACTATTCACATATTAGTTAATAATTCAGGAGGGCCATCACCAGGTTCAATGCTAGAATCAAATTCCAAGCAATTTATAGATGCTTTTAATAGGCATTTAATTAATAATCATAATCTTTCAAAGCTGTTGATCCCAGGGATGAAATCTGATTCTTTTGGAAGAATAATAAATATTGTATCTATATCTGTTAAACAACCAATTCCGGATCTTGGTGTGTCCAATACGATCAGAGGGGCNGTAGCTAGTTGGGCAAAAACGTTATCTTATGAAGTTGCTTCTTATGGAATTACAGTTAATAATATTCTACCAGGATTAACGAAGACTGAAAGATTAAAAACTTTAATAAAAGGTATTGCAGAAAAGCATAATCGTTCAATAAATGAAGTTACTAAAGAAATGGAAAGTTCTGTTCCATCTAAAAGATTTGCAGAACCTTCAGAAACTGCAGCGGCAATTACTTTCTTAGCTTCAGACCAAGCTAGTTATATCAATGGAATTAACCTGCCAGTTGATGGTGGGAGGNCTCAATCACTTTAGAGNAATATNTTTTTAATGAATNTNGAAAAATAATANAAATGNTTAAAATTTTTTCATATTNATAGTATTCTGAGTTGAACAAGCTACTAGCATATATTAAACTCAAACCCTAAATGGNTCCCTATTCATATAAATTAGCACCATCAGTTTTATCTGCTGATTTTGGTGATTTGCGTGGTGCTATGGATATCTGTCATAAAGGCGGAGCTCACTGGGTTCATATTGATGTAATGGATAATCAATTTGTTCCAAACCTTACCATTGGTCCCCCTGTAGTAAAATCATTGAGAAACTATACGGATAAATTTTTAGATGTTCATATGATGGTTGTTAATCCTGAAAAGCTAGTAGAGCCTTTTGCTAGAGCAGGTGCTGATGGAATTACATTTCATATTGAAGCGGCAGATAATCCAGATGAAGTAATTGATCTCATTAGATCTACTGGTAAAAAAGTTGGGGTTTCATTAAAGCCAGACACTCCTCTTTCTACCATTGAATCATATCTTGACAAAGTAGATTTAGTCCTAATTATGAGTGTGGANCCNGGNTTTGGAGGTCAAGGNTATTTACCAGNTTCATCTGAAAAGATTAAAGAATTAAAGTCNCGATTAAATGAAATGTGTCTTGANAGAGTAATTATTGAAGTTGATGGGGGAGTAAAATTAAATAATATGAAAGAAATTGTTGATGCTGGTGCAGATGTATTAGTNGNTGGATCAGCAGTNTTTGGAGAANANGATCCNGTTCAAACGATTAAGGATTTTTATGCCCTCATATAAAGATATAAGTTCATTTTCTAGTTGGCCTAAAGAAGATAAAGATCTATTTACTNTTNCTATTATTAAAGGGCTAATAATGGATACAGTACGTAATGCAAACTCAGGCCATACTGGTGGACCAATGTCATCAGCTGATTTTGCATATATTTTATTTTCAGAATATTTGAATTTTGACCCGGATGATCATAAGTGGTTTAATCGAGATCGTTTTGTATTATCAGCAGGACATGAATCTGCTTTACTTTATACTTTGTTAACTCTCATTGGATGGTTAAAGATTGATGATTTACAAAATTTTAGACAATTACATAGTAAAACTCCAGGCCATCCTGAAGTAGAGATTAAAGGGGTTGAAGCTACTACTGGCCCTCTTGGTCAAGGAGTCGCCATGGGGATTGGTATGGGGATAGCAGAATCAAAATTACGTAATATTTTTTCTCAAGATGCGAATGTCAACTCAGAATCTATTACACATTATANTTATATTTTGGNNAGTGATGGAGATTTGCAGGAACCAATAACAACCGCTGCTGCTGCCTTAGCTGGGCACTGGGGTTTATCTAAAGTAATTTTATTTTATGATTCAAATGAAGCACAAATATCTGGGAATGTATCTCGATCAGATTCAGCAAATTATGAAACAATTTTTGAAGGGTATGGATGGCATGTTCAAACAATTAATGGACATGATCATAAACAAATTTGCTCGGCAATTGAAAAAGCACAAGTTGTTAATAAGCCAAGTATAATTATTGGCAAGACGATCATGGCATATGGAGCAGCTGAAATGGAAGGNGACCATGAGACACATGGGGCGCCATTACCCCAGGATGAAATTAATGCAACCAAAGAAAAATTAGGTTTGCCAACCGAGAAATTTTATTTACCAGNTGAGGTTGTAAATCATTTTCAATCTCGATTTTCTTTATTAAGGAAAATTGTATCAAATTGGAATAATGAGGTTCTTGAATTAAAGAAAAATGAAGATAAAGAATTATTATGGAATCTCTGTATTGAAGGAGAATTGCCAAAACTAAATCTTCCAACATTTGATGAAAATACTATGTTAGCTACTCGAAAAGCCTTTGGNCAAACTTTAGATTCTTTTGCAGAACAAATTCCAAATCTCGTAGGTGGATCAGCAGATTTAGAGCCATCGAATTATACCGGAAATTTCGCAGCTACATATGGAGATTTTCAAAATGAGAATAGAGATGGAAGAAATTTTGCGTTTGGTGTTCGGGAATTTCCAATGGCAGCTATATTAAATGGGATTGATTTACATGGTGGTCTAAAATCATTTGGTGGAACTTTCCTTGTTTTTTCAGANTATGAACGGCCTGCTTTAAGACTTGCCGCTATTCAACGGTTAGGAGTGATTCATGAGTTTACGCATGATTCTTTTTATCTTGGTGAAGATGGGCCCACACATCAACCGGTTGAGCATATAATGTCACTTAGGGCTATTCCCAACTTTCATTTATTTCGTCCATCAGATGCAAAAGAAACTGCTGCGTGTTTTGAAATTGCTTTAAAATCTAACAATACCCCTTCCGCATTATTGTTAACCAGGCAAGGTGTTCCTGTTAGNGCATTAGGCTATGATACAATCATTGAAGGTGTTCAAAAAGGTTCATATATAGTAAAGGAATCTGAAGGCAATCCTGATTTNGTTTTTCTTGCAACAGGTTCTGAGGTAAGTCTTGCTCTAGAAGTAGCAGATTTGATAAATGACCNAAATGTACGTGTTGTTAGTATGCCATGTTTTGAGTTATTTGAACAACAATCAGAAGCTTATAAAAAAAGCGTAATACCTGATAGGGGTTGCATNAAAATTTCTATAGAAGCTGGAATAACACATGGGTGGGAAAGATATATTGGTATTAATGGGTTATCTATAGGAATAGATCATTATGGATTATCTGCACCGTATAAAGATCTAGCAGAAGAATTTGGTTTTACACCTGAAAAAGTAAAGAAAAGAATTTCAGATCATTTGAATCAACTATTATGATTATCCATATAGCAACTGATCATGCCGGCCTTGATCTTAAGAATTCAATAAAATCTTATCTAATTAATAGTGGTTATGAGGTTAATGATCATGGAGCACATGAATATGATCCTTTGGATGATTACCCAGATTTTATTTTTCCATGTGCTAAAGCTGTTGCAAAAGATATTGATAGTAGAGGCATTATCCTTGGAGGATCAGGTCAAGGAGAGGCAATGGCAGCGAATAGGATAAAAGGAGTTCGTGCTGCAGTCTTTTATAATGGACCTGAGGAAATTATCAAGCTTTCTAGAGAACACAATAATGCCAACATCCTTTCTCTTGGAGCACGATTTATGGCAGAAGAAGAGATTCATACTGTTATTGACACCTGGTTAAAAGAGCCATTTGGTGGAGATAGACACCAAAGACGAATTGATAAACTTGATAAATAGATTGTGGCATAATCTGTTAATTAAATTATTAATTTCCTTTATTATATATAGATAATGGCCTTTTTATCAAATAAGGCAATATCAGAAATCTTATACTGGGTCACTCGTAAAAAGTGGCTTATAATATCTTTTATTCTAAGTATTTCATTATTTTATTTTCCTTCTCCTGAAGGNTTGTCATCTGAAGGNCANCGTACTCTTATTATAGTTTTGATCGTATTGATTTTAATTATCTCAGAATCNATCCCATTACCAGCTGTAGCAATTCTAATCTTGATAATGCAAGTAATATTAGGAGTTGATACTCCAGATGGAGTGGCATCAACATTTATGAGTGATGCAGTATTCTTTATAATGGGNTCATTAATGCTCGCAGTATCAATTGTAAGTCAGGGCTTAGATAAACGACTTGCACTTGGAATAATTAATATTACTGGNAATAAAACGTGGAGAATTGTAGTTGGNTTTNTTTCAATTTCAGCATTNCTTTCTTCTTTTATTGGAGAACATACAGTTGCAGCGATGATGNTACCNGTNGCACTTTCTTTAATTAAAAATGCAGGTNTACCNCTTGANAAATCAACTCGNTTATCAAGCTTATTATTGTTTTCTATCGCATATGGATGNGCTATGGGATCAATAGGTACACCATCAGGTGGTGGCAGGAATGTAATTATGATTGGATATTTGTCAGAATTTGGATACGGTAATATTTCATANGTTAAATGGATGCTATATACGTATCCACTATTATTATTAGAGATACCACTTGCTTCATTGGTTTTGTGGTTTTCATTTACCCCTAAGCAAAGACATCTGGACTCTGCAATTAGAAAACTTAAAGTAAATGTTGCAAAATCTGGAAAACTGGNTGCAAANCAAATAATATCCATATTATTATTCATTATGGTATTTTTGGGTTGGATATTTTTAAGTCCATTAATTGGGCTTGGAATTGTTGCTTTATCAGGAGTATTCCTTTATCTAGTATTTGGACTTATAGACTGGAAGGAAATAAGTCATAATACAAATTGGGGTGTGATTTTACTGTTTGGGGCTGCAATCTCTCTTGGTATTCAAATGAAAGAAACAGGTGCTGCACTATGGGTTGCNGAAAAAGCATTGATAAATCTAGANGTAGTTTTTCAAGATGTAACTATNGTTCGATGGTTTGTTTCTGTTTTTCTTACTAGCATTTTAACAAATCTATTAAGTAATGCTGCTACTGTAGCAGTNTTGGGTCCAATAGTGTTAGATATGGGTGGAAATCCNATGATTCTAGGTATAGCAACTTCTGTTGCNTCCNCATTTGCTTATTTAACGATTGTTGCATCTCCAACTTGTATGATTATTCATTCTACAGGTCTTATAAANTCCAGAGATTATTTAAAAGCTGGTTGGAAACTCTTTTTTATATCTATTGTTCTACTATTATTGGTTTCATATNTTTATTGGCCNTTGNTAAGATGAAAATATTAATTGCAGTTAGTAGTAAGAAGTATTCAAAACCAACNTTAANTGTTGGNATGAATGTTGCACGNGCATTTAANGCATCNACNACAATAGTTGATGTTGGANAAAAAATNAATGANTTNAGNNTGAAGGATGTTGTGATGGCTCAAGAACGNNTAGANAANTGGAANATTGATCGGCCTGGNGTTGATGTTTTAGAATGGGCTTTTGGATACCTTGCTAAAAACAATTTTATTGAAAAAAATGATATTGAAGCAGGGTTTCCCAAGAACACCCTAGTTGATACTGGAAGTAATCGTAGTGAAGTTTATTTG
Organism: Fidelibacterota bacterium; assembly: GCA_002701785.1. Classification (GTDB taxonomy): domain Bacteria; phylum Fidelibacterota; class Marinisomatia; order Marinisomatales; family TCS55. Next base: position 23,435 of record NZXC01000002.1, read on the forward strand.
AAAGGAACAGTTTGTGATAATGTTAATTTGATAATTAGAAATGGCAATGTGATAGATGAATTAAAAGATGAAGTTCAAAAATTCTTTTACGATGTAACAATTATAGGGGGGAGTCAGCGAGGCAATATGGCTCATGATCTTATTCAATACATTGATAGTTCTATTTTTGTAGTTAATAATTTTGATTTAAATAAAAAATACAAAATATTAATTGCTGTGAATGACTCTCCAAATAATAGAAAAGCTATTAAATATGGTGTCCGAATAGCGCAAGCATTTGGAGTATCTGTTGAAGCAATTACTATTAGCAAAACAGATCATTTTGGGGAAGGATATAAGAAAGCTGTAAAATGGTGTAAAAAATTATTACGTCGTTCTAATATATTATTTAATCATAAATTTCTTACTGGTGATGCTTCTTTTATAATTAATAAAGAGGCTAGTGATAATCGTATTATAGTTATGGGATCATCTACAAAAAACCCT
>NZXC01000003.1 GCA_002701785.1 Fidelibacterota bacterium
ACAGCATATACACTGAGATCTGCTATATCTGCAACAGCAACTAATTCTAAAGCTTTACCAGAATTACCCGCTTCAGGAACATCTAAATCAAGAACCCCTCCAATTACAAGAGAACTAGTTTGTGCAAAAGCAAACGTGAAAATACTAAGACAAAATACTAATACCATTTTTTTCATTATTAAACTCCTCCCAATGAAAATGAATTTGAATGATTATTTAAAAATATTGATCCGAAATATAATCAATAATTTAGATATTCATAATGCAAATTGAATACTGAATTGATGTGTCTCTCCCAAATGAGATAAAGTTTCTACACTATAGTTAATTAATAGATTTTTCTTTAAGATATTTGTCATATTCAGTCCTATACCCATAGACATTTCTTTCTCTCTATCATGCAAGAATAAGGAATTCATTCCNGATCGTACTATNAGTAGTTTATTGAATANTTCACATTCGAAACCTGCNTTTAGATACATGGTATTATCATTTGGGCTATTTACATCAATGCTCCAAGTGGNAATACCAAATTGACCTACATTGATTTGATCAGAAATACCTACCCGTAAGATAAGTGGTAAATCAAATTTATCAGTAGATAAATATCCCGTAACACTTTCATTGTTTCCTTCAATGGTTTCATCAATATCAACGGGGACAAGTAAATCATCGCCTGTCATATTCATTTTAGGACCAAAATTGCTAATACTGGTTCCCAACATAAACCCATAGGGAGTGGAAAATAACGTACCAATATCTAATGCNATACCTGCCGCACGATTATTGGCAATATTCTCTTGAATATACTTGCCATTGAAACCGATAGAAAATCGGTCAGTCAGATTCATAGAATAGGTAGCTCCGACTGCATAATTTGCTGCAGANAATGTTTCTCCCGTATTTTCATTTCCATAACGGGTAACTTCCATATCATCCATCGTAACAGAAGTGATGTTTAATCCAAAGAATTGATTATTCAATAAAGGNAACGAAAAACCAAAATAATCAAAGGAAATATCGGCAATCCAATTGGAATGATTAAAAAATACTTCTTTCACCTTATGAAATCCTAGCCCAGCAGGGTTCCAGTACATGGCAGTGGCATCATTTGCAATNGAAGTGAAAGCACCACCCATACCCACAGCTCTTGAGCCTACATTCATATGCAAAAATTTCGCTGCAGTAGTGCCAGTTTTATCCACTGCATAAGCGTTTCCAATGAAGAAANGAGNACAAAAAATGATTATAAAATATTTTTTCATTTTACAATAGCCAGTTTTCCAATTTTTTCTCCAATTCCATTTGCCTCAATATGATAGATATATACCCCGTAACTTGCTGTTAAATTATCCTTGGTTAATAGATCCCATTTCCCAGTTCCATAATNAATAGATGATTGATGATGTATTTCTTTAACTAANGCNCCTGAAATAGTGTATATACGTATTNTACATTCTTGCGGTANAAANCGAAATTGTATTTCTCTAGGACCTCTTCCAGANGTAAATGTGTTTTGTCCTTCAAANGTATTGGTTGCATAATATGGATTTGGAACCACTTTAATTTTGTCCAAATCTGATATTGCTTTCTGTTGATCGATATAAGGTGCAATTGTTGTAAACTCATAAATATCTTCTGTAAGAAATGGTTTTTCAATAAATATATATGCCGTATCACCAGGTTGAGGTTCATTGTAAATCAGTTCCTCGTTATTGGGATGCAAGTTTAAATAAAAGGACCAAGAAGGTGCTGGATTTCCATTTTCATCTTCGTGATCCATAAANACAATCCAGTCACTTTCTCTATTACCNTCGGCATTGAAATATCCATCAGAATTTCCTAGNGGTATCACATCAATTAATGCTACGGGAATATCTACCCAGTCAATATCNTCGATTCCTGTTAAGGNTTCTCTTCTTTGNGCTNTAAAATTGACATTGCGACTACTATNAAGAAATCCTGGATAACAGTTGGATGAATTTGGCAAATAACGCATGCATATATCTATTGTTGAATCAGATTGCACGTCATTAAATATAATTCGATAATCAAATGGTAATTGTGTNCCTACTACATTAAATGTTGCATATCGAAGTACACGAAATGTCCAAAGACTATCTCTTGACCAGGATGATTTCTCATCATTAAATCGGAGATCATCTACATTNTTAAATGATANTCTGAATCCATCAACGACTTGCCCATCTTCCATAACAAGACTGTTGCTATTATTAACCAGTGTATCTGGAGCATTTTCAACGGTAATATCAGTTAAAAAATAGGATTTCGTTGTGATCGTATCATATCCAGCCAAGCCTTGTTGATTGGGTAATGTAGTATCCAAAAAAGTTATTTGATAGGTATGCTGGTTCCGTATGCTCATCGGATCAACAATTTCCATATATATTTCACCACTNGANGTACCGGAAATNTGATTAATTAAAGATCCTTCAAANGTAGCATCAGTATAACCAGCAGCAGGAGGTGAGGGAGTGGCTGCAACTACATTTGGACCCATTTCAATTTCACCAGTTAANGAGTTTACCCGTAAACGCATTGGNGAATCNCTGGGTATGATATCATTTGTTAAATCACCTCCATAATCATAGGAAACAACNGCATAATAATATCGTTGTCCATTCACAACATTTTCATCCTTATAGTAATGACGTATTCCAGTATCATCTCCCAAATAGAATTTGACACCATTTAAATCAACTGGATGCCAACCGTTCTTCCCGTTGTTTAAATCCCATTGAGCTTTCTCTCCATTTTGAATGTATGGTTCCAGAAACGTTAAATTTCCTTCTCCATCGGTGATTGTATATGCATCATTGAATTCAAAATCTGTAGCTCGGTATATCTTATAACCCTCAAAATCATATAAATCCACACCATTGGTCACTTCACCCATATATTTATCAATAGATCGTTCTGCACTTTCATCCCAATAAAGAGTGACAAAACCATCGCCGGTAACTGCTGATACCTTTGGAGGGTTTGGNGCTTTAGCAAATTGATAATCAAAATCATAGGTAGTTTGAGCAACAGCTTTATTGCGAAGGGCGTCTGCTACATCATTNCCAAGTGTAACCGACATTGCAATACGTTCGGTTTGACCAGCTNTCAATGGAAAAAATCCTGAAGTAACAAATAAATCATAATCACCAGGAGGNTGACCACCAGCAGGAGGTTGCCAATAGGTTCCTGGCGTCATATAAAAAAGCCATAGGTAATTNTCGCTAGTGATTGGAATTGATCCNGCTGGATCATACCCTACGGCAGTTAAGCCCATCTGATCGGATTCTGCTACATCAGTCTTATCAATATTAGGNTCTCCTGGAAAACCTGTTCCAGAACCAGAAGTAGGTCTTTGATCGTTGACTCCAGCCAACACTCCTCCTGATTCATCACCATTGATACCCACATCATCACTTGGNTCCCAATCGTAATCATTATCAATAAAATCGTCTCTTGATTCATCAATCATTTCATCTATTCCTTCATCTATTCCTTCATCAACTGCTCCATCACCATCATTATCAATACCATCCGCATAAGGTTTCCCCAAATCTTCTGTATTCACATCGTATAAAATTATATTTGAATTCGGAACCGCATATCGTCTCCATTCATCNCTNGAAGCTNTTTCTACCATTTCAGCAGTAATAACAGGAGAATTNACNTCTGCNCCCTGACCAAAAGGNTATTCNAANGCATATGGATTTTCNGGATTTGCATTGTTATCNATTCCATCCGCAAACGGAAATCCTAGATCATCCTCATCTAAACCAATAATATGAATAATAGAATCTTGAATAGAATCATTNGGAGANGGCCATATGTTCCACTGTGTNTAGNTNGNTTCAANCATTTCATCNGAAANAAGCGGACTNTTNGCTTCACCATCTTGATCGTTATCAATTTTATCAGAATAGGAAACACCAGTTTGATCTCCAAAGGGTACATGAGTCATATTTTCATCAATTAGTCCATTCCCATTATCATCAAGGGCATTTCCCAATATTTCATTGATAATAAATGATTCAGTGATAATAGGGCCATTATCTTCACCATCACCATCATTATCGATCCGATCGGTATTGTTTCCAGGGGTTTCGATGAAAGAAGTAGCAGCAACACCTACTGTATTGCTACCGAATGCAGGATTACCGATTCCATCGCTATCCATAGACCAGGCTACATCNTATAATAAATCAAAGTCAGGAGTATCATCACCACTATCACCATCTCCACCAACCAGATCCGCCAGCCACATGGAAAAGGAAACTTTTTCATAATCATATGAAGCATCATTTTTGATTTCATGTAGAATAAATACGACATCTTCAATCAAAACCTGTTTCCATTCTAATACACGTACACCAGCCATTAAACCTGCACCTTTACGGCTTAGATCTGTTGAATCAGGAGTATAAGGGACTCCAACAATGAAATTTCGATCATCTGACGTTTTATAATATATTTCTTGTTGAGCATTGAATTGATTTTTTCCAAAAAATCCATTCCAGGAACTAGGCCATCCTGGATCATTGTTATCATCCATTTTATCAGGCCAGCTAGTTGGCCACGTATCCATATCATCACTGATTGCTATTTTTTGCGAATTTGGATTTAAATATCCCGGTACAGGTTCCCACGTCATGGAGNTGCCTGATTGATCGGAACGAAAAGGGATAGTTACTAATGGTCTTATATCACCTTCATTTGTAATTACTTCGGCACCAACAGCAAGAGCAGTCATGGCAATATACATTTGACCAGAATTTACCGGCCATTCATATGGAATTTCTCCAGGAGTAGCAGATTGCCGTCCAGTAATACCAAAATTGAAAATGGTAGTTCGAACCTTATTTACATCAATATTCGTAGATCGTCGATAATCTGGATCACCTCGTTCATCCGATTGAGACCATAAGAGAGTGAATAATAGAGAAATAAATGAAATGTGTCTTACCATGAGAATTGAAACCCAAATTGTATTTCCCTTGGTTCATCATACCAATCAGGANGACTGAAAAANTGATCTATTGTATTTGGCCTTAGTGGCTCAAAAGGAGAGATAATTTCTGCTCTGTATTTTTCAATTGTTTCCCCTGAGCGACCTGTGTCTCCGTACACAATTATTTCATTACGTTTATCCAGAAGATTATANATATTCATATATAATTTCCCCTTTATTCCNGAAAACTNAATGTGTTTAAATAATTTGATATCTAATCGAAAACTCATTGGTTTTCTACGACTATTCCGTATTAACACATTGGATAGTACTTCACCTTGTTGTTCATAATTTGTGATAAAAGGAGTATAAGGATAACCACTTCCGTATTGAAATATGGTATTGGCACCCCATCCATTATATCCAAATTGAATCGATCCATTTAAATTATGTGTTTGATCCCAATCCAATGGAATAATAGATCGAGATGGTTCTTTTCCCGATAAGACTGCACCAAATTCTTCATTGGGGTCGGAATTTGAACCTTCAGCAACCTGATAGGTGTAATCCATATGCCAACCAACATAATTACTAAATTGTCTATATAAAGATAGGATGATTCCACGAGAATTTGAATAATCCTTATTTACAAAGGTATAATAATTTTTACCATCACCAAGATCAATAGGGATACCACTGGAAACATAATTTCGTGCGTCACGATAGAATCCTTTTAATTCTACTCTAGTTCTAGATGCAACTTCTTGTCGCAAACCCAGTTCGTAACTGATCGTTGTTTCAGGTTTTAAGTCAGGATTACCAAAAATTCCAAAATTTGTTCCAGTCTCCGTTAGTTTGTATTCTGTGTTATTATATAGCATCGAAAAATCAGGTATTTTATAAAAATATCCATAAGCAAAATGAATAACCCCTTTATCCGATATAGGGTATGCAACAGCCAAGCGCGGACTTAATTGAGACTTTTTTCGAGTGTTTTTCCACCATCCCTGTTTGTTTGTCAAAGTAGGTTGATCATTAAATCTATCGTAGTATTCTGCATAAGTATGACTTTGAGGATTTCCTAAGCTATCTTCATCAATATANGATATATCTCCCCATCGTATATTTTCTAATTGTTCTAATGATAATGTATCTAAAGCAGGGTTTCTTGGATCATGTATGTATGGTTCGTGTATATTTGTTGGTATATGAGATTTGGGGTTAAAGATTTCATATCGCAGACCAACATTGATAATCATATCCCCGTATTCAATTTTATCTTGGATATAAAAGGATATTTCTTCGGGATTAAATTCATATGTAGATCGATTAAAGCTACCAATCTGTGGAATCAATGGTGTAAATACTTGATCTGCTTGCGAGGAATCCAAAAGGGCATAGGTATCCAATGATAATTTGTATCTGGTAATATCAAATCCAAATTTTAATTGATTATACTTATTTATCTGACTGGTGGCGTCAAGTTTTAGACTTNGGTTTTTTGTTTCCCGTTTAAATCGATCAATATCAACTCCCCATCGTGAAACGGTATACTGGGGAAAGTAATTTACTCCTGGTCCATATTTACTAATAATTTCATCTGGTAACTTTCCTTCTATATGAGCCCAATATAGGCTATCTGGAGTAACATATCGCNCNTCTATAGGGTCGGCAAATAAATAGGATTGAAATTGATGAGTATATTCCGTGAGATATATATCAACAAAAGATAGGGGAGAGAAAGAATGCGAAAAATTCATTCCTATAAAAGCTCCTTCATCATAGTTATTCTTTCGTCCATCATGAGTCATTTGACGGTTATGGTTATACCCTTGCGAAGTTCCAGAATTTAAAATCGTATTTATTTTTAAACGTGTCGTAGATCTGAGTCGAAATGTAATTTTATTCTGAGTAGACCAGNTATCATGCCAGTTAAGACTTTGATAATGGGGGTCTTTTATTGGCTCATTAGTATCTCGATAATGATTATTATTATAATCATGAAAAATTGTATCACCATACATTGTGAAAGTATTCAAACCATTTAACCATCCGTCTGACTGATTGATTCTTCCCGAAGAATAGAATGTAATGAAGCCTGGAATAATTGGTCCACTTACATTGGCGGATATAGAATAATCATTATTAAAACTATAAGAATTTAAATTAGGGAACAGAGTATCACTGGTCGTATGGTCTCCAGAATANAAATTAATGAAACCTTCAAAGTTATCACCACCATCTTTTGTTACCATATTTACAACACCTGTCAATGCTTTTCCATATTCTGCATTAAACGTACCGCTAATTACTTGTAATTCTTGAATNTTATCATTTTCTATTTGAACAGATATTCCACCATTATATGCATCCGACATGGGTACACCATCTACCATATAGGCAATTTCATTGCTACGACCACCTCGCATATGCAATCCACCGCTTGCATCTTGCGTTATTCCACCTTGTAAACGCAATACATCGGCAATTTCGGCAACTGGCATCGATTCTAGTTCTGCTGCTGTTANTCTTGATTCCGATTGTGTTACATCAAATTCAATCAGTTTTCGCTCCGCAGTTACAAAAATTTCCGAACCTTCAATAACTCCCATTTGTAGTGTTGCATTGAGTTTTGTTGTTCGATCTATAGATACTTGTACATTGTTGATGATCAGTGTTTCGTAACCAATCATCTGAAATTTTACATTATATATNCCTGGTGGAATATTTAGAAGAAAGTATTCACCATTTATATCGGAAGCCGTTCCAAGATCTGTTCCATCAACTATAATATTACACCCGATGAGAACGCTATTAGAATTTGCTTCTTTTACGATCCCTGATAATTTTCCTGTGGTCCCTCCAAAAGATATATTGATAAGTAAGATAGGGATTATTATTAAACGAATNTTCATTATGAAGTTTCTTTCGTATCTAAAATAAATTCTTTTACTACCGTACTATCAATAAAGATTGCGGCATCTTCAGCCAAACCATCACGAAAATTTTTATAAATCGATTGTCTTAAGTNAGGATTCTGATATAANTGNTCGGTATGATCAAATAATTCTTCCAGACATTGATTAACAAGATAGCTATGATAATGACGTTCAAGTAACTCTGNAAACCGAATATTAGTTGAAAGCTGTAACTCTTCTGCTTGCAATAACATCTTTTCCCGTACAGCTAATCCAGTAAGAATATTAGTAAGATTATCTATATTATTAATTCGTTTATATTGTCTCGATGAAAGATTATCCAATTTTTCATAGATTTGTCTTACTGTCCAAAAATGGCCATCTTTAAAGGTCAACAAAGGACGATTACTGTATAATTGTTGTGATTCTTCATTTGTAGTAATCGCTGAGTATAATTTTTTNAAATNGTCTGCATTAAAATTCATTTCTATTTCTTGCGTAAGGNTATCTGTAAACTCTCGAATTGCTGGCATTTTTTTATATTGTGCAANCATTAATTGAAGCCAATCTTTTTCTAATNGAAATTCCTGTTCTGTCAGGAATACATCCTTTTCTCGCTCCATTACCTGAATGATGCTATATCCATACTGAGTTTTTATAGGGGAAGATATTTGCATATCTTCTAATTGAAATGCAGCAGATTCGAATGCAGGATCCATATCCCCCATACGAATCCACCCTAGATTGCCACCATTAGACTGAAGAAGAGAATCCTTGAAAGCCATTACCGCACATTCCTCCCAAGTTTTCCCGTTTTCTAGTCTATCCTGAATTTGTTTGATTCCACTAAAATCTTTTGCGTACAAATGTCGAACATGAAGTGTCGTTTTTGACCATTTGAATAAGGTTCGTAATTCCTGATCAGTAGCTTCCATTTGTTGTCCGATAGTAAAATCAAAATATTCGTTGAGTAAAAGTTGATCATAGATTCGCTGTTTCTGTCTATTATATATAGGACTATGATCTGAATGATTAGGATCCATATAATCAACGATTAGCCTTTCATCAATTAACGAATGCAATAATGCAAATCGATTGGCAAGGTTATCCTGTAAATTTGTCTTATTTAAGAATTCTTTATATTTATTTATATAAGAGTTTAGGGTAATCACTTCATCATTAATTTCTGCTATTGGATGCATCATTGATTTATCACAAGAATGCATGTAAATAATAATAAAAACTGATAAAAAGGGAAGAGCTGGAAAAATACGTTTCATCATTGTAAATCCAGTATAAGAGCAGCTTTACCAGGTACATGAATATCTTTTGCAAGATCATACACTTGTTTTTTTAGAACACTGATTCCTTGTGTTTTATCTCCCAATATTTCATAAAAGCGGTTAGAGGAAACGTATGTATCCGAGGTATTGTTATTTATTAATACCATGACTAATTCTTTATTATACTTTCTAAAATATACATAGACACCATGTTGGGGATAATAATGAGTTAACGTGCCCTTTGTGATAGCAAGATTATTTTTTCTCCAATTTAATAGTTGTTTTGTGAAACGCTGCGCATCCATTTGTTCATTGGTTAAACCGAAGCCATTAAATCCATTGATCTTGTCCTTATCCCATCCTCCAGGGAAATCAGTTCGGAGTGATCCATGATCAGGGGGACCTTTTAATAATATTTCTGTTCCATAATAAATCTGTGGAATACCTCGTGTTGTATATATGTACGTCATTGCCATCTTATAAAGGGAAAAATTTTCATTTAATTGATTATAAATTCTTTCCATATCATGATTGCCAGCAAAGACAACTAAATTGTACGGATCTCCATATAAGAAATCATTAGATATGACTTCATATATGTTTATCAGTCCTGTATTCCATGCTTCTTTTTCCAATAAACTTTTTGCAAGAACACTATTTAATGGAAAATCCATCATACTAGGAGTATAGGATATATAGTTATCATGCCTGGGGCTATCCTTTTGCCAATAGGATACAATAGATGGGTTTAAAGACCATTCTTCTCCTACAAAAGTAAAATTTGGATATTCATTAATGATTCGTTTCCCGAATTCTGTTAGAAATGTTTTATCATGATAGGAATATGTATCAATCCTAAGACCCGATAAGTTGGCATATTCAATCCACCAAATGGAATTCTGAATTAAATAATTTGTCATAAATAGGTTTTTATGATTTAAATCAGGCATTGTTTGAACAAACCATCCATCTACAAAATTACTCATCTCAGAATTAGTAGTATGGATATCATGCAGAGATACTCTGTTATGGGTTGTTTGAGTATACTCTCCTTGATTATTTATCCAGTCCTTGGATGGCATATCATGTATCCACCAATGCTTAGAACCACAATGGTTCAGAACAACGTCTTTAATAATTCCTATTCCTTTTTTACGAGCTTCTTCTGATAATAATACGTATAGAGAATTACCACCAAACCGAGCATCGATATTATAATAATCAGTCGTGGAATAGCCATGATAGGAGTATTTTGGATGGTTATTTTCTAACATGGGNTTTAACCAAATCTGCGTAAATCCCATTTCTGCTATATAATCAAGATGATCAATAATTCCTTGAATATCACCACCATGTCTGCCATCTTTATTTTTACGGTTTACTNGTTCTTTTANATTGGGAGAAGAATCATTATCTGGATCACCATTTGCAAATCGATCCGCTGTAATTAAATATACTACATCAGCAGGAGTGAATCCTTGCCGCATTGCAGAATTAGGAGNTCTTTCTAATAATGAGTAGGTGTGATTGAGTATTACTTGCTCATTTTTTGTAAATCCAATTGTAAAATCACCGGCCTTAGTATCATTATCTATCATCAGATCAACAAGTAGGTAATTTGGGTTGCTTACCTGATGAATAGCATTGATAGAAATTCCTGGATAAGATATGGATGGTTTTAATTCACTAATATCAGATCCATGAACCAATAATTGTAGTTTACCATTGGACATTCCTGTCCACCAAAAAGGAGGTTCGAGATGATCAATACCATACTGGTTGCTGCTACTTAGAGGGGATAAAAAAAGAAATACAATACTGCTACAAATAAGAAAATTAAGTTTTTTCATCAGATAAAAAAGTTAGTAATATAATTCCACGAAGCCGATAATATATTTGTAAGTAATAATATTATTNGTATAAAGATATTAATTAATTACATCTGTTATACCTTTAATTTGTACTTTAAAAGCAATGGAATCTATATCTAAGAAAATATTATTTGTTGTATTTATACTTACGTACAAGCAAGTAGGAATTGCCCAAGTTGTGTATACAGATNCCAATTATGCTACAGAAACGGACTCCATTACAGTATTTTTTGATGCAACACAGGGGGATATGGGTTTAATGGATTATCAGGGTGACATTTGGNCTCATACTGGTGTAATTACATCTAATAGCACTCATTCNACTGATTGGAGATATGTAAAGACTAANTGGGGNGAAAANACNTCNGAGACGCAACTNATTTCNTTNGGNNNTAANTTATGGAAATTAAATATTGGTTTTCCCCATGAATATTATGGTGCCCCAAATAATGAACAAATTCTGCAATTGGCATTTGTATTTCGCAATCATGATGGAAGTGAATCCGGTAGAGATGTTGGTGGGGCAGATATATTTTTGGATCTATTTGATATGGGTATTAACACNATAATCGTGNATCCTNTGATTAACAATTTATTTGGGGATAGCCGTCGAACTCCTCTGTTTTATCAGCCAGTAGATACAGTTCATGTGATGATTNCAGGTGCAGCAATAGGAACAGAAATAGATAGTNTAGAATTNTTNATGNATGANAATATTCAACTGCAAACAAATGATGATACGTTATCGGCTCACATTCTCCTTCAAGATATACCGTTAGGTATGCATTTGATCACTGCGGTTACCCATGATACTTCTGGGTTAAGGGATAGTGTAGAATTTTCTGTAATGNTACATAATGAACCTACNAATATTCAGCGTCCAAGNGGTACTCAAGATGGGATAAACTATAGNGATGCTAACCTTAATTCAGNTACGTTATCCTTATTTGCTCCNTANAAGGAGTTTNTATATGTGATCGGNGATTTTAANAATTGGNTTGTNNATGAAANTTATTANATGCANATGGATTCAGGATCTGCCGATTCAATCCATTATTGGCTTACATTGGATAATCTATCTCCAGGNACGGAGTATGCCTTTCAATATGTANTAGATGGAGAAATTCGTATTGCTGATCCATATACAGATAAAATATTGGATAAGTGGAATGATAATGACATATCTAATATTACCTATCCAGGTTTAAAACCGTATCCATTTGGTCTTACAGATCATATTGTTTCCATATTGCAGACAGCACAAACTCCATTTGATTGGGGAAATAGTGATTCATTTTTTCGTCCAGATAAAGATCAATTGATCATATATGAATTATTATTAAGAGATTTTATTTCGCAACATGATTTTCAAACATTAACAGATACNTTGAATTATTTGGAAGATTTAGGTATTAATGCAATAGANCTTATGCCTTTNAATGAATTTGAAGGCAACTCAAGCTGGGGATATAACACATCGTTCTATTTTGCTCCGGATAAATACTATGGTCCTAAGATGATGTTAAAATCATTTATTGATGAATGTCATGGTAGAGGAATAGCAGTAATAATGGACATGGTATTAAATCATAGCTACAGCCAGTCTCCATTTGTACGTTTATACAACCATGGCGAGTGGGGCGCACCAACAGATGAAAACCCATGGTATAATACGGAATCAAATTTTTCCAACCCTGATGCACAATGGGGAAATGATTTTAACCATGAAAGTATNCATACGAAGCAATTAGTAGATAGAATCAATCGTTATTGGATAGAGGAATATCATATAGATGGTTTTCGGTTTGATTTCACTAAAGGGTTTGGNAATAACCCNAAANNNTCTNNTGATNCNTGGGGTAGTCANTANGATGCAGATCGGATAGGGCTATTAAANCGGATGGCTGATCAGATTTGGGAGGNAGATNCCACAATNTATATTATTNTNGAACATTTTGCCGAAAATTCAGAGGAAATANTCTTAGCAGACTATGGCATGCTTCTTTGGGGTAATTCCCAATATAATTATGCAGAAGCTTCNATGGGCTACCACTCCAATGGTAAATCNGACTTTTCTTGGGGATATTATGGTTCTCGTGGATGGGATAATCCCCATCTAGTTACGTTTTTTGAAAGTCATGATGAAGAACGTTTAATGTATAAAAATCTCACATGGGGGAATAGTTCTGGCGCATATAATATTAAAAATTTAAATACAGCAATCAATAGAGCGAAAGCAATAGGGTCATTTTTCTTTACCATACCAGGGCCAAAAATGATATGGCAGTTTGGTGAATTGGGATATGATATTAGCATTAATGATCCCTGTCGTTTATGTGAAAAACCAATACTATGGGATTATTTTGATAATATGGAGCGAAATAAGTTATACAAAACATTCCAAGCATTGATTCATTTACGTCAACAGTATCCAATATTTAATAGTTCAAATACGGAGGTAGATTTATATGTTGGTAGTTCTACAGGCAAGAAAAGAATTCGATTGAGTTTTAATGAGAAGAAAGCAGTGATTATTGGAAATTTTAATGTAGTTCATCAATCAATCGATCCGGAATTTTTCCATACAGGTATGTGGTATGATTATTTCACTGGTGACAGTATAGATGTTACAGATATCAATGATCCATTCAATCTAAATCCAGGGGAATTTCATATTTTATCTAACTTTTACTTGGATCCACCAGAGGAAAATCTGTTAACTACCCGTACTGAAAATGTTTTATTACCCAATACTATGGAAATCAAACAAAATTATCCCAATCCATTTAATCCATCGACATTTATTGAAATTTCTGGCAATGAAAATAAACATACATGCTTGCAAATATTTGATATCAATGGAAAATTGATAGATACTTTGATGGATGAATCTTTTGTATCTGGAATACAGACATTACAATGGGATGCATCTTCTTTTCCAAGCGGAATATATATTGCTAGAATATCATCAGGTTCAATCCATAAATCGATCAAAATGCTTTTAGTGAAGTAGTTTTTCGTAGAATAGATAGTAGTATGTGGTTTTTAGGATTAATTATTTTTTCTTCTTTGATTAATGCAGATGATAGTTGGATNGTTTATGATGATTCTTCCGTTGCTAGAGTTGAAATATATGTAGACTCTCTTGCATTGGATTGGATGTATGAATATGATAATGTGGAAAGTGATTCCATGCATGAAGCATATATTCATTTTCAAAATGAAAATATAAATGATACGATAACCCAGGTTGGGTTTCGGTTGCGAGGCAATACATCCCGTACATCCCAAAAAAAATCATTCAAGCTTGATTTTAACCACTTTGTGCCTGGACGTGATTTTTATGGAGTGGAAAAAATTAATTTAAACGGTGAGCATAATGATGTATCTATTATTCGAAGCAAGTTCAGTTGGGATATTTTTGCATCCATAGGAATGGTAGCTCCGAGGGCCAATCATATTGAAGTATATATTAATGATGACTACTACGGTTTATATATATCCGTTGAGCACATCGATGACACATTTTTAAGCAAAAATTTTTCAGATGATAGTGGGAATCTATGGAGATGTCTATGGCCAGCAAATTTAGAGTACAGAGGACCGTATGCAAGCAACTACCACCCATGGGTAGACGATGATCGTCCATATGATTTAAAAACAAATGAAAATGAATATAATTTTTCGCAACTTGCACGATTAATTAATATTATTAGTAATGATCCTGATTCCCTTGAGCATATATTAGATATTTCTGTATTTGTTAAATATTTGGCTATTAATATTTTAACGGGTAGTTGGGATGATTATCGTTCTCTTCAAAATAATTATTATTTATACCACCAGCCAGATATTGATCAATTTCAATTAATCCCCTATGATTATGATAATACTTTTGGTATAGATTGGTTTTCAGTTGATTGGGATATGATAGATCCCTATACATACTATTTAATTGCGGATGCAGACCGTCCGTTGGCCGATATTATATTTGATAATGCACACTATAGAAATCTTTTCTCTAGGCATCTAAGTTTTTATATCGATCATTCATTTAACCTAGAATTGTGGGAAGATTGGATAGATAGCACCAAAAGTAAGATTGATTCATCTGCATATGATGATGTGTATAGAACTTTGGATTATGGGTTTACATTTAATGATTTCACGAATTCATTTTCGGCAACTAGTTACACAAATCAACATGTAAAAACTGGTTTAAAAGAATTTATTAATAATCGCGTTTCATCATTGGAAAATCAAATTACGTTCATCGATGGAAACCCATTGGTATACAAATATTGGATAGAGCCCGAGATTCCTCTTATAGGAGATTCAATAACTATTCATGCTGCAGCATATGGATATCCAGATATTCAAAATATCAATCTTATTGTTCATAATTTTACTAATGGAACCTACAATAGTTATTCCATGGATTATGAACCCGTATCAACTGCATCTTCACCAGAAGAATTAGAAGATCATTGGGTGGTAACGATACCACCTATTTTAAACGTAGGTAACGTTGGTATACGATTTTTATCTACAAATATAGAAGGATCTACTGGAGTTTCACCTCAAGCCGGGGAATGGATGATACGTATCGCTTCATCATTAATAACAGAGAATGTATTGATTAATGAATTTTTAGCAAAGAATAGTACGGTGAATATGGATGAATATTCTGAGTATGATGATTGGGTAGAATTATATAATAATGGTTCCGATACCATTAATTTACATAATCATTACTTATCTGATGATCCAGATAATTTAACAAAATGGAAATTTTCAGATAATGATATTATCATAGCACCCTATGACTATTTATTAATTTGGTGTGACGATGATGAGNATCAGGGTTTATTGCATACAAACTTTAAAATTTCAAGTGATGGAGAATTCATTGCTTTGACTAATCCTGATGGACAGACAATAATTGATACATTAGTTTTTAGCGCTCAAGTAGAAGATATTTCTTTTGGCCGTTTTCCAGATGGATCNCCACAATGGATATCAATGAGTCCTNCACCTGGATCATCAAATATTCAAGACTTNTCTACATTGAATGATGTAANGATTCCGATTCAGTATTTTTTATATCCGAACTATCCAAACCCATTTAATCCCAATACTAGTTTTGTGTATGANTTACCTAGACATAGTCAGGTGAAAGTTTCCATATACAATACGCTTGGTCGNGAAATAAAAACACTTGTAAATAGGAAACAAAATAATGGATCGTATACAGTAAGGTGGGATGGTAGAGATAAATACGGAAATGAAGTTAGTACAGGAGTATATCTGTACCATTTAAAAGCAAATTCATTTACTCAGACTAAAAGAATGGTCTATTTAAAATAAATGATCAAAAAGNTTGGATAAATAGATANGATGTATTTTCCATNGANTCNACGATTTGTNGGATATAATTATTGGNGTTATGCTATTNANTATTCGTTNTCATTATTAGGATTATTATGCTAATGAAGGAGATATTCTATTATGNAAAGANATATNTTATGNTTGTTAGGTATTGTTATTTGGAATNATGGCTATCATTTTNAAACANATTTTTNACTTTAAATATTTTCATTAATGCGCATNTTTCTTNTTATAGTATTTAGTATNAGTNTTTTATCTGCTGATTGTTTAGGGGATGCAAANCTCGATAATTCNATTGACAATGAAGACGTTGTAATGATNGTTCAGCATATATTGCATATGGATANCATGGATAGTCTNAACTTTCAAAGNGCGGATATCAATGGTAGTTCAACAGTGGATATATATGANCTTTCCAGAGTTGTAGATATTATCAATCTNTCCCAATTTGATGATTGCAATACATTTACACCTATTGATTTGAGTTTGGATTGGCAGATAGAGCAAGATTTAAGTTATTTTGATTCAGAAATGCTAAATGAAATTATTGTGCAGGANATTGGTCANATGGAATCTATANGGGGNATGATAGTTATCCACCGAGGNAAAATTGTNGCAGAGGAATATTTTTATAATAGCTCTATNTCACAGACATATAATATATGGTCGGTGACCAAAAGTTATATATCGACTTTAATAGGTCAAGCGATTGATCAAGGCTATATCGAAAATCAATTTATTACTTTAGATAATATNTTTATAGAAAATGCCTATACAAATCAANTAACCATNGACAATTTATTAACCATGTCTTCTGGTTGGCCTGAAAACTGGACATATATGTTTATACCGAGTCCATTAANTACTTTATTAAATACTGGATTAATCTGGTCTCCAGGCAGCAGTTGGTTATATAATAATGCGGCATGTCATTTAAATTCTCATGTTATTAATGAATTAACGGAGATGAGCCCGAGAGATTTTGCATTAGAGAATTTATTTCCNCAGCTTGGTATAAGTAATCCAAATTGGTCTGATGATCAAGATAATNTACATAATGGNTCNTATGACCTGTATTTNACGCTACGTGAAATGGTAAAACTTGGCCAATTATATTTACAAGATGGNATGTCTTTAGATAATCAATTATTATCTTCAGAATGGATTANTGATGCCACATCTCCTCAAATTAATAATTGGTATGGATATTTGTGGTGGCTTCCTGGGATTGGNTATCTAGCAGTAGGCCTTGGNGGTCAATANATCGCGGTAGTTCCNGAGTTAGATCTTGTTATTGGTACCCATTCTACTACACAAAGTAGCGATGCGTNTNCCGATCAATTATTATCTTANATTTATAATCAAATTGTACCAATTTTTGATCNNGAAGGGCGAGTGGAGAATAGANCTCTTATGCTGGAACGAATCCATGAATATTAATCAATAAGANCCACCCTTGAAAATTTTATTATTAGAGCCATATTTTACTGGATCACATAAATCATGGGCAGAGGGTTANCAATCGAATAGTNCTCATGAAATTAAAATAATTTCTCTTCCGGGTCAGTTTTGGAAGTGGAGAATGCATGGNGGNGCAATTNCNATTGCNAANGANTTNTTACAATCAGATTNTNACCCTGATCTTAATTATCGCAACNGATATGCTTGATGTAACAAGTTTTCTTANNCTTAACANGTAGANAGNACTNNCNATATNCCNACNGTNTTATATTTTCATGAAAATCAAATAACGTACCCATGGTCATCATCGGATAGAGATGTTCTAGAAAAAAGAGACGTTCACTATGGATTTATCAATCTTACATCCGCATTGACAGCCAACCATGTATTATTTAATTCTGAGTATCATCTAGATTCATTTTTATCTGGAGGAAAGAAAATATTAAAACATTTTCCTGATTACCAGGAATTGGATACCATTGATGAGATTCAATCAAAGAGTCAAATCTTATATTTGGGAATGGATTTATTACAATTTGACGCTTATAAGGAAGAAAAGAAAGGAGACCCGGTGATTTTATGGAATCATCGTTGGGAGTATGATAAAAATCCAGAATCATTCTTCCATTGTCTGTATCGATTACATGATGAGGATCATAGCTTTCAAGTTGCCATTCTTGGTGAAAACTTTCAATCTACGCCCAATGTCTTTGATGAAGCGAAAGACAGACTGAAAGAAAAAATTATTCATTATGGATATTGCAATGACTTTAAAGAATATGCACGATGGCTTTGGAAAGCCGATATTTTGCCTGTAACGAGCAATCAAGACTTTTTTGGTGTTAGTATAATGGAAGCAATTTATTGCGGTGCATATCCTATTTTACCAAAGAGATTAACATATCCGGAGTTGCTTCCCGATACATCTCATCACAAACACTTATATGACAATGAAGATGAATTATATGAATTAGTAAAAGATTGCATAGATCATATTGAAATGAATCGTGAGAATTCGGTAGGGGATTGGGTTAATAAGTTTGATTGGAAGTTAATGGCTCCTATATACGATAAATTATTCCGCTCATATATATAATATAACTATTGAACTATATATATCTAAATCTTTCTATATAAGTATATACATCTATTTATACCAATGAAATATTACCGAATCTTCCTGCAATAATAATGAAGGAAAATAATTGATATATAGGCATATTTTTTCAGTTAATCGTAGATTTAGTAAGTGTGAATATTTAATAATAGTAAGGATACGCAATGAATAGAATATTTTTGTTATCAATAACACTTTTATTATTCTTTGGATGTGATAATAATGATGGTGTACAAATGATTGAGATTGATGGAAGTCATAAAGTTTGGACAAAAAAGGTAGGCAATAACCCAGATATTAAACTGTTATTATTGCATGGAGGACCAGGCGCTACACATGAATATTTTAAAATTCTCGATCAATATCTCCCCAAAGAAGGAATAGAATATTATTATTATGATCAATTTGGATCATATAATAGCGATCCATCCAATAATCCCAGTGATTGGACTATCGATCGATTTGTAGAAGAAGTAGAAACTGTACGAAAAAAATTAGGGCTAACTCCTTCTAACTTTTATTTACTCGGTCACTCTTGGGGAGGGCTTCTAGCAATGGAATATGCCTTAAAATATCAACAGAATATAAAAGGATTGATTATTTCCAATATGATGGCAAGTATACCCGATTATAATAATTTTGCCAGCAATGTTCTGGGTCCACAAATGCCTCCAGATGTACTAGCGGAAATTAGAGGATTTGAAGAAAGCAAGGATTATGGAAACCCCAGATATATGGAATTATTAATCCCTTATCATTATGAGGAGCATGTATTACGGATCCCTGCAGATAAATGGCCAGAAGAAGTAAACAATGCATTTGCCAATATTAATCAAGAAATGTATGTGGCCATGCAGGGCCCTAGTGAGTTTGGTGCATCGGGATTACTGGAATTTTGGGACGTAAAAGATCGATTATCAGAAATTAAAACACCAACTTTAGTCATTGGCGCATCCCATGATACTATGGATCCAGACCATATGGAATGGATGTCAAAAGAATTTCCAAATGGATCGTATTTGTTATGTAAAAAAGGTAGTCATATGGCCATGTGGGATGATCCAGATGCCTATGCAAATGGAATTATAGAATTTTTAAAGAAGGGACAGTAATGAAAGTTGAATATAAAAGTATGTTCCTCGGGGTATTTTCGGGTATAATAGGTGTAGTTATTATCCTTTTTGTTCTTGGGAATGTAGAAACAGAGTTTTCCTTTACAACGGGCGATCCTATCAAGAAGAATAAAAATATAAATGTCAGCATTAATAGGACGATAGATAATGGGGAAGACTTAACCAATGTTATCATTAAAGGAAGTGGTAAGGTTACAAGAGAAGAGCTGGATGCAGAATTAGAACGATTATTACAAGAACATGGAATTGATAAAAATAATTCAAATATTAATATAGAAATAGAAATTAATAACTAATTTTCACATACTAGATTTATTTAAACCACAAACTAAAGGAACGAACAATGATTAAAGCGCTTATAGTACTATTCAGTTTATCTCTCTCATTTGCATCGGATTTTTCTGCCGATAAATGGAAACAACTTTTTGAGCAATTTCAAAAAAATTATCCCACATTTTCAATACAAGATATAAAGCAAATGCAATCTATGATTCAATCAGGAGATTATGATGCTTCTGCACGAGATATGGAAGAATTCTTAGGGGAATGGTTTGTGGAAGATGAAACGATAGAAATTTATGTCACTGTAGACTCAGACCAGTCTGTTCCCAATATGCTTGCATTANCAGCAATGGTAGAGGCAGAAGGCGCAATTACTGCTACAGGGTCAGACTTTGAGGAAGAATTAACCTATATTTTGGATGAAGAAGCGATTGATGATGGTGGTGACGAATATAATTGGGCCTGCGATGATGTATATGGAACTAGTTGGTATGAATCAGAAGATGAATGCAATATGTATTGTGAAAATGATTGTTATTATGATGATGGAGACGAAGAGGATGGTGCTTCAGCAAATATAATGAATATGAGCTTTTTTGAATTTTTTATGTTGTTATTTGGTATGGAGCCAGAAGGAGTGGATGTTCCTGTTATTGTAGGATTCTTTATGGATGAGGATTATGATGTGCAACATGTAGAAGGCTTAATGTTTTCTGATGAAGGAGAAATGCTTGGATTTGAAGCAGATTCAGTAGATTTAGCTGCCGGTGCCGCATTTGATTCGGATGAAAATACAATCACATTTACCAGTCTTGAACTTAAGGATTCGTTGCGAGTTACTCAATTAACCCTTGATGGAACAATTGGTCCAGGAACGGTTGATTTTGAGGCTGGTGTGCCTACCTTAGTACCTTATTTTGACGGAGAAGAAATGTTTGATGATAATGAAGAAGAAGTATATATGGTATTTAACGATGACTATACTGGTATGGAAATATATATAGAAGAAGATGAGTATTCTGGTGAAATGTATACAGACACAGCTGACTATGCATGGTGGCTGGATAATGATATGTTATTGATTAACTTTCTTGATGGAGAATGGATCTGTAATGAAGACCCTGATGATCCTTCTTATTGGGGTGATGAAGATGAATGTAATGATTACTGTGATATTGATTGCGAAGTTGAGGATCCGTCAGATACTATATCATTTAGCTATGAATTTGATGAAGATACGTTANATATAGCCGGAAATGTTTATGTGTGTGAAGATGAGACTGAAGGGTATGAAGAGTGTCTTCAGGATGAATTACCAATACCTCCAGAACTTCGTGATATAGATGATGCTTATATCACGTTTGGTAGAGCCATGGTATTTACAGGAGATAATGTTTCTATAGCAAATGCGAATGCCTTGACACCCAATCAGTTCAAAGTATTTAATGCATATCCAAACCCATTCAATCCGGTCACTACTTTACGCTATCAATTACCAGAAGCAAATATGGTTNCNGTNANNATTTATGATATGGCTGGTAAAGAGGTAAAAACTTTAATCCATCAGCAGCAAACAGCAGGATTGCATGGTATTCAATGGAATGGAACAAATAATCTTGGAAATANGGTAAGTGCAGGGATTTATTTATACCAGGTNCANTCNGGTGTNTATAATCAAACAAATAANATGATNCTNNTAAAATAGGAGNAATCCACACTGTAAAAGTAATTTGGAGTTCGTTCCTACTTCCAGACTCATAGAATAAATAGATCAATTTATGATTACATTTTGCAAAATTTATTTTAAGGATATATAATGAAAAGACTGTTTTTAATTTCATTGATGGTTGTAATAAGTTGTGATGAAACGACGAATGAAGAAGTTTCATTACTTGGGACATGGACAATTACTTCATTAAAATATTATAGTAACTCTGATTGTTCTGGTGAATACNATGAGTCAACNGGAATAATTACTTTTAATGAAACTTCTGTATATGAAGAATTGGTTAGTGAATATTCATTTCAAGAATATTGTCAGACGNTTGGTGGAGTTTATGATGGTANNTATTGTTTAANNGGAGATGGNTCNTTNTTCTTCAATGGAGCTGATTATGTNGAAGTNCCTCATAATGAATCATTAAATATNAGNNATAGAAATGGTAATCAAGGNACGTTGNTGGCTTATATAAAGATTGAAGATGTTTCCGAGGTTACCTATAACAGAATTATATCAAAAAAGTCTATCTGGAATGCACCTACAGGATATGAGTTAGAAGTTAANCCATCGCAAAATATCATTACATTTCTGGCAGGTGATGATAATTATGCGAGAGGTGAGTTGATACCAACCGAAGAATGGATGCATGTTGCAGTAACATTTCAAGATTCTATCGCTACTATTTATGTAAATGGAACGGATGTTACGTTCGATAATAATATTAATCCTATTGTAAGCGATGAAGTCCCTTTATGGATTGGAAATCTTACAGGAAGTGAAGATGACCCNGAAGGTGGNGGNTTTTATGGANATATTGATGAAGTTGGAGTTCTAGATATTGAGTTGTCTGGAGATNAGGTGAGAGATATTATTGCAAATGGTTTTCAAGTGAATAGTAACGTAGTAGCATATTGGAATTTTAGTTTAGGTGAAGGTGAAGTATTAATAGATCAAAGCGATAATAGCAATAATGGTACAATAACTGGTGCGGTTTGGGCCATTGACAGTCCAATTGAAGTTCAAAANAATGAAAATTTGTTCTCACAATTATGTACCAATACAGGTGGAGACTATTCAGGTAGCAGTTGTTCAATTACAACTACAAGCACTTGGAATTATCGGCTTAATTTAAATGAATTTTGTGAGATGGATTCAGTTGGGGTATCCTCCTATTGTGGCNCACTCCAGCTTTCACCAACTGATGCTACAATNACNTTCNCNGATGATGATGGNTGTATGATNATNAATTGTTCTCGATAAAATCTATANATTCAGTGAATAGATGAAGTTCTTTATCAATAAGTTAAGAGAATATGTTATAAAGATTATTTTTTATATTTATAGAAATTAAGAGGAAAATATTGGATTATTTACTTGCAGCAAATGACGGATTAAAGATCTTGGTAGGTGTTTCTATATTTTTTGTATGGGTAGTACGTTATCAGAATATCATTGAGGAGTTTAAATTGTACCATTTACCTGATTGGTTGCGTGATTTAGTGGGAATTTTTAAGATTACTTTTGCTGTTATGCTGCAGACAACATCTGCCTATTTAGTTTTACTGGGGTCTGGTGGTATTGCGCTTTTAATGGCAGCAGCGCTTATTACTCATTTCCGAATGAAAACTTCATATGTTAAAAGATTACCTTCGGCTGCATTACTGTTTATTTGTTTATTATTATTTTCTATCGAATATTCACTATTATAATTACCAAAAGATTTTATGAACAAATTATATATAAAAATTGCAATTGCTTTGATTATCATAATATGGTGGCTATTTAACAGGTTTATTTAGTCTGTCTTTTCCTATTAGATAGAGCAAAGCACAAAATACTAATCCAATAGCTATTATTATAAAAAAATAATATGGCCAACTTGGCATTAGGANAGATAGATTCATNCCTGATGGTNTATATCTAGTAAACATNTAGTTTGAGCCAATCATAGNATTAATCAAACCTATTAGTATAATNGTAAATAACATAATATAAGATGTNTTATAATAGTCTTTAANTGNTGGCCTNTAACCTNTAATATATATGGATATACCAAANTATAATAGGATGCCATGATGNCCATAATATCTTAATATCAGATACCAGGGNTCTNCNCCNGTCATAATTGTGTTTAAAAATGCTGCTGCTGCTGACCAAATACCAATGTAATACAGCCAAGATTGTAATCTTNTTGATGGTTTGTATANATANATNGGTATTACAAAANTAGTTAAATAGGATATTTCTAGAGGAAGTGTCTTAATTAATTCCCATTCTCTATAAAGAATAGATNNAATTTGAAATATNAATTCAATNATGATAGGAAGAAATCCTAATAAAATATCCAGAAAATGAAAATTATNTTTTATTACCTTATGTCTTATTATTAAGAGGAAAACGATAATCGTTAAGGTGATTAATGTATGATTTAAATGATTCGATGGTAAATTCTTAAAGACATTGATT
The DNA here is from genome assembly GCA_002701785.1 of Fidelibacterota bacterium. GTDB lineage: Bacteria > Fidelibacterota > Marinisomatia > Marinisomatales > TCS55. The sequence goes on from NZXC01000003.1 coordinate 24,606, forward strand.
ATATCATAAATCATACGAATTTTGGATATTACTACAGTTTATATTTACAATCACGTTTTNTATGTNGNAACATTGAACTTATAATATGTAAAATAATGGCATTAAAATATGAGATTTACTATAGAAATAGNAAGCATTATTATCATGTGTATCTTTTATGTTGGAACTGGTATCAAGCACTTTACAAATCCAATGTGGTTTATAAAGATAGTTCCTCCNATTCTGCCCTATAAACTATCATTAGTGTATATATCGGGTTTTTTTGAAATATTATTTGGTANAATGCTACTTTTNCCAAATACAAGGTATNTAGCCGCTTGGGGGTTAATACTGNTGCTAATCGCTGTTTTTCCTGCAAATATATACCTTGCNATGACGAATGGAGCNGCTTTAAATACAACACCACAAATTGCTTGGGGNCGTTTGCCGTTTCAATTTCTTTTTATTGCNATTGCATATTGGCATTCTACCATATGAATTTTGGTAACTTAAATAGTCATAATTAATATAANATAATGCATCTTAAATATATTATATCNGTTGTTTTTCTATTATTCTATGANNTTGCTATTGGGCAAAATNNTGTGTGTTTTACTATTGAAGAGAATCCAGATATTAATTCTCCTGCATTTAGTGATTTTACAAAATATGTTCGTGTGTTGGATTGTTTCAATATTTANGCAGAGCCTTCTATCTCAGATGCAAAAGTTTTACATGCNGCGGCTATTACNGCAGAGTTACTTGATAATAATGAAGATGGTGAGGTTGATGATCCTTTACTGAAAAATGAGTTAAGNGCAAATGGAGCACTTATTCCTATTTTCTCTTATGATGGTTCTTCTGCAATGGATAATTTTTTTGATTATTATAATGGTAATGGTGCATCAGCAGTTTTATGGAGAGATGANATTGATCCAAATAATCCTGGATACTGGGGATCAGATGCGACNGTAGAAGAAATAGTCCATGTAATAAATGTTGTGGGACATACAAATATCTATCCATCTGCTTTTTCAGTACAGCCAAACTCATCATTNCTTACNGATGCGATGGATGTGGCAAGAGGGGGNCAGTTTATTCANCACCCTGGAAATTATCCACAAGAAGCNTGGTATCATTATGATGATTATACATGTGATTATGANTGNATGGCNATTGAATATCTTTACTGGTGTATTGTTACAGATATGGGAATTCTNTCTGACAATCAAACTTGNGCAGGAATAGCCAATGAATGGGAGCCATGTACNCCGGAACTNTTTGAAGAGGTNGACACTCTTATGTTTTCTTTGATCAACAACATTGACTATCTANTACCTCAATTAGCTCCAGATGGAAATTATTGTCCATTTANTGTTCAAATAGGAAATGAAGGTAGTNATCCTCAGTCATTTCAACTCTTTTCTGCTTATCCNAATCCTTTTAATCCAGAAACTATNATTAATTATANGGTACCAAGCGGTACTTCATTTCGTATCGAAATAATNGATATTCAAGGAANGNTTATAAAGACATTAATAAATGATAAAATTTCTCANGGTCANGNTCAGATTAAATGGNANGGGAGAGANAAGAACGGACTTTTGATGTCTTCAGGNATATATTTTTATCGGCTNTNATCTCCTGATTTTATNGAAACAAAAAAGATTGTTTTATTAAGATAANTAATTTCTTGAAATGGTGATTGATGGCTNTATTTAAGATATATTTATTTCTATACCTTTTTGGTTTTCTTATACCTCAAAAAACTACTCATCCAGTCTTAAATAATATTAAGATCCCGGTTACTATTTCTCATCAAGGAGGAAATAAGGAATATCCAGATCAATCTATCTTAGCATTTAACAATTCAGTTAACCTAGGTATACAAGTATTAGAATTAGATGTTCATAAAACATTGGATGGAACAATTGTTATCCATCATGATNCATCAATTGACCGTCTTACANANATGACTGGAATGATTAAAGAGATGAAATGGGNAGATTTGCAGAGTGTCGATGGAGCTTATAATTGGACAATAAATGGAGAAGATTATCCATATCGAGGCAAAGGAATAAAAATTTTATCTTTATCGCAGCTTATAGAGAAGTACCCTGATAAAATATATGATATAGAAATTAAACAAAGCGATCCACCAATTGAGGACGACTTATGTAATCTACTTAGAAATTATGATATAACTANAGATCAAGTAATAGTAGCATCATTCTACGATGATATAATTAATCGATTTCATGAGGTGTGCCCAGAAGTTGCAATATCTCTATCTGTAGATAAAGGGACAAAATTATATTTATTAAGNAGGATAGGATTAGAACGATTACTTCCAATAAATTCAGTAATTGCACAATTACCATTACAATTTTCCTCTCCTTTNGGAGATTTAAGCTTGGATAAGCGTTATATTAATGCTTTTTCTAAAGGAGACAGGCAAGTATGGGTATGGACTGTAGACGATTCAAGTGAAATGGAAGAAGTGCTTGAAATTGGNGCNCATGGAATACTAACAGATAGACCAGANATATTAATGAATGTTATTCAAGAATAAACCCATGATATAAGCCCATATAATAGGGAAGGAGGAATACAGTACCATTCGCTAGAACACGNCCANCTTCTCCTGTATCCAAACGCCATGGATCCCGATTCCAATGGTTAAAATGTGATTCATCTACAGGNACAACCTTCCCATTTTTTCTATAACCACTAGTACTCATGTCATTATCGTCAAATGTTCTAGTTGATGGATGAAATTTGTTAATATCAATACGGTGGCTGTTAGTATGTTTCCAGTTAAATCGATCTAANGGAAATCTAATTAGGGTNTCNACAGATTCTTCTAGCCATCCTTNATATGGTTCAAGTTCATATTTTCCCCATGGATCTTCAAAAATTAACCCTTNGCAAGCAGCTNCAAATGCAAAATTGAAAAANGGGTTTAATTCAGGTGCTTCTTGTTGCCATGCCATCCAAAATGATAAAGCATATCGAGAACGTAATTCTGGATCAGTTTCATAATTGATAAGATTATAATAACACATAAAAGCCATCTCATCATCAGATTGATTTCCTGTTCCAAATCCACGTTGAAATTTCATATCTGTCATATTTTGAGCATATCCATGTTTATCTATAAGCATTTGTGCNATTTCCCGGTATTTATTATCACCTGTAATATGCGNTGTAGTTACTAAATAGGATAACAGACTTAGTGAATTCAAGCCNCTTTCTACAAACCATCTTTTATCAAAATTTAATTCTTCAGGGCTATATCTTGCCCAGCGAGTAGGAGTTCCATCATGTTCCATTAATTGAAAACCCTGTTCGATAATATGATCAGTAAGTCCTTTTATTTGTTCTCTTACTCTCTCTTTTTCAAATTCAGTATCTGCAACGAGATCATAATATAAAGCATATAGAAAGTAATGACCATCTAGCTCATCGGAACTTGTATCTGTTTTATAATACCATTTTCCATCAGCNCTTACTGGCCAACGTGGTTCGTATATTTTCCACATCGTGTCATCNGTCTCTTTCTTATGCTTATCTCTTTCTATTCTGCCAATATTTGGGTCGNGNCCACTNGTCGGNAATACGGTGCGAGCTACATAACCAGGAGGGGGNGAGTGTTTATTACCTTGAGTAACATCNCCAAGAAANACCATCGCATCAAACGCCTTTTTTGCCCGAACTTTTGCTTGAATACTACCAGTTGCAGCATAGGCAAAGCATTCTCCAGCTCCATACATACTTGTCCAAAGACCATCATTGTCACTATCGTATTGTTTCCAATTCTGTTTCACACCAGGTTTTTCCATGGTGACTTCAAGAATAAACTCATATGGCGTTCTTCTAGAGTATCTATCTATTTCATCTTCATACCATTTCGCTTTTTCAGTAAGAGTAAAAGGTTTATGTTGTATTACACTTACCCCATTGGNCGTTGCGAACCAAGCATCTCCNTTAGGAGTTATAGCTATCGATCGAATATAGTCATCAGGCAACCAGCGTTTTCCTTGTCTATATTCCCACACGTTTCCGTCATAATGTATTGCNCCTTTTGTTGTACCAAACCAAATATCTCCAGAATTTCCAGCAGCCATAGTTGTAAAATCATTAAAGGGTAAACCATCTTCACCTGTAAATAGATGCCATATTTCATCATAATATCCTACTCCTTGAGGAGTAGCAAACCATAATCTACCAAAAGAGTCTATAGTAACTGCTCTTGAATCACGCAACCCCCAACTCCGATCCTTATTATAAGGTAATACTTGTCGCCATCCCTCTTTTGGTGATCGTAGTTTTAGTAATGCTGAATCAGTTGCTACATATGAAAACCCAGAACCTGAAACAGTTATTTGTCTAATATTTTTTGCTGGTATCTTTAACTCTACAGGTCTTGTATTAGGAGTAAAGGGAGGTTTCGAAGATTGTTTAAATGTATTTCCATATCTTCTCTCAAATAAGATGATATCATTTGATGTTCCAAGCATAATATTATTATAAAAACTAAGATCATTATTTTTTAATGGAATTTTATATCTTGATGGAATTATAATCGTTTTATCTAACCTTCCATTTTTAATTATATAAATTTTGCTATTTGATAGCATATTATTTTTTTCGTCACCACCTAATATAGCTACCTCATTACCATTTGAAGCTAAGAGCCAAATATCAGTATTTTCTAATCCATCAATATTTACCCATTGTTTGTTAGAATAAGCTATTAGTCCTTTAGATGTGGAAACAAAAACTGTTCCATCATTTGTGGAAACAATATCTCTAACATCATTACTTGGTAAACCATTATCTGAATTAAATATAATTCGCTGTTCTTGCAAAAACGTTCCNACAGATANNGAACCAGGCGAGTTTCCAAATAGGAATAATAATAATAAGTTGAATATTGAAATTAATCGAATCATAAATAAATAAAATATTGTATTATTTTGTATGAATTTAATCTATAAGTAGATGAAATGTCAGCTTATAGATACCCTTTTAGCTTTATAAATGATNATAGTAATTTATATAATGACCAAATTGAAAATTTANACAATGAAAGAGTATTNCATTAATTAATGATTCAAGGACTTTTATCTGANCCNTCTTTTATACCCGTTACAATAGTTTTTGCTCTATTTGTTTTATTTTCCTATTGGCAAAAATTAAATAAGTATATTGNCCATCTATCTATTGTATATGTTGCGTTTCTTGTTTTTACTGTCATATCATACAGAGAATATGTTCAAGCTGAGGTAGAAGATGCTAATCTGGCCATCGAAGACTCATATAGTGAAGATGTAGATACCATATTAACTGTACAAACGAATAGCTATAAGGATGACAAAGCAGACTTCGAATCCTCTAGTGCTTTTGTAATAAAAGAATATATTCCTAAAGAAGAGAAAATGGATAACTCACCAAAGACAATTTCAGTAAAAAGGTTAATTGTATGTGAAAATATAAATTTTAAGCTAAGGAAACCTATAAGGATTCGAGATGTATTTCTAGATACTACATCGAGAATTTATTGTTTTGCTGGTATAAAGAATCCAGATAAGTCTGAAAATATTTCTCACTATTGGGAATACAATGGAGAACCATATGCTAAGGTACATATGAATATTAGCGTATCTGAATATTTTCGCTGTTGGTCTTATGTAACTCCTAAAGAGGGGAACACAGGTCAATGGTCTATATCCGTTATTGATGATCAAAATAATATTTTAGAGAAACAGGAATTTACAATTGAGCCATATGCAGATAGTGGGAATTAATCGCTTAATTATAAAATTAATATTATTATTTATTTTATTTCCTACATGTAATAATAANNAAAAATCTTATTCAAAAATTCCCATCATATGGAAAGAAATAAATTGGAACAAATATGATGGGATAAAAATACTTGAAGGTAGAAATAATACCTTACCAATAAATGCATGGGTTGCAATTATAAATAATAATGATCCTACTATAGATATCGATGTGATAGTTTCAGATGACTTGGATCGCAAAGAAACATTATCACAATTTTCAACAAACAATAAAGCAACAGTGGTAGTGAATGGAGGTTATTTTCTTATGAATAAAAACCCTACTGAACATGTAGGTCTCTTATATGTAAATAATCAAACTATATCTCCAGCATTAAAATCATTAATTAGAAATAATAAACGGTATTTTACAGCTAGAGGAGCTTTGGGGTTTTTAGATAACGGTGATGTTGATATTGCGTGGGTTACAAGTAGAAATGATTCTCTATTCTATTTCCCAGAGCCTGTAGAAAATTCTCCTGACAAACCTGTCAATTCATTTGATTTTACTAAATCATTACTTTGGGATGTAGATGATGCAATTCATGCTGGTCCCGTTTTGATGCATAATGGAGAAATTAGGATCACTACTAATGAGGAAGTCTTTTTTGGGTCTTCTATACCTAAAATACATCCTCGAACCGCTGCGGGTTATCGCAAAAACGGTGAATTGGTGTTGTTAGTGATAGATGGAAGACAAGTTAATAGTCGCGGTGTGGACTTAATGGAACTAGCTATCATTATGAAAGATTTAGATTGTATAGAGGCGATTAACTTAGATGGTGGAGGATCTAGCGCTATGGTGGTTGATGGAAAATTGATCAATCGTCCTTCAGGAACATCAAGTCAACGAGAAGTTATGTCTGCCATAGCAATATCTTTAAGAAACTGAATTAATTAAAGTATAAATATTATGCGTAAATCACATAAGATAGCGATATTAGGAACTGGATTTATTGCAGATTTCTATACTGCTACTTTGCATTCTCAAAGAACGTTGGATCGTGTACATACTGTATACTCTCGATCGATAGATAAAGGTAATCAATTTAAGGAAAAATGGAGTATAAGTAATTGCACAGATGATATGTACGCTGCTATACATGATAATGATGTAGATACTGTAATAATTGGTTTGCCAAATCATCTTCATAAAGATGCAGTTTTGGCTGCTGCGGAGGCAGGGAAATCTATTTTATGTACAAAACCTTTAGGAAGAACATCAAAAGAAGCATTAGAAATGTTAGATGCAGTTGAAAAACAAGGAGTGTTTAATGGATACTTAGAAGATTTAGTATATCCACCAAAAACATTAAAGGCTATTCATTCGGTAAATGATGGCTCTATTGGTAAAGTTATGTGGGCTCGTTCACGAGAAACACATCCTGGTCCTCATAGCGATTGGTTTTGGGATAATGATCTTGCTGGTGGTGGTGCAATTATAGATATGGGCTGTCATTGTGTAGAAATTATACGGAATTTTATCGGTAAAGGCATACGTCCTGTTGAAGCGATGTGCTGGTCAGATACTTTGGTCCATCCAATCGAAGGGGAGGATCATGGTATCGGTTTAATACGATTTGAAAATGGAGCAATAGGTCAATTTGAGGTTAGTTGGGCCTTTAGAGGTGGTATGGACTTGAGAGATGAAATATCTGGAACAGAAGGAACTATATGGCTTAATCACTGGTTAAGGACAGGTTTCGAAATGTTTACATCAGGTTCTAAAGGAGGATATGTTGCAGAAAAAGCTGAAGGGGGCAGTGGTTGGTTATTCCCCGTTGGTGATGAGGCAGCAGAGCTTGGGTATACGCATATGTTTAATGATATGTTTGAAGCTATGGATAATGAAGAAGAACCAATGGAGACATTTTATGATGGATATATTGTAAATACCATAATTGATGCATGCTATAAGTCCGCTCAAACAAAACAATGGGAGCCTATAAATATTTCTTTATGGCGAGGAGAAGAAAATGTGCCTCATCTAAGAAATACAAAAGAAATTGATGGCCATATATTAATTAAAACAGAAGTCATGCCGGATGGAACTACTAAGCAAATATTAAAAGATTCAGAAACTGGTAAGATATCTGAAAGGTATATTTAATTAATACTATACTTAAATGAATTATTTTAGAAGATTATATAACTGGGTTTTGCATTGGTCTAATACAAAATACGGTGTCCCTGCATTATTTATTTTATCATTATCTGAATCTTCATTCTTTCCAATCCCTCCAGATGTTCTTTTGATAGCTTTAGCTTTAGGCATGCAATCAAAAGCACTGTATTTCGCATTTGTTTGTAGTCTGGCAAGTATTTTAGGGGCAATAATAGGTTATACAATCGGACATTTTGCTTGGTGGAATAGCATAGGAGAATATACTGGTATTGCAATGTTCTTTTTCAATCACATACCAGGATTCTCTTCTGAATTGTTTACTGCTATTCAGCAAAAGTTTGATTTGTATAACTTTTTTATAGTATTTACAGCTGGATTTACTCCTATTCCTTTTAAGATTATTACCATATCTGCTGGTGCATTTAATATTAATTTTCCTATGTTTATTATTGCTTCAACTATTAGTAGGTCTGCAAGGTTCTTTTTGGTCGCATTGTTAATTAAAAAGTTTGGAAAACCAATTACCACATTTATTGATAAATATTTTAATATTTTATCAATTGTATTTACAATCTTGTT
>NZXC01000004.1 GCA_002701785.1 Fidelibacterota bacterium
TGAATGGGAAGGTGAATGGAAGGACAGCGAGCGTTTTACTGGTAATGGGATAATTAAGTTTAATCATGGAGAGATATGGGAAGGTGAATGGCAAGATGGTATAAAGGTCAATGGAAAAGGGACGATCAGCTATCCTGATAGTTCCAAGTATGTAGGTGAATTCAGAGGAAGTAAATATAATGGGAAAGGCACATATACGTATGCAAATGGTGATCAGTGGAGTGGCGAATGGATAGATGGAGAAAAGATCACTGGAAAGGGAGTTGTTAACTACAGTGATGGCTCCAAGTATACAGGTTCATTGGAGGATAGTAAAAGAATTGGTTCTGGGAGATTGCACCTTGCAGATGGCAAGAAATATATTGGAGAATTTGTAAACAATGATTATAGCGGACAGGGAGAGTTAATCTATCCTGATAGTTCCAAGTATGTAGGTTTTTTTAGTGCCGGCTTATATGATGGCGAAGGAATATTTTCTTACATTGATGGGAAACAGTGGGGAGGAGAATGGATAAAAGGACAAAAATTTAATGGTTATGGTACAATTAAGTATAATAATGGGAAAGAATGGACAGGTGGTTATAAAAAAGGTAAAATGGATGGAAATGGTATATTAAAGTATCCAGATGGTTCAAAATATGTGGGTGACCACAAGGACGGAGAACGAAATGGTTATGGAATATTTACTTATTTTGATGGGGAAAATTGGGAAGGAGAATGGAAAGACGGGAAAAAATATAATGGTAAAGGCACGCTCNAATATGAGAATGATGAAAATTGGNAAGGAGAATGGAAAGANGGAGATAAACTTACTGGTAANGGAACAATAAATTANGGAGANGGATCCAAATATGTTGGTGGATATACAGATGGATCATATAATGGAATTGGAACNCACACATATCCTGATGGAATACATTGGGAAGGAGAATGGAAAGATGATAAAAGGGTAAATGGAAAAGGGGCAATTAAATATACAGATGGATCAATATATGAAGGGTCATTAATCAATGGTGAATATGAAGGAAAAGGTNCATATACTTATNCAGATGGAAATAAATGGATAGGAGAATGGAAAGAAGGNAAGAANGTNGCTGGCCATGGNACCATCAANAATNCAGATGGTTCAACTTATGTAGGTGAATATTCATATAGAGAGTATAATGGTCTTGGAACATATACTTACCCTGATGNTAAACAATATGTAGGTGAATTTAAGGATGGGGAAAGACATGGACGTGGAACGTATACATATCCTGATGGCAAACAATACATTGGTGATTTTAANTATGGTGAGAGAAATGGACGTGGAACTTTTATTTATGCTGATGGCAAACAATANATTGGCGATTTTAAAGATGGTGANNGAAACGGTTATGGCAAGTATTTGTATCCTAATGGGCAACAATATAAAGGNGAGTTTAAAGATGGGGAAAGGCATGGGATTGGNACATTAACGTATCCTGAAGGAGATAAATGGACAGGAGAATGGAGAGATGGTAAAAAATTAACTGGTGAAGGCACGGTCAATTTTGCTGATGGCTCGAAATATGTTGGCGGATTAAGAGAAGGTATATATCATGATCAAGGGATATATACTCATGCAAATGGATTTAAGTATATTGGTGAATTTAGAAATGGTACATTTGTAGGCCAGATTCTTTCAGATGGTAATCCCACATTTTGGGGAAGCTTTGATGAAGAATGGACCTATTATGATNATGATGGTTTAATTAAGATTACTAATCTTGATAATAATTGGTTACAATAGAAANCTCATCTTTTTAACCATTATTTTTAATTATGTGATTTAGATCATTTGAATTATCGTTTAAATNAAGCAATCTTATATNGTAATGATTGTATCTGATATTAACGAAAAGTTTAATAAAAAGATCCGTGATATATATCATGATTTAAGTGACCTATATATGTGTGATAGAAAGATCAGTAATCAATATGCAGTTGATATTGATAGTATTCCCATCGTACAACAAAGATTTAAATTGGTTGATATTTATACGATTTTAAACTATCAAAAGGGTTTNTCAGATAATGATTTTTTCTTTTTTAAAAATAGTACTTTACCAATATCTGANTTAAGCAGGCTTTATTTAANTCATAACGTGTATAGNAATCTTGNCCTACATAATATGTGTTATGTCTTCTTTACAGATCATAATTATCCTAATTAATAATTAGCTTTTACTACTTTCTGAAACATTTAAAGTCTTTATAAGTATAAATATATAAGTAATTGTGATGTAATCCATTTTAATGGTCTTACTTATCTCATTAATGTATTTTCTAGAAGAATGAAAATGGGTTTAACAAGAAAAATTATATTATTTCTAACTCTATCATTGCCTGTTTTTAGCCAAAACTGGTTTCAATCACGTTTGATTGAGAAGCAAATAGATATGGCTATTGAACATTTTAATGAAGATCGTTTTGCTATTGCTGAAACTATTATTAAAAAACTTATGGAAAAACCNCTTGGTGTATATGAACCAAAATCAAGAATCATGTTAATGAAAACAGCATATGCACTTAATAAAAAGGAAGATGTTAAAATTATAGGGCGCNANTTTTTGGAATCATTTCCTAAAAACGAATTTGCTAAAGATGTATATTTAAAATTTGGTGATACATTTGTTGATGAGCAGAATTTTAATTCAGCTTTCCGCATGTATATTAAAGCACGTACTTTAAGTGCCAATGAAGAATTTTTATATTTAGTTGATCATAGATTATTAAATACAATTCAATTAAATATTGCCTCGACTACAATTTCTGAATTGTCAATGATATCTACGAATTCTTCTGAAAGAATTATCTGTACTTTAGCAAAGTCATTCAATGATATTTCATCAGGGAATCCAGACGAATGCGCTTCATCTCTTTATCAAGTAAATCCTGAAGAGATCCCTATATACTATTTTGATTTATATGAAAAATTGCTTAGAGCATCTTATCAGCCAGCAATAAAGACAATAACTGTTGGTGTTATTATTCCTTTAACTGGCGATAATATGATTCAAGGAAATTCTTTTTTAAGAGGAATGCATAAAGCACTATCTTCATCAATTAATTCAAATAAAAAAATAGCATTTATGATCAAAGATAATGAGGGAGATGAAATTCAAACTATACGTGTGGTAAATGAACTTGAAAAGAACCCGGCTGTGAAGGCTATTATTGGACCTATTTCTGAAACAAATGCGATCATTGCAGCAAATAGTCTTCAAGGGAAAAATATTCCATTACTTATTCCAAGTGCTACCTTGGATGGCATCACATCCCTTGGTAACAATATTTATCAATTGAATTCTAACTTATCCGTTCGTGGAAAGATCGCTGCAAGATATATAACTAAAATTTTAGAATTAGATAGTATAGCAGTTTTGGCTCCAGCTGATAATTTTGGGCATGCATTAACGGATGCTTTTGTAAAAGAAGTTGATCAATTAGGAAAGAAAATAGTTGGAGTTGAGTGGTATTCAGGTATACCAACAGATTTGAAACGTCAATTTAAAAATTTACGTAAAATTGCTTTTGACCTTAAAGAAAAAGATAATAATTATGATGAGTATTTAGGAATGGTATTAGATAGTTTAGATTTTCTTTTTGAATTATCAGATGATGATTTATTTGATATTCCTGATGATGAAGATGAGAAATTAACTGCATTAGATTCTTCTAAATTAAAACTAAATACGATTCAAGCCATATATTCTCCAGCACATCCAGACCATTTAGCATATATTGGCACACAATTCCCAATGTATTATTTTGAAACACAAATAGTTGGTAATGATAGTTGGAAAAATTTAGATGTTTTAAATCAAAGTAATATTGGGCCTCATATGGAAGGCTTAATTATTATTTCAAATAACTATTCTATAGATATAAAAGATCAAATATATAATCAAGCATTTGATTGCACACAATTAATCTATTCGATAGTTAATGATCAAAATAATGGAAGGCTGGCTTTAGCAAAAAAACTCTCAAATTTGTCTGATTTTAGTGGAGAATCACATAATGTTCGGTTTTTTGATTCGAATTTAAATACTTCATTACAAGTTTTAAGATATGAGAACAATCAAATTACTAGATCTGGCTATTTTGTGGGTGATTCTCTTTTATCTCTAGAGAGCATTGCCCCCTAGTTTCTTAATTTGATATGATTCCAAAATCATATATGGATTTGTCAGATTTATTTAGATCTGATAGAATTCATGCAGCTTTCTCTTTAAAGACATTCGAATATAAAGGAAACGAAAGGAAATTACTTTCCTCACTTATTAATTTGGATCCTAAAAGGATTGTTAATCCTCAACAGGTTCATTCATCAGAGGTGAAAATAGTAGATGAGCCAGGAAAAATTCTATCAACGGATGGAATAATCAGTTCTTCAAAATCACTTGTATTATCTATTCAAGTAGCAGACTGTATTCCATTATATTTAGCAGATCCAGAAAATAATGTCATTGGTATTGTACATGCAGGATGGAGAGGTATTGAAAAAGGTATTGTAGATAATAGTATTAATAAAATGATAAATCTAGGCGCTGATAATAAAAAAATTATTGCATATATTGGCCCTTCTATAAANAATTGTTGTTTTGAAATAGGATCTGAAGTGGCCAAAAAATTTCCAAGTAATTTTCAAATTAATGGTGATGACAATAGATTTTTTATGGATTTACAGGACTTAACAAAAAATCTTCTTATGAGAAATTCTATTTCAATTAATAATATTGTTACTTCAAATGAATGCACTAAATGTAATAGTGATAAATATTTTTCTTACAGAAAAACTGGATCAAAGAGCGGTCGAATGATCGGGGTTATAGGATTAACCTAATGTTTATTTCTTGCTTTCTTATTTAAATGCAATATATTGATACGATTATTTTAGCTATCCTTCAGGGTTTAACGGAGTTCCTTCCTATTAGTAGTTCTGGACATTTAGTTATCGGGCAAAGGTTATTAAATATTAATCTCCCTGGTAATGCTTTTGAAGTAGTGCTGCATCTTGGAACTCTAATGAGCGTATTAACAGTTTTCAGGGGAGAAATAAAGGCAATAATTTTTAATTTAAGTGATTNTTCAAATCAATATTACATTTNTGCATTGGTATTTGGTACTATTCCTGCCCTTTTAGTTGGTCTACTTTTAAGAGATTCTATATCATTAATATTTGATGATATTCGATTTGTTTCATTATCATTGATTTGTACTGGGATTATGCTAATTACATCAAAATTTATTGTTAAAAGGAATGTAAAATTAACTTTATTTATAGGATTGCTTATAGGGTTGGCACAGGCAGCAGCTATTATACCAGGCATATCGAGATCTGGAGCAACAATCTGTATGGGTATTTTGATGGGTTTATCTGCTCCTAAAGCAGCAAGGTTCTCTTTTCTATTATCTATTCCTGTTATAATTGGTGCAGGGTTATTAACTGCCATAAATATCAAAACTATACCTTTTGGTTTTGATATAGTATTATTGGGAATTTTCTTTTCTTATTTAGTTGGTTGGATATCATTAAAGTGGCTACTTACTATATTGAACTCTGGTAAATTATATTGGTTTGGTGTTTATTGTTTAATAATTGGATTATTTGTTTTTATGATTTGATATGAGTACTGTAGGAATAATTTTCATTTTTTATTTACTTTTTCTTATAGCTGTAGGTTTGATATCTATCAAATATAATAAATCCCAAGAGGATTATTTATTAGCTGGCAGAAGACTTGGGCCATGGGTTACTGCTTTTTCTGAGAGAGCTTCAGGTGAATCTGCATGGCTTCTACTTGCATTACCGGGAGCAGCAATATCTATTGGTCTTGGAGAGGTGTGGACTGTTGTAGGTATAACTTTAGGAATAATTGCATCATGGTCTCTAATTGCAGAAAAGCTACGTATAGAAACAGAAAAGTATTCTGCTTTAACTATTCCTGGATATTTGCATAAAAAATACAATGATAATTCAAACATCATTAGATTATTTTCATCAGTTATTATTGCATTCTTCTTTTTATTCTATGTTTCAGCTCAGTTTCATGCTTCTGGTAAAGTGATTAATACTCTTTTTGGGCTTTCTTCAATAAATGGTATTTTCATCGGCGCAGTAGTCATCATCTTTTATACTATAATGGGTGGTTTTTTTGCTATTGCCTGGACGGATCTTTTACAAGGTATACTAATGATTGGAACATTAGTAATTCTGCCTATTGTTGGAATTATTGAGTTACAAAACCATGAACGAACAATTTATGAAGTACTTAATCAAGTTGGTGAATCTAATTCCTCTTATACTATGGGAAGAAGTGGCCTTGCAGCAGTAAGCGTAGTTCTAGGAGGATTGAGTTGGGGCTTGGGATATTTGGGACAACCACACTTAGTGATACGATATATGGCGATAAAAAACCCTAAGGATATAAATAAAGCAAANTTAATAGCAATATTATGGGCGTTACCAGGCATCTCTGGAGCATTTCTCATAGGTCTGGTTGCTCTGAATTATTTTGGNCCGGANTTTTTTATTATTAATGATGTTGAACAGGCTATGCCATTATTGGCAACTGAACTTTTACCCCCGATTTTTGCAGGACTATTAATNTCAGGAGCAGTTGCAGCCATGATGTCTACAGCTGATTCACAACTTCTAGTTTCNACCTCAGCAATNACTGAAGATTTTATTCATCAGTTTTTAGGACTAAATCTTTCTGATAAGACTCTTTTATTGATTAATCGCATTACAATAATAATTTTGGGAATCATTGCTTTCTGTATAGCTATATTCTCTGAGTTTACAGGTAAGAACATTTTTGGTGTTGTAAGTTATGCTTGGAGTGGATTAGGATCTTCATTTGGGCCAGTGCTCGTACTTAGTCTTTGGTGGAACAAAACCACTCGAAAGGGTGTAATTGCTGGATTACTTGTTGGTTTCTTCTCAACAATTATTTGGGCAAACACTGATCTGAGACTTATAGTATCTGAAAGACTTGTAAGCTTCGTTTTTGCTTTCATTGTGGTAATATTAGTTAGTTATTTAGATAAGGAAAAATTTTAATGCGCTCATCTGGAGAAGCTTTGCGAGAAGTAAAAAATGGAAATATTGATTCAGTCTATTTCCTCTTAGGCGCTGATTATTATCTCCAAAATCTGATAATTAGTGAAATAAGTAAAGTTATTTTTAATGATATAAAAGAGGATAAGACATTTTTACTACCTGATGATATGAAAAGTGAAGATATTATAGATAAAATCACTCAAAGTGATTTATTCTCAACAAAAAAACTATTAGTCCTTAGAAATCCTGGAAATTTGAGAAATAAAGCTAGATCAGACTTTTTATCATACTGTAAAAATCCAATGGCAAATATTTGCTTAATAATTATTGAAGATGAATTCAGTGATAGAAAGTCTATTACAAAAGAATTAAAGAAAATCAATAATACTGTTTCAGTACAGACACCGTTTCCCAGTGAGATGAAAAAATGGACGAGATTTATGCTATCGGAAAAACAGCTAACCTTTCAAGATAGCATAATAGATATAATAGTGGAAGTTGCGGGTGATTCTTTGTTTCACATTGAGAATGAGATAGAGAAAATATCTTTAAATATCAAAGATGGAGAAGAAATAACAATAGATTTTATAAATCAATCATCAGGTTGGAGGATGCAATATAAACGTTGGCAGTTTTTTCAAGCTTTAGGTAAAAGAGATTTAGATAGGTCTTTGATATTAGGATTATCATTACTTAATCAAGGGAATTCTATGATAAGCTTAATGTATCCCCTAACTGCATTTTTTCAGGAATTATTATTTAAAAAGAAAAGTTCTGGAACTTTACCAATCAAAAATAGTTATATACCTCTACCGCCATCTGTGATTAAACAGTTTCCGCAGATTGCAAATAGATTTAACCAGGAGGAAATAGAGTACGCATTAACTATTCTAGGGAAAATAGATCAGCGTTTGAAAACTACTAGCCTATCAGATGAAGCACTATTCACAAATTTCTTATTCTCAGTCTTACAAGCAAATGGATAAGAAGTTTATATATACAGATGAAGAGCTTATAGGCAGGTTCCAAAATGGAGATGAACAGGCATATATAGAATTAGTTAACAGATACCGAGATCGATTGATGTCATTTGTATATCGTTTCGTTAATGATGAAGTTGTAGCTGAAGATATTGTTCAGGATACATTAGTAAAATTATATACTCATAAAGATTATTATCGAAATATTGCAAAATTTTCTACATGGCTTTATACAATTGCAGGAAATTTGGCGAAGACAGAGTTACGTAAGAAAAAACGTAGAAAAGTTACAAATCTTAGTGAAATGGGCAGGGATGATTGGGAGTATGATATACCTTCTGATGAAGATACTGCCAAGACAGTACATGGGCAATTTGTTGGAGAACAAATTCATAAAGCAATACAATCTTTACCTGATCATTTCCGTGAAGTAATAATTTTACGAGATATTCAGGAACTTTCTTATGAGGAAGTTAGTAGTATAGTAGAGGTTCCTTTAGGAACGGTAAAATCACGAATAAATCGTGCACGTTTACAATTACAAGAAATGTTGAAAGAATTAAGATAGGAGAAAGTTATATAGATGGAACGTTATAAGTTTGAGGATTTAATATCCGATTATATTGAAAATAAACTTCCACTTGCCAAGCGTAAAGAAGTTGAAGCATTTATGGAAGATAACCCAGAAGCAAAAGAGCAAATGGAATCTATCCGTTTATTAATGAATTCCATGAAAGATTTATCAGAGGTAAAAACTTCTGACGGTTTTATGGAAAATTTAATGAAAAGAGTAGAGTTTGAAAAAAATAGACCTTCTAATAAAAAACATGCTGTTTCTGGTAGGTCAAAAACATATTTTGGATTCACACCTGTTTATGCAACAGTAATGAGTTGTTTAATTGTTGCACTTGTTGTTGTCGCATTACAATTAATGCCAAGAAGTAATTTGGACTCAATTGCAATCCCTAGAAGNATTGCTGAACAAGAAGCTGAAATACCAAAACCATCAAATNTNATTAATCCAGATAAGGATTTAATGTTTGCTGAAGATGATGATACTACAAATATAGATAATCAAAATAGCATAAAAAATGGCAAGTTTGATAAGAATATTAAACTTGTAGGTAATAAATAGTGTTTAATTAATAAATCACCAAACACTCTTCGAAAATACGGCTAGTTTCCGTAAGTTTTACTTATAGGATCTATCTATTGTGATTAATCTAAGACAAGTGGCAATAACTANAATTCTAGTATTGTCATTTATATTATTTATTTTACCANCTCTTACTGATAGTATATTCATAANGATTTTTGTATTTATAAGCGTATTAGCGNTGTTATATCNATACANTATNNATCCTAGTGATANTAGTACAAAGATAGATAGATCNNTGNANGGGNTTGGGAATACTCCNAAGANAAATAATGTTAANAAAGAGTTAAAGGAAAACTATGACTCTTTGTTGGAACTAGTNTTTAACATGATTATTTCCATGAATCCNGACTATAANTGNGCTACATATATGTTAAGCCCTAATGTAGATANTTTGGTATTGCAGAAATCNACATCAAATGATTTTCCCGANCAGATAGTTAAAGANAATCNATTAATTNTTAAAATTATTNATATAGATAATCCCTCATTGATACAACAAANTGAAGAAAAAAATGCATGGATTGATTTATTTGGAGATAAATCATGGAGAGGAAGNGAATGTATGATGGGTATTCGCTTAAAATATAATAATNATNTTGGNGGTTGTTTATTATTNATGGTAGATCATTTTAAGACGGTTAATGATAGAGATAAANATATATTATCCTATTTAGGAAAATATTTATCAATGGGNATTAGTAGATTGCAACGTATAGAAAAATTATTAGGNGATAAAGATTTTCGAATACGAATTTCGAAATTATTTAATCAGCTAAATANTAATTCAAAAGAAGATGAGCTTTTAGATGAAGTAAAANCTTTATGTAGATCGTTCTTACGATATGATAAATTAACAATTACTTTCCCAAAGCCTAATTCTTCCACTGCAAAGGTTAAAATGATAGATGGGTTTAGCGAGGATTCTAAGCTTGGAGATATCATTGAGATAGATAATACTCTACATGGTCTACCTTATAAGNTAGGTAAAATAATTAATTCTTCTAATTGGACNGAAAAATATTCAGTTANAGGACGTTTTATANAAGGAGATATTCAACAGTATAATTTTAATTCCATATTATCTATTCCTATAANATATGATAATAATATTTTAGGAGCTATTTCAATTGAAAGATTAGAAGAATCTATTTTTTCTAATAAAGATATTCAATTTCTAGAATTATTAGCTGATACTATGGGTTCAATTCTTACTTGGAAGGATGAATATTCAAAAATGTATAAAAGCGCCATACATGANGGTTTAACAGATTTATTAAATCATAAAGCATATAAGGAGAGATTAGCTGAAGAATTGAGTCGTGCAAAACGATTCAAACAAAGGTTAGTTTTATTAATCTTGGATTTAGATAAATTTAAACGAATTAATGATACGTATGGGCATTTATATGGGGATTATGTATTAAGGGAAGTATCCAAAATACTAAAAGATAGTGTACGTAATATAGATATCTGTGCACGTTATGGTGGAGAGGAATTTGCTATTGTTTTAGTAAATACTGATGTAGAAAATGCTCAACCAGTGGCAGAAAGAATAATAGAAAAAGTATCAGAATTTCACTTTAATAAGGATGGCATTGAAGAAAGGATGGCAATAAGCGCAGGAATGTCTGAATATCCAAAACATTCTATAGAAATGAAGGAACTTATTGCTCATGCAGATTTAGCGATGTATGAGGTTAAGAAGAATGGTGGGAATGCGGTAATTGCGCATGGAGATTATTAAAATTTTTCTTTTATATAGTAAATTTATAATTATCTAATTCTTTTATATAAATATGTCTAAAAAAATCAATTTTATTTTTTCATTATTAGTATTCAGTAATTGCGTTCAAAGACCAGCAGTTATCGTGGAAGATCCTATTGGAATAGAAGAAGTGCAGTCTGAATCAAATGATAAAATAAAAACTAAACCAAATGAAAATGTTAAAGCTATAGCTCATTTTATGGATGGTCAGTTATTTATGTCTCAAGGTAATTATTCAATGGCGATTCTTGAGTTCCAAGATGCGTTGGAATTGGATCCAGAGGCTGCGACAATTATTGTTTCTATGGCGGAGTGTTATTGGAAATTAGGGAAGGCGAAAAAATCTGAAGAATTATTATTTAATGCTCTAAATCTTGATCCTAATGATTATGAAGCTAGAGAAATACTAGCAAATCAATATATTTTTCAAAATAAACATGATAAAGCTATAGAACAATATCGAGTACTTGCAGAAAATTCTGTAGAAGGAGATCCCAAATATTTAATTGCACTAGCTAAATTAGTGTTATCACAAAATAATATTAATGAATCCATATCTTTATTTATTAAGGCATTTGAGAAGGATAAAAGTCGAATTGATATATTAGAAGAAGCAGCAAATTTATCATTACGATCTCGACAATTAGATAAAGCACGTGATTTATATAAGAAACTAATAGATATTGATAAAAATAATTCATATTACTTATCAACATATATTGATTTAATTGTGATGTCAGGTGATTATGAGAATGGTATTAATGCTCTAGAGTCATTAATACTAATGGAAGGAGAGACGACTGAAAGATTATCACAGCTTGGTATTTTGTATTATAAAATGGAAGATTTAGTTAGAGCAAAGCCATTATTTAAAAAGCTTGTTAATATGAATCATTTTGATGCAACAATAATGCACTTTCTATCCAATATATATATAGAACAAAGCATTTTAGACTCTGCTGGAATAATTGCAAATCAAATTATTGAACATCATCCTTCAGATCCTAGAGGTTATTTAGATGCTGCATTAGCAGAGTTAAATAATGAGAATCCACTTGGAGCAATTAAAATTTTGGAACCTGTAAATAAAAGATTTAATGATGAGTTTTCAATACAATATCTTTTAGGAAGTAGTTATCAGCAGCTAGAAAAATATGATAAAGCAACAGTAGTCTTAAGACAGTCTTTAAAAATTTATCCAGAATCAAGAGGAGCTAGACATACTCTTGCAATTGCAAGCGATGCCTTAAATTATTGGACTGAATCTGATTCATTATATGAAGGTCTAATCGCAACAAATGCGAATGATGTTCAAGCGCTTAATAATTATTCTTATAGCTTAGTTGAAAGAAATATACAATTGAATAAAGCTCTTGCTATGGCGAAAAAAGCAACTGAATTAGAGCCTGAAAATGCAGCATACCTTGATACAATTGGATGGATATATTATAAAATGGATAATATTGAAAAGGCTTTAATTTTTATTCGTAAATCTGTTGAATTAGAGAATGATAATGCGGTAGTCTTAGAACATTTAGGAGATGTTTTGATTGCTAACAATCGGATTGAAGAAGCTCTCATATATTATCTTAAGGCTCTAGATATTGATAAAGATAATGAAATCCTACAGCAGAAAGCAGGTATTGTTGCAAAATAAAAACTGGATTTTATTATTTATTATTTTTTTTGGATGTACTAAAGTAAAAAATAACTTTACTGATTCATTGGCTTTATCAGCAAAACCAACCTTGACTATGAAAAAATTAGTTTCGGTTTATGGTCAATTACGTGGTAAAGGATCTACTGAAATTTACGGACAACAGTCTGGTAAGTTTAATTTTTCATTTACATCGAATGGATATGATTCTTTTTTACTATTTAGAGATATTTTGGGCCGCAAGATTTTATTATTAGAGATTGATGGTTTATCTATAAGTGCATGGGATATGATTCAGAATCAAAAATATACTCAAACTTCATTAGTTATTTTGTTTCCATTTATTGAATACTTATCACCAAGAAACTTGACAAAATTGCTATGGGGATTCGTTCCTGATCTGAATAGTGAAATTAATAATAAGTTTGAGTTTGAAAATAAAAATGTTAAAATGACATTTGAAACTAATCGACAACGAATTGGTTCTTTAATTCAAAAGATCGCTTATATCGATGAATCTAATATGGATAAATATGAAATATTAATAACAAATCGAGAGTTTGGTTCAAATTATCCAGATCTGGAAAAAGGAATTCCTCAATCTATTCCTATAACAAATCCGTAACAAAAATATGAATAATTCAATTTCAATAATTGTTCCAGTATATAATGAAAAAGATTCTATTGAAGAATTATACGGTGAAATTCGAAATGCTACAGGTTCATTCTCAAAAAGGGAAATCTTATTTATTGATGATGGCAGTACGGATGGATCAACGGAAATTCTAATAACGATGGCGGAAGAATATGCGGATGTCATTCTTATACAGTTTTATCGAAATTATGGTAAAGCAGCTGCCTTAGCAGAGGGATTTAATCATTCTACAGGTGATTATGTTGTAACGATGGATGCTGACTTACAAGATGATCCATTAGAAATTAATAATTTATATGAAAAATTAAATGAAGGATATGATCTTGTTTCTGGATGGAAAAAAGTAAGACACGACCCATTTAATAAACGTATTCCATCTAAATTATTTAATTTTGTAACACGGATCATGACGGGAGTAAAAATACACGATTTTAATTGTGGACTAAAAATTTATAAACGTTCTGTTGTGAAAGCTGTTGAAATATATGGCGGTCGCCATAGATATATACCTGCATTAGCAGGTCAAAAGAAATTTAAAGTTGGTGAAGTTCAAGTAAACCATAGATCAAGAAAATTTGGTGAAACTAAATATGGAGGATCTAGATTATTTCACGGATTTTTTGATCTTATATCCATTTTATTTATTGATCGATTTGATCAGAGGCCTTTACATTTGTTTGGATTTTTTGGTTTATCAAGTTTTTTTATAGGTATGATTATTGAATTATATGTCNTNTANCTTAANTATGTTTTANNTGAGCCCTTTCAAAAACATATGGCNCTTCTTGTATTTGGTGTAATGATTATTGTNATAGGNATTCAGTTCTTTTCTNTAGGNCTTTTAGGTGAGATGCANACTAGAGGTAATCAGAAAAATGAAAATAGAATACATCATATAATTAAATGATAACTTAGATTTATTGTGAAAATAGTTATAGTGGGGACNTTCCCTCCCTTTAGAGGAGGAATATCTAACTTTTATCAGACTTTGTATGAAAAATTATCATATNNTCATGANGTAANAGCAATAAATTTCTCTTTACAATATCCTAGTATNTTATTCCCTGGNAAATCACAATTTGATAATAATCAGAAATCTGATTTGAATATTGAAAGAATTATAAATAGTATAAACCCTATTTCTTGGCATAAAGCAGCAAAAAGAATNATTGAATTAAAACCTGATATTGTAATTTTTAAATACTGGATGCCTTTTTTTGCTCCTTCTTTTGGATCAATAATCAGACTTATTAANAANAAAATCAATATTAAATCTTTAGTGATATGTGATAATATCATTCCTCATGAAAGTCGTTTTTTNGATAACAGACTAACTAAATATTTTTTCAAATATATAGATTATTTTATAGTTATGTCTAGATCAGTTGAAAATGATCTATTGTCTCTATTTCCANATGCTAAATACATTTATACACCCCACCCATTATATGATATATTTGGAAAAAGTATTAATAAAGAAGAATCAAGAAGTCATTTAAAAATAAATGAAAGTAAACTAATCNTATTTTTTGGANTAATAAGGCCCTACAAAGGTTTAGATCTCTTAATACAAGCAGCAAATGTTCTTAAACANAAATTAACTGACTTTAAAGTANTGGCGATAGGTGATTGTTATGAGAATCCTGAACCATATTCAAATATGATAGATGAACATAAAATCAANGATATTTTTGATTTAAGGTTTGAATTTGTNCCACATAATAAAGTTAGTTTATACTTTTCTGCTGCTGATATCATTGTCCTACCATATAAATCTGCTACTCAAAGTGGGATTGTTCCTNTTGCTTATCATTTTAATAAACCTGTTATAGTTACAAATGTTGGAGGTTTAGGTGAGATTGTTCAAGAAGGTAAAACTGGTTATNTAGTAAATCCAGATTCAGTTGAAATTGCNAATANTATAATTAAATATTATACTAANTCAGATAAAATAAACTTTAAAGAGAATATTAAAGTATATAACAAAANTTTTTCTTGGGATAAATTTGTTGAAGCAATACAAAGTATCATTGTTAAATGAATAATNCATCTGTAACTGTAATTGTACTTAATTGGAATGGAAAAGATTTAACNCTTGAATGCTTAGATTCTTTAAACAAGGTAGATTATTCAAATTATAATATCCTTGTTGTTGATAATAAATCTTCTGATGGTTCCGTAGAGTCTATTAATAAAATATATCCTGATATCTCAGTTTTAANATTAGATAANAATTATGGGTTTGCTGGAGGAAATAATAGAGGTTTTAANTCTTTGAATAATGATAAACCAGACTTTGTTATTTTTNTAAATAATGATACCGTTGTAGATAAAGATTTTATTAACCCTTTAATTAACCCTTTATTAACTAATAAAAATATTTATCAAACTGTTCCAAAAATATATTATCAAAANAATCCCAAATTAATCTGGTATGCAGGGGGGAATNTAAATTTGTGGACAGGCTCAGTATCTCATCGGGGAATACGTCAATANGATAATGAAAAATTTAATTTAGAAGGNATAACAAAATATGCTACAGGTTGNTGTTTTTGTATGCGCTATGATGATTTTAAAAATATTGAAGGGTTTGATGAGAATTTTCCAATGTATTCTGAAGATGTTGATTTATCCTTATCTATAAGAAAGAAGGATTTTCAAGTATGGTACACACCTAATTCAACAATATGGCATAAAGTATCAGCTTCTATTGGTGGTTCATTTTCTTTTTCTAAAAACAAAAGAAAATTAATAGGATTATTTTTGCTTTTTAGAAAACATGCTAANCNATTTCAATATATTAGTATAATNNTTTTTNTNCCCTTTCAATTATTGTATCAAATTATAAAACTAGCNNTCACGATTAAAAAATAATTACCAATCTTTATCAGAATAAAATTTATTAGATATATGTTCAGTTATATCACGTATTTTTTTTATTTCTTTATTAGTAAGNCTTTTTTTCCAGTTTTTAATNTTTTCCCTACTATTTCTTTGTAATTGATGAACTNTNCCTTTATTTGATACCTCACTTGGATTTGAATGATCAGATGTTGCTTGAATAAATCTTTTTACTTTGCTTGTATATGGAAGTTCTAACTTTTCAAATAATAGTTNGAATTCTTTANTTGGATTATATGATAAATCTTCATGTCGTATATATATCCAATTTGGATANATCTTNTGATATTCTATAATAATTTTTGTTGTACATAACCAGATAAGNGATGCTTCAGATATAAAATCNATAGNAGGGTTATTAATATCTGACTCATAGGGTTTTAAAAATCTATTTATTAAATCAGGTTGTTTAATAAAGTTTTCAAAATTAAATCGCCAATTTAACCTTANTAGACTGCTAACAAATGCAGCTGGATGTCTAATTANGAACACATTTTTAGATTTCCATCGTTTATGGATCCATTCTGCAGCNGTTAGACATATTGGATCTTTAATTAANGGAATAATTTCATTATGATTAACTTTATTAAATTTTAATNTTTTTGAATCTAAATAGGCGCCTATTCTCCATTTCAAATATTTAAAATCTATCTTATNATCATTGATGCCATTTGGATTTCGATNATCCGTANTGGGAAGACTATTNTTAAAATGTAGTAATGCTTTAAGGGGGTATTGNCCAATGAATAGTTNATTNAAAATAGACTCNACNTTTTCATNTTCTTTATTAGGATCATAATATTTATACCAAANTTCAGTATTAAATAATCCACGAGTTATACTATTNGGCGTTAAGGGCTCATGTATATAATANATCATTGATAANTTTTTAATAATATTTCCTACCCANGTAGAACCTGAACGNTGAGANCCTGTAATTAGNATTGGNTTATTCATAGTATANNAATCAGTNAAANTATTTANANAANAATCTTTTTGCTCNGNTANATCCAAAAATNGGATTAATNATNGAATTAATTNTTTTAAAANGNTTTAAATNTCTTNCAAAATCNTNTCCAGCNTCTNTTATTNTANTATCAATTGATTTNTTNACANAATTATANANATNNNTATCTAATTGATTATGNTCTTNAATAAANTTNCTTATTTCAGTTTCAATTTTACTATAGTCAGGTTTATTNTTTGTTCGGTTTGCTCTTGANTAATATGGAGATTTCCAATTGAGNATTNTTTTTANTAATAANATTGATTCATNAAANTNNTCTGTAGTTCCAGTNAANATAAAATTCTTNTTAATNTTNTCTTTNGCNATAGTCAAGTAATTCATTNGATTTAATTAAAGGGTCATTTATTGAACATTTTTTTCCGGCAATTAATTGGGTTTGTCCATTAATTAAAAATGGATTAATTCCGCTATTTATATATTCATAGATTGACATTGTTTTATTAGTATTGCTTAAGTTTTGGGGATTATCTTCTTGACTAATTACATAATAATATGATGATAAAACCCTATCAACAGGATCTCTCATTATTGCAAAATATTTAGCAGTTCTATCAAAATGATTATGAATTCCATATTTTAAATGGCCTTGGATTATTTCTAATTGATTTATTTTATTTGATGATAATATTTTAACAATTTTTTTTGATTTATCAATAGTTTGAATTGTGAGAATATTTTCAGATGAATACTGACGATTTACTATATCTCTTAATGTAGTCCCGCCAGTTTTAGGTATATGCAAATGGATAATTAGATCATTCATAAATAATTAAATTTAACTATGTGTTAAGTAATACAATTAGAATTTAGATTAACTTTAAATTACAGTAAGTAAATAATATTGTTTATTTTTTATAAATGGAAAATAGTTTTAGAAATAAGATTGATAGCGATTATTCGAATAAACCAGCTACAAGAATAAGATGGAACAAATCTCTTGATTTTATTGGAGATTATTACTCTTTTAAAAGTGCATTAGATATTGGCGATCGTTCTGAATTAACTGAAATGATGGAATCTAAATATCAAATTAAATTTGATAATACGAAAGGAGATCTAGATTATATTACTCTTAAAGGTAACTTTGACTTAGTAACTTCTTTTGAAGTACTTGAACATCTTTTTAATCCTCTATTTCATTTATCTCAAATTAAAGGGGTTCTATCTGAAAACGGAAAATTGATTCTTTCAACACCCTTATCAAAACCTCGATTTTTATGGTCAAAAGAGCATTTTCATGAAATGTCCATTAAATCTATAGAAGCTTTGTTTCATGTTGCTGGATTTAAAATAGTTAGAAAAGAATATTTTCGAGTTCACCCTCTAATTTTCTACATTAAAGGTATACGTCCATTATTAAGGCTCTTTTTTGATAAAATTCAGATTTATGAATTAGAACATTCTAATGAATTTTCTAAATAATATTAGTCTATATACTATCATTTGTTTTCTTCAGTTATTTTTTTGATATAATCATAGTATTCAATACTTATCATACCCCAATCAAAGCTCATCGCAAATTCTTTCAATTTTTCTTCAGATTGAGGGTTCTCAATTTGGTTTTTGATTTTATTTAGAAATTTATCTTTTTCAGATGTTATAGAAACAAAATCAGAAAACTCACTGAGATAAGCGTTAAAATTAGTCATGACAGATGGCTTTCCAGCAGCTGAGTATTCAAATAGTTTATTTGGTAATACAGATTCTGTAAGTTCATTTTTAATAAAAGGAATAATACAAACATTAGCTTCAAATAAATAATGAGGTATTTCCTCATGATTAATAGCATTAAAAAAATGCAATCTATTATGTTTACTTAATTCATCTAGTCTATTTATAGCGTTTTTACTAACAGGGCCAATTAAAACAAAGTTATAAGAACTATTATTCAGTAAATATTCGGTCAAATCAAAATCAAACCATTCAGATATGGCACCTATATATATAATAATTGGTTTCTTAATTTTTTTTATTTTTTCTATTGGTTTATTTATTTTTTGAAATAATTCAAAGTCTACTCCATTTGTAATGATTTCAATTTTTGAATGAAATTTATTTGGAATAAAGTTTCTATAACTTACATGTGGTATAATTATTTTATTTACTAATGACAAAGTTTCTATGAAATATTCTTTTTTATAATTAGGTGTTCCAGGAAAAGCTAGTGGGTTATCATTACAATCATATATAATAGGTAAGTCCGGATATTTAATTTTATATGTTTTTATTAATGGAGACCAGTATACATTAGAAGTAATTATACAATTTGCATTATTAATAATTTTATGGAAGAAAAATCTGAACCATAAAGTAGCAAGTGCGTTAATAATTTTACGAATGAATAGATAACTTAATATTTTATTTGATAATCTATTACGAACACTTCTTAGTTGAGGAATTGTAACTGCTTTAACATGACTATATTCTATTGGATAATAATTATTAGATAATTTCTTTGAAATAGGCTCAATGAATAAAATAGAACTATCATCAGGAAAACGTGAAATAATTTGTTGTTTTCTTGTTTTAAGATAATTCCATTTAATTTCTGATAACCAAATAATATTCATTGTTAATAATGTTTTTTTAGCTTTAGGGCCTAATACATAGTTTAATTTACATCTCTATACTTAATTTACCAGAATGCAATTAACGATCCCTTTATGAAACATCCACAAAAAATTGCTAAAGAAGCTATAATCTCATTCTTAAGTATGGGCTTGGGATCGGGATTTAGATATCTTTTTGTCCTTATCCTTGCAAGATGGGTTGGTCCAACATATCTAGGAATTTATTCCTTAGGAAATGCAATAATGAGATTTGCTGAAGTTATTGGAAAGGCAGGATTAGATAATGGTGTAATAAAATATGTTTCCGAAAATTTTGGGAAGGGTTTATTAAATGATGGAAAAGAAATAATTTTTTCAGCAATAAAGATGGGTCTCATTTTATCTGTGTGCTCATCAATAATACTAATTATTATATCTGACTGGTTAGCTCATGATTTTTTTGCTGGAGGTCAATTATTAAAACGTGTATTAATCTTTAATGCTTGTGCATTACCGTTTTCAGTTACTATGATAATTATTGCAAGCGCTACGCAGTCATTTAAGCTTCTAAAGTACAAATCTTTTGTAATTAATATTTTTGTTCCGATAATATCTTTATTGACAATATTAATGGGACTTCAGATATCAAATGAAGTTGCTATTTCAATACCTATATTATTTTCTTCGATTTTTGGATGTGGATTAATTGCTTTCTTTTTAATGAAGCTAGTTAAAATAAAAATGTCACATCTTGATAAAATAAATTTAATTGATATAACAAGATCTAAATTTAGTGTAGATCTACTAAGATTTTCATATCCATTAATGTTTGTAACTATAATTGGAACTGCTATGCATTGGATGGATATTTATATGCTAGGATTTTTCTTTGATAACACTACTGTTGGCATGTATCATCCTCCAGCCAGAACTGCTGGTCTAATGAGGATGATTTTAATTGCATTTATGGGAATATTTTCTCCTATATTATCAGAATTAAATTCAAATAATGATCGCAAAGGTATGGTTAGTTTATATCATTTGGTTGTTCGCTGGATAATGACTATTGCATTACCTTTATTTTTATTAATTATTTTATTTCCAAAAAAAGTAATGTTCTTATTTGGCACACAATACCAAGAAAGCTATATGATATTATCAATATTGACTACTTCAGTATTAATTCAGACATTTATAGGAATTGGTGGGCCAACTCTAACAATGACAGGTTATCCGAAAATAAATTTTATTAATTCTATAATTGTATTATTAATTAACCTTGCTTTAAATATCTATCTTATTCCTATATATACAGGATTGGGTGCTGCTATTGCTACTTTAATTTCTATGTCTTTACTAGGACTAATTCGATCNATAGAGATTTGGTATATTTTAAGATTGCAGCCCTTGAGCTACAAATTAATTAAACCATTTTTTGCAATATTTGTTGTATTAATGGTAATGATTTTTATAAAACCATTTATTATGCCTTTCCACACTATTATTAGTCTTATAATAGCTAGCATAATCATAGGAATTTCTTTTATTCTTCTACTTTGGTTAATCGGATTTGATGAAGATGATAAACAGGTAATTTCTGCATTAAAAGCGATGTTTTTTAAAAATAAATAAAAAATTNCAATGTTTGAAAANANAATCAATAGAAAAAATTTAATTATTCTTTTGGGAATGATTATTTTTATCCTAATTCTATTTTATCCCATTATATTTNGTGGTAAAACATTTGGTTCACCTGATTCATTAAATCCTCGTGGAGCTAGTATAATTCTTCAAGAAATGAATAAACTAGATAATGAATTTCCATTATGGCAACCTTGGATTTTTAGTGGAATGCCAACTGCAGATGCTTTTACTTTTGTTAGTTTATTATATTTTCCTAATTACATACTTAATTTATTTTTTCTATCAAGTAATATGANTCAATTACTTCATCTTCTATTTGCAGGTATAGGGTCATATTTATTATTACGTTTTATCGGTTTATCCNGTTTATCTGCATTTTTGGGTGGATCAGCTTTTATGATAACTCCATTTATGATAACAATGATTGTATTTGGTCATGGAAGCCAGATGATGACAGCAGCATATATTCCATGGATTATGATGCTTACTATGAAACTATTTCGAAATCCAAATTTATTAAATATTGGAATTTTAGCAATATTAATGGGGTTTCAACTTCAAAGAGCACATGTGCAAATAGCATATTATACCTGGATGCTAATAGGCNCATATGTNCTAATTAATTTTATTTTAGATTTTAAAGATAACAAGAGTAATAATAAACCGTTAGTAAGCTTAGGAGCTTTTACTATTTCAGCAATATTAGCAATAGCAATAGCGTTAATTATTTATTTGCCATCCTTAGAATATACACCTTTTTCTGTACGAGGAAGTAGTGGGGGAGGNGCTGATTATAATTATGCTACTAGCTGGTCATTTTCACCAAAAGAATTATTAACATTTTTCATTCCNTCTGCATTAGGGTTTGGAGGTCAGACGTATTGGGGTGATATGCCATTCACTGATTACCCTAATTATATGGGTATTATNACTATGTTATTGGCCATTATTGGTTTTGTATATAAAAGAGATAGATTTATGTGGTTTTTATTTACTACTTCACTATTAGCAATATTTATCTCATTTGGGAAAAATCTGGCAATTATTTATGATTTATTCTATAGTTTTTTTCCATTNTTTAANAAGTTTCGCGTTCCAGCAATGATCTTAATATTAGTGCAATTTAATACGTGTATAATGGCAGCTATAGGTATGGATCATTTAATATCTATCAATAAAAATAAGTTGCCGAATTGGTTTTGGCCATCAACTGGTGTATTAATTTTTTTGTTATTAATACTTAGCTTTGGTGAGTCGACATTGAAAGATTTAGTTTCTTCAGGTTTTACTCAACCTCGGACACAAGACCCCCGATTAGTTCAGGCTATTAATTCTTTACGTTGGGATATGTGGTATAAAGATGCTTGGGGAGTGCTTTTCTATTTATCAACAACTATGGCATTGATATGGTGTTATATTTTTAATAAAGTATCTATTAGAATTTTTTCAATGGCAATTTTATTGTTATTAGCATTAGATGTAATGATTGTAGATAATAAAATTATTCAACCTAAAAAAAATTCTGGTCGATCATCGCAATTATTAAATAACTCAATTGTTGATAGGTATTTTCAACATGATCAAATTTCAAAAATATTAAGTAGTGATAAAAATGAACTGTTCCGTGTTTATCCTGCAGGTCAACTATTTGGTGAGACTAGACTTCGTGCTTTTGGTGTTGANTCTATTGGTGGTTATCACCCGGCAAAACTTAATGTTTATAATAATTTTTTGAAAAATACTAACAATGCTAATACACTGGCTTTAATGGGTATGTTAAATGTAAAATATTTTTTAAGTACTCAATCCATTAATCATCCTGACCTGATCGAGATTAAACAAGCTAGGATGAAATCGGGTAGAGGCAATATACCTGTCAGTATGTATCGTTTAGAAAATTATCAGAAACGTGCTTGGTTTGCTAAAAATATAGAAGTTTATCCTGAGAATAACTTTCCCTGGGGGAAGATCAAAAACCAATTATTTGAACCAGAAAAAGTTGCATTTGTAAGTCAAAATGATATATCATTTAATACAACATTTTCAATAGGGAAAATAAATAGTATTAATAATTCATTNCATAGATTAGAGATTGAAACAGAATCAGATTCAACAAGCTTCTTGATCGTAAGTGAAGTTTTTTATCCTTTGCGTTGGAAGGCAACAATTGATGGGGAACAGATAGAATATTTTAAAACTAATGGAGTNATCAGAGGTTTAATAATTCCTAAAGGTCNNCATAAGATCGTATTTAATTATGATAGATCATCATTCAATAAAGGTGTTCTTATATCTTTAAGCTCATTTTTTCTTACTATTGGAATGATAATATTTGGTTATCGTAAATCAATATATTGACNATGGATTTTCTGAAATATACTAGCAATATAAAAGCCGGTTTGTTTTTACTTGGATTTGTTTTAATAATTTTTTTGTTGAGTTATACGCAAGGTATAGTAAATGAATTAAGGAATGATAATGGTGAAATTGTAAAACTTTATGCTGAAATAATTGCTGAAACAATTTCTGATGAGAATGATACGAATCTTGATTTTGTTTTTGATGAAATTATTCAAAAAGCTCAGTTTCCAATTATATACTCTAATGCTCAAAGAGAGCCAATCTATTCAAAAAATATCAATACTGATAAGTCNAAGCTTAAAAAAGTCCAATTAACAATGGATGAACAAAATGAAGCAATTCCTTTACGATATACNAATCCTTTGACAAACGAGATAATTTTAATTGGATATCTACATTATGGTGATTCAAGTCAAATAGAGAAGCTAAAGTGGCTACCCTTTATCGAAATTGGAGCCATAACATTATTTATATTTTTAGGTTTTATAAGTTTCTCAATTATTAGGAATAATGAAAAAAGAAATATTTGGGTTGGGATGGCAAGAGAGACTGCTCACCAATTAGGAACACCAATTTCATCTTTAATGGGGTGGCTAGAATGGCTAAAAAAGAAACCAGATGATCAAGAAAAGATAATTAATGATATTTTAATAGACTTAGATAGACTTCAACAAGTTAGTGATAGGTTTAGTAAAATGGGATCGGAAACAAAGCTAAAAGAAATCCACTTATCAAGCATTATTGATAATGTTGTATTATATTTTAATCGTCGAATCCCCTCAATGGGTAAGAGCATTGTTATTGATAATCAATTAGATTCAAATATTAAAATAAGAGCAAATGGAATATTAATTTCATGGGCAATTGAAAATGTTGTTAAAAACGCAATCGATGCTTTAGATAACGAAGGTAGTATAACTTTAAAATCAAAGATAGATAAAAAAAATATAACTATTCAAATTGAAGATTCTGGAAAGGGAATACTAAGAAAAAATTGGAAAAATATCTTTAGACCAGGATTTAGTACTAAGGAACAAGGTTGGGGGCTAGGCCTTTCTCTTACATCGAGGATTATTAAAGANATACATGGTGGAACTATTTATGTTTCTAAATCACAACCAGATCAAGGTTCCATAATAGAAATATCACTTCCAAAATTAAATAATACAAATTAAAGNAAATCTTGTCATAACTTTTAATAGTCGATAATTTTTTCTTTTAAAATATAAGGAGTTTTTTGTGGATATTCTTTACGGTTTCGCTGCTAATCCCGATGCATCCCAGGGTGGCGGAGGTATTGCAGCTTTTTTACCTTTTTTCCTCATAATGTTAATAATCTATTTTTTAATGATTCGNCCNCAAGCNAAACGTCAAAAAGATAAANAGAATATGTTANTTNCTTTAAAAAAAGGTGATAAAGTAATAACTATTGGTGGGATACATGGCACGGTAGCTGGAATGAAAAATCAAGGTAAATTAATCGTACTAAAAGTAGATAAGANTTTGAATATTAATATAAATAGATCTGCTATTTCNGGTTTGGCAGATGGTTCTATNCAAGAAGATTCAAACTTAGGAGATGATAATTAATGGCTATACTAGATGTTGTTCATTATGGTGACCCTATTTTAAGGAAAGAATGTAAACCTGTAACTGATTATAAAATCCTTCCAGAAATTATAGAAAATATGTTTGATACTATGTATGAAGAAGATGGCATAGGCCTTGCTGCAAATCAAGTTGGAATAGATCTNAACGTAATGATAATTGATGTTTCACATACGGATGAAGCTGANGATGCTAATATTTTTGTTAATGGTGAAATAATTNATAGTTTTGGTTNATNAGAAATGGAAGAAGGCTGCTTATCCATACCAGAAGTTAGATTNCCAATTAAGAGGCCTGAAAAAATTAGATTTAAATATCAATTACCAGATGGATCAGAACATATTGATGAATTTGGCGGTTTGTTTGGACGAGTTATTCAACATGAGATGGATCACCTTAAAGGAGTTTTCATTATAGACCGAGTTAATCCATTATTGGCTATAAAGTATAAAAAGAAGTTGAAAGAAATTGAAGATAGCTCAATTATCCTTAATATATCTAAACATAATAAAAGAGACTTCGTTCTTTAATTATATTGCAACCAGTCTTTTATTCGATTCTAATATTTTGGAATCACAATACCACATATTAATAACAAATAAGTTTCTTCAATTATGAATATTATTTTTATGACTAACTCAGAATTTTCATTTCCTAGTTTAGAGATATTGATGAAATCTGATCATAATATTTTAAGTTTAGTTACAAATCCTCCTGAAGAGATAGGGCGTAAAAAAAAATATAGCAGCAATACTATAATTTTAAAGTGTGAAGAATTAGGAATTGATACAATTGAACAAAAAGATCTGAATGATATTAGTTTTGAAAATAAATTGACAAAATATGAATCTGATCTGTTTGTAATTGTTGCTTATCGTATTCTTCCAAAATCTTTATTAAGTATTCCAAAATTAGGGAGTATAAATTTGCATGGTTCATTACTTCCAGCATACAGAGGAGCTGCACCAATCCAATGGTCTTTAATCAATGGCGATAAACAAACAGGGCTAAGCACATTTTTTGTTGAACCTCAAGTAGATACAGGCGCAATAATTAATCAGAAAAAAATAAATATTGTAGAAAATGAAAATTATGGTTCTCTTANAGAAAGAATGGCTATAAAGGGGTCTAAGTTATTATTAGATACAATTAATTTAATTTCAGACGGAAAAATTTNACCTGTTAAGCAGGATAAAAACTTTNTTACAACTGCTCCCAAGATTACAAAGAAAATGACTTTTATAGATTGGAATTCTAGCTCAATTGGTATTCATAATTTTGTAAGAGGTCTTACACCAATTCCAGGAGCACAATCAAGAATTAATGGTAAAAAAATTAAAATTCAAGAAACTGTCATAATTAATAATAATATGCATAAATCGGTTTTTGATCCNGGTCAAGTTGTCGATGTATCAAAGAATGAATTATTTGTTCAAACAGGAAATGGAATATTATCTATTATCCGCCTTCAATTAGAAGGGAAAAAATCTTTAGATATAAAATCATTTCTCAATGGTTATTCTATAAAAATTGGTGATTATTTCGGTANGTAATTTTGGATGCACGATTATTATCATTTAAAGTTTTATTAGAATATGAAGGNGCAAATCGTTGGTTAAAAAGTATTAGAAACGACCACTTTATAAGGTTAAAACCAACAAAAATAATTGCAGAGCGTACTATAGTTTTAACTAATGAAGTAATGAAATGGCAAAGATTATTAGATAGTATTATTGATGAAAACTTAATAAAGAATAAAGCAAATCTGAAGTTTCCTATAAGAAATGTACTACGATTAGCTATCTATGAATTGATAATTGATGAGCATTCTCCAGATTATGCAATAGTTCATAGTTATGTAAAACTAAGTAGAAAAATTATAGGTAGTTATATAACTGGATTTGTTAATGCTATACTTAGAAAAATTTCAGTTGCGGATAAATATATTTTTAAAGGAGAATTCCCAGTTAATATAGCAGTGGGTTTATCTTACCCAGATTGGATCGTAAAGAAATGGATAAATCAATANGGTGAAAAAAAGACAATTAAATTATGCGAATATTTTAACAANGCTAATNCATTGATGATCCGTAGGAATGAATTAAAGATTGATCACAAAACCTTAATACATAAACTTAAAATAGATAAAATACATATTGAACGATATAATAATTCTGAAAATTTTTACTATTTGAGAAAAGGGNCTGGATCGTTATTAAATAATAGATTATTTAATAATGGTTTTATATCAATTCAGGATCGTGCGGCTGGTGCAGTTGTAGAATTATTAGATCCAAAGCCAGGTGAAGTGATATTAGATGCATGTGCTGCTCCGGGGACAAAAGCATTCTACATTGCTGAAAAAATGAAATATAATGGAGAATTAATTGCATCTGATATTAGTAANAATCGCATTAACATGTGTTATAAAGATAGTNTTAGGCATAAAATTAATTGGATTAATTGGTGTATTAAAAATGCTGAGGAGGNNGAATTTCCTTTATTAGACCGAGCTCTTATTGATGCGCCTTGTTCAGGCACTGGTACAATAGGTAAAAACCCTGAAATTAGATGGAAATGTAATAGAGATCAGATAAAACAATTAAAGAGAAAACAACTAGCTATTATGCTAAATATTTCTAAATATATTAAACCACATGGTGTTATTTGCTATTCTACTTGTTCATTAGAGAGGGAAGAAAATTGGGATGTAATTGATGCTTTTCTTAAATTAAATAAAGATTATAAAATAGATAATTCAGAAAATTCTCTACCAAGATCATGGTTTAAGAAACAAAATATTATGGAAATATTTCCTCCTCGTGATAAANTAATTGGAATGTTTGCTGTCCGCCTTATAAAGATAGGAAAATGAACTTAATTAGAATAATATTATCAATTATTGGAATGATAGTTATTTTTTCCATTGTTGCTGAGTACTTAGTNATGCCAGCGTATACTAGGCAAAACCAAAATAGAATCATGNTAGATATAAAAAATAGAAATNTNGATGATGCNNTAAAAATANTAAAATCTGAAAATTATAGATATGAAGTGTCAGATACGCTTTATACGAATAAATTTNAATTGGGAACAATCGTTGATCAATATCCAAAACCAAATACTCGAGTTAAATCGGGTAGAACAGTAAGATTAAAAATTGCTCAACCAGAAAAATCTGTTGCTATACCAAATCTTATTGGCCAATCTAGACGAAGTGCAGAACTTGAGTTAAATCAGATGGGCTTACTCATTGATACAGTATATACCGAGTANAATCCTGAATATCCAAATGGAACTATAGCTTGGCAATATCCAAAGGCTGGNGATCGNAGAAAGAAGGGTATGGGAATACAGATTACTGTAAGTAAAGGTATGCCGCCGAACTTTTTTCAAGTTCCAAATCTTATTGGACTTTCAATAAATCAAGCTAAAGATCTTATCTTTAAATCTAGATTAAAAGTAGGTAAAATCTCTTACCATCAAGATCAAGATTTAGTCCCATATACAGTGCTTGATCAATCTATAAAAAATGGAACAGTACTAGATGTTACTGCGACAATAAATTTAGTTGTAAGCGTACTTGATATACAGGATATTTTTAATAGTTTAAACAATGATCCATAAGAANAGCGAATTACTTAGAAAATTAATTCATCTTTCTAACTTAATTATTCCATTTACCTATTTATTTTATTTCAATACTAGAATAGAGGCTCTTATTGTTTTAGTACCAATAACTTNATTTTCANTATTAATTGAGTATTTAAGGATTAATTCATCTATAGTAAAAAATATNTTTGATAGTTATTTATTTACAATGCTTCGCAATCATGAGATAAGTGGAAAATATACAGGAGCCACATGGGTATTTATAGCTTCAACATTATCAATCGCAGTTTTTCCAAAAGAAATTGCCGTACTTAGTTTGGTTTTTATGTCAATTGGAGATACAACTGCTGGCATAATTGGAAGAAAATTTGGTAGAATAAAGTTTTATAATAAAACTTTTGAAGGAGCTTTAGCAGGATTGATTGTATGTTTAATTATAGGATTAATGATGGATTTAAATCTACCTAATGTGATAATAATTGTTGGAGCTTTCTCGGCAATGATAATCGAGTTAATTCCAGTTTCACTTGATGACAACCTCAGAATCCCCTTGTTTTCTGGAACCATAATGTATGCTATGAGTATCGTTTTAATATGACGTTTTTGTCGCCATCTATTCTATGGGCATTGTTTGCTGTGTCTATACCTTTGATTATACATTTGATTAGTTTAAGGCAAACAAGGTATGAAGAGTTCAGTTCCTTAAAATTTATAAAATTACTAGAGCATAAAACTATAAGACATTTGAAAATAAATCAGTGGTTACTTGTGTTCCTTAGGACCATTGCTATTTTGTGTTTAATTCTAATATTTTCAAGACCATTAATTAAAGGCGATTCTGTTAATAATTTTATAGGTGATATCGAATCTAGAGCAATTATATTAATTGATAATTCTGCAAGTATGGCTGTTAAAATAAATGACATTAGCTTACTTGATAGAGTCAAATCAACTATACCAGAATTACTAAAAGTTTTAGAAGGTCAGACCACATTAGAGATTTATCAGACTAATCCACCACAAAAGCTTTATGAAGGTTCTTATTTAAATGAGTCAAAAGTTATTTCAAAAGTGGAAGATATATCCCAAACATTTTTATCTGATAATATTTGGGAATTTACTGATTCATTAATTAACCATATTAAAGCTTCAGAGCCCAATTTAGAATGTTATATTTTTAGCGACTTTCAAACAACCCCCAAAATCGAAGCAGATAGTCTTTTAAATTACGATAAATGGACCTTTTATTGTATTAACCAGCCAAATGTAAATAATAATATTTCTATCAAAAGTGTAGATATATTAAGTGAAATAATGTTACCTAATCATCTAATAAAATTAAATACCAATCTTGGTAATAATGGTATAAATGAAGTAAAAAATGTCCCCATTGAATTATTCTTAAATAATGAGCGCGTAGGGCAAGTTGTTAGTCAGTTTCAACCTAATAAGTATAAGGATTTTATGTTTCAAGTTTTTCCNGGAAAAACTGGAATTATAAATGGGAAAATAGTTATTCCTGATGATGATTATTTATTAGATAATTATCGAAACTTTGATTTAGTTATTCCAAATCAAATAGCTATAAAAATTATTAGTAAGTCTCAAGATGAATTATTCCTTCTTGATTTAGCTTTAAATTCAATAACCGGCAATACAGGATTACTTCATGTTGATAAAAAGTTATCNTCAAATATAGATAGAATATTTTTAAACAATTTTGANATATTATTGATTCATGATTGTCCAAAACTAACTTCTGCAGCAATAGAAGATATTCAAAGGTTCCTTATGCAGGGGGGAGGATTAATCTGGTTTGCTGGAAATGAGTTAGAGCAATCTGAACCCCTTTTATGGCCTTCTTTGTTGAAGCTTCCAGAACTNCTTAAAAAGGTAANCTTGGATGGNGAATCCTTTTTTTCAACCACGATTATTGAAAAGAATANTTCGCTTTTTACTGATTTGGATATAGTAAAATTAGAAGATGAATTACCGCAAGTATTTTCTTATAATGAAGTACGTTTACAATCTAATCATTTACCTNTTATAAAATTAAATAATGGCCACCCATTATTAATTGAATCTAGTTCATTTGGTAGCACAGGGTTCACTTTTACATCAAAGTTAAATCTTAGATGGAATGATTTTACTATCAAAGGATTGCTTATTCCTGTTTTGCACCGTATGCTTATTTTGCTTGCAACTAAGGAATTTAATACCCAGGCTATTTTAGTTGGTGATATAAAAACTATAGATATAAGAGGACAAGATATAAATGATGACTGGACAGTAATTTCGCCAAGTAATAATGAAATTAAATTAATACCTGATTACACTAATGAAAAATTACAGATTATTCATACTAANGAATTAGGNTCNTATAATGTATATATCAATGGNGAGTATTTTTCTTCATTTTCAACAATACTNTCTCCTAATGAATTGCNTTCNAAAANTAATGAGAGCATATCTATTTTAAAAAGTGTATCTANGGATAANATNAGAATTATTGAATCAGATAAGAATTTTAGTANTATTTTGAAAGATATTAGATATGGAAAGTCAATTTGGAGGCTTTTATTAATTATNGCTTTAACTTGTCTAGTATTAGAATCGNTANTAGGGATTCCNAATAAAGATAGATTAAAAANTAATATNGAGTAATTTTTGAAAAATAATAATNTTCTAAATCTTGAAAGAGCACTNCTTATTGGAGTTCTAAGTAATGACCAAGATTCAGAAATTTTAAAAGANCATCTTGACGAACTTAAGCTTTTAGCTGAAACTGCAGGAGCAATAGTAGTTGGCCAANTNTATCAATCAATAAAAAAAATNAATTCTCAATATTTTGTTGGTAAAGGNAANGCNNTACAAATTATAGAACAAGCTACAGANCTTAAAGTAAAATTGATNATTTTTGATGATGAACTANCCCCTAGTCAGATTAAAAATTTTTTAAAGCTTACAAAANAAATAAAAATAATTGACCGNAATGGATTGATATTAGATATTTTTAGTAAACATGCAAAAACTCGAGAATCAAAAACGCAAGTTGAATTAGCTCATTTAGAGTATGTGTTNCCGCGTTTATCNAAACAATGGTCACATTTAGAAAGACAGATGGGTGGAATTGGAACTCGTGCTGGNATGGGGGANTCACANATTGAGATTGATAGACGNTTAATTCGTCAACGGATTTCTAAATTAAAAAANGAACTTCTTCAGATTGAAAANGAACGACGAATTCAGAGTAAAATGAGAATTAATAAATATAGAGTATCTTTAGTTGGATATACAAATGCAGGAAAATCAAGCCTAATGAAATGTTTATCAGGAGAAGATGTATATATACAAAATCANTTNTTTGCAACCCTTGATACNACTGTAAGAAAAGTTCATCTTGATAAGTATCACTCTATTTTATTAAGTGATACTGTTGGGTTCATTAGAAAATTACCTCATGATTTAGTTGCNAGTTTCAGAAGTACATTATTTGAAGTAGTTGAATCAGATTTAGTTTTGATAGTTTTAGATGCTTCATCNAATCAAATTAAAGANCATATGCATACAATAAATAATGTTTTAAATGAATTGGGTGCAGATGATATAAAAACTATTATAGTATTAAATAAAATAGATTTAGTAACAACAAGAAATAGAATTAAATATTTAAAGACTAATTATCCTAATGCCGTTATGATTTCTGCAACAGATTATTTACGTATTAATAAATTAATTAACAGGATAATTAATATTATGAATGAAGAATATGAGATAATCGAGATTAGTTTTCCTTACTCGNAAGNTAGACAAATATCGATGGCACAAAGAGATGTTGAAGTATTAGATCGTAATTATCAAGATGATAGAATTAATCTCAAAATAAAAGGNTCGAAAGAGAGAATACAAAANATTTTAAATAANTCNTAATAAGAANGCCTCATAAAATAATGAGNCNTTCTTATTATAGCTACCTGCAGTGAATGTNTTTTCAGGATCGCTCTATGAACGGTGGTGGCCTCCCANAAATAGCAAACTTCCTTGATTCTATATATAGAAAAGGCCTGTTTTTTAAGTATGGAGTTNAGCCTCCAAGGATAATTATTGTAGATCCTGAAATAAACCATTCAAAAGCAGGTATATCAAAAAACTTAATGGAATTTATCCAACTAATATCATNTAGGCAATAAGATGGATNTAATTTCAAAAGTGATTAGATTATNAGATATATGATTAAAAATTAAATTTANTTTNNTGAAGAAATTAGAAAATAGNGTCGCCCTTCTTACCGGAGCATCNTCAGGNATTGGGGCTGTAATTGCAAAATCACTATCAAATGAAGGTGTTGAAATTATTGGAATTGCTCGTTCTGANGNAGGATTAAAAAAGACGAAAATNGATATTGAAGCTAATGGTGGAAAATTTCATAGTATTTCATTTGATGTATCAGATATATCAAATTTATCACAATTAAAAACTNAAGTTGAAAATCTCATTGGAAAAATAGATATATTAATTAATAATGCAGGTATTGAAGAGTACAATTATTTTCANAATTATACTTTNGAATATATTCAAAAGATNACTTCTGTTAACNTCATTGCTCCAATGGAAATCACAAGACAATTTCTACCTGAATTAATTCAAAATAGTGGACATATAGTAAATATTTGTTCGCTAGCAGCAAAAAAAGGTGAAAGTTTTAACGCAACCTATTCAGCAACAAAAGGTGGCCTAGCTTTGTTTACAGATGCCTTAAGACAAGAGCTTCATGGTTCGGGAGTTGGTGTCTCTGCATTATTTCCTGGATTAGTTAGCGATGTTGGAATGTATTCTGATAGTCAAGTTAAAGCTCCTTTANTTTTAGGTACAATTCCTTCAAAAAAAGTTGCTAAGGCTCTAGTAAAAGCAATAAAAAAGAATAAGCCTGATGTTATAGTTAATTCAGGACCATTAAGACCTTTATTAGCTATAGATGCATTGTTTCCAAATTTTGGTAATTGGTTTGCAAGAATAACAGGGATTACTGCTTTTTGTAGAAACCGTGCTGAATTAGGGGAATAAATCCAATTATATTTTAATGAATACAATATATNGTATTCTATCAGTTATTAAAACGATTAAAGGATTGAGTAATTATGAAGATTCATCGCCGTTNTCAGTTTTAGAGAGCGATGGTTTTTATCCGGGTTTAGATAATCAACAAACTCCTTTAAAAATATTTGAATCAAATCATACAAATGGTTCGATATTAATTATATACCCAGGTGCAACAATAAAAGGAGAATCCCATCCCAAAATAATAACTTTAGCACGCTCTATGGCAATAAATGGTGTAAAAGTTTTTTTACCTAGAATACCACCTTTAATTAATTTAAAACTATCAGAAGATATTTTACTTTGGACTGTACATTTTTATAAATGGATATTTAATAATTTTAGTGAGTATAATAATCAAATCAATATAGCAGGTGTAAGTTTTGGGGGAGTTATAGTATTAAAGTCTTGTTTAGATCCATTTTTAGCTAAAAATAAACCAAAATCTGTTCTTGTTTTTGGCACATCTTACGATGCAAGGACTACAATGGAATTTATGTTTAATGGAAAAATTATTTATAACGGTAGAGAGATTGAAATAAAGCCTGATCCTTGGAGCGTTATAGTTATGCTCCATAATTATTTACATAAAATTGATATTGGCTATAATACTAAAAGAATTGAAAAAGCACTGATTTATTTTATTCATGAAAAATATGAAAAATTTGATAATGCAATTAATAATTTAGATGACTTTGAGAAAAAATTGATAATTGACACTATAGAATTAAATGTATCAGATGAGTTAAAAAGAATTATGGATATTATTTTTAATAATTGTTCAAATGAAATTGATTTTTTTTCGGCAAAAGAATGGTGTAATAAGATTAACAATAATGTTTTTATTATTCATGGAAAAAATGATTCACTATCACCTTTTACTGAATCAATAAAATTACATAGCAGATTACAGAATAGTAATTTGCTTGTATCTGAATTATTTGAGCATAGAGAAATTTCAAAAAAAATCCCCTTTTTTTTGAAATTTAAAGAAATATTTAAGATAGTAAATTTTCTTTCAAGGTATTTTAATAAAGCATTTAGTATATAAGTATACTTTAATGAATTAATTTGATTGGTATTTGATCTTATATTTCATAATCTTCCCGCTGCTATCAATTTGAGAAAA
Source organism: Fidelibacterota bacterium (assembly GCA_002701785.1). Classification (GTDB taxonomy): domain Bacteria; phylum Fidelibacterota; class Marinisomatia; order Marinisomatales; family TCS55. The sequence continues at coordinate 35,235 of NZXC01000004.1, forward strand.
TCTTTATAATTAATTATGTCAGATAAAAAAGCAAAAAAAAGTCGACCTTCGTATACTGAATTTACTTTGGATATGTTTTCACGTAGTTCAGGGAAAAATCACTCTGAAATAAAACAATTCAATCAATGGCGTGATGATATAATTGAAGCAGATAAATATACATTTGAGACACCTCATTTAACCCCTCAAACCCCAGAAATAAGTGTCCGTAGAATACATGGTGATGAACATGATTTGGTTAATTTTTCCAGTTATAATTATTTGGGTTATGCAAATCATCCTGATGTTATTCAAGCAGCTAAAGATGCTTTGGACGCGTTTGGATTAGGAGCCACGGGTAGCCCATTACTAAATGGAACATTTGATATACACAAAAAATTAGAACAATCTCTAACTAGTTTTTTTGGTCAACAAGGTTATGGAGTTTCATTATTTTCTTCTGGTTATGGTGCGAATATCGGTGTTGTCTCCAGTTATATTCATAAAGGAGATTATGTTGTATTAGATCACTCATCCCATGCTTCTTTAATAGATGGCGCAGTTATGTCACAAGGTACTATAAAATTATTTAGACACAATGATGCAGAATTTCTTGAAAGAATATTGAAAAGGATTTCTAAAGAAAACAGAAGGGTATTGGTGTGTGTCGAGGGAGTTTATAGCACTGATGGTGATTATGGAAATTTAAAAGATATTGTTACAGTTACGAAAAATTACGGTGCATCAATACTTGTTGATGAAGCACATTCTTTATTAATTGCAGGCGCAACAGGTAAGGGAGTTGTTGAAGAATTTGATGTTCTAGCTGATGTAGATCTTCTTATTGGGACATTCAGTAAATCATTTGGAGGTATAGGTGGATGTGTCTATGCAAAAAATGATTTAATTAATTATATGAATTATTATGCCAGATCAAGAATGTTTTCTTGTGCCTTAGATCCTGCAGTTACTGGAGGAATAATAAAAGCTCTAGAATTAGCCTCTGGTACTGATGGGGATGAAAAACGTAAAAGGATAATTGAGAATGCGGATTATCTAAGATCTTTATTAAAGGATAAAGTAGATATTGGAACTTCTCATTCATGGGTGATTCCTATTATTTTTGGTGATGAGAGAAAATCACTCCCTCTTGGAGATTATTTGATGAAAAAAGGATATGATTTTTCAATTATGATGTTTCCTGCAGTGAAAAAAAATAAATCAATTATACGTGCTTTTGTTACTTCAGAACATAATAAAAAACAATTAGAAGGATGCGCAGAAGCCTTAATTGATGCTTCAAAAGAATTTAATTTTGGTATATAAAATAGGATTAATATTATGAAAGAACATATTCCAGGAGATAATTTGATTATTTGGGAATTTGATTATGCAATGACAACATTCTATGAAGTAGATACGGATCAAATATCTTCATTATTACCCAAAGAATTAAGTCCAATGGAAATTGTACCTGGAGTTTCATTATTAAATATTACTGCATTCAATTTTCCTGAAGGAGGTCTTGGACATCTTCCAGGTTTTCAGGAATTAATAGCTGCTATTGTGGTCGCGCCTGATTTATCTAGAGGTGTTCCAAAATTTGCAATGTACGTATTTTCACTTGGTAGCACATCACAAGAACACCTAGACCATAGTGCTGATTATTACAAACTACCTTCTTACAATAAACTAGAATATGGGAAAATTAACCGCGATAATAATGAGTTGGAATTTGGAGATGGAGATAGCTCTATTCTAACAATGAAAAATTGTTGTAATAATATTGGAGATTATCTTGGACATGAGCGCTACTTTCAAGCCTTTGTTTCTAAAGATGATGAAATTTATTTAGCAGATTTGTATTTACAGGCAGCCCTTTTTGAACATCAAGAGCAGGGTGAAGTGGGGGTAATAAATAATCATCCTTTTTTGAAGGGTCTTGAATTATTTGATGAGGAGCGGGTTCCGTATCTGCAAATGATCCTTCAACCAGGTACAAAAGGAAAACAATTTTATTATAAACCTGAAAAATACCGTTAAAATAGAATTTGATATTTTATTTATAATAAATAGTTTTCATTAAATGGAAACTGATAATTCTTCTACTAATCCATCAATTTATCATTCACAGAAAATAATATCTTGTATAATTAATCCTGCTGCTAGGGATGGCCAATCAATAAAGACATGGGAAATGGTAAAGGATAAAATTGAGAAAGAAGGATTAGCAACTGAGTTATTTATAACGGAAAGAGTTGGGCATGCTTCAGAAATAGCTTATTCATTAAGAAACCGCTCAGATATAAAAGTTATAGTAGCTTGTGGTGGGGATGGAACCGTACATGAAGTATCTTCAGGATTAAGAGGCAGTAAAATACCGTTAGCAATTATTCCTGCAGGAACTGGAAATGATGTTGCTAGAGTACATGGATATATCTCGGATGATTTAGATAATATCATTGATATTATTATTAATGGAGTAGATAGAAATATTGGAGCTTTACGTATAGAAGCTGAACCAATGCCTAAAGAAGAAAATTATCCTTCCCCTACTGCTGATTCAAAGTGGAATGGTACAGCGAAAGAAAATAATAGAATTGTCCGTTGGATTTTTCATGAAACAGATTCAGGAATAACTTCTTTAGTATCTAGAGCGAAACTTAAAAGAGGAAAATGGATAAAAGGCAATCTAAAATATACTTACTTAGGAATTACCGAAATTCTTAAATGGAGAAAACGGAATGCTTGGGTTAAAATTGACAATGATAATCCTGTCATAATTAATTTCTCACTTTTTGTTTTTACATTATCTGAATATTTTGGAGGTGGTTACTGGGTAGCCCCAGGGGCTTCACCAATAAAAGACCATGCTTATTTATGTAAGGCGTGGAATCTTACTAGATTGCAAATGTTATTATTAATGGGGCCTTTGAGAAAGGGAAAGCATGTTGGTAAATGGGGAATAACTCTAGATAAATGTAGAACACTTGAAATAAAATCTGTTAATCAAAATAATGAACCGGTTGATATTGCACATGATCCTTCTTTGCCAATCAATGTTGATGGAGAACCATGCTTACAAACTCCAGCAAGAATTGAATTTCATCCTAAGCAGCTCTGGTTAAGAGGCTCAAAGGATGTGTCATGGGATGTTTCTTAATCTGCTATTTTTTTAGGTGGTCTTAATTGTCCTTCAGATGCAGCAATAGTCACTGCTATAGTGGCATCNCCCGTAACGTTAACAACAGTACGCAACATATCTAAAATNCGATCTACGCCTAAGATTAATGCAATNCCAGTACTTGGNACACCTATTGNTTCAAGAATAATTACTAGCATAATAATACCTGCTCCTGGCACCGCAGCTGTGCCAATGGATGCAAGAACTGCTGTTACAACTATAGTTAACTGATCTAATAGATNTAGTTCAAGACCNATAGCTTGTGAAATAAAAACTGCTGCNACTGCTTGATATAAAGCTGTACCATCCATATTNATAGTTGCTCCTATAGGAAGCACAAATGAAGAGACTTCTTCACTAACTCCTAATTCATCTTCACATCGTTCCATTGTAACAGGGAGCGTTGCNCCACTAGAGCTAGTAGAAAAAGCNAGTAATTGTGCAGGGCCNATACCNNTAAAGAAAGTTTTTAAAGGCATTTTTACATAGANTTTTAGCAATGTAGTATATGTTAGTGCCATATGTACANTAAGCCCAATAATTACGGCGATCATATAGAAGCCCAGAGCACNTAACAATTCNACAACTTGATNAGGATCATTTCCAGCAACTTTGTTAATTGTTTGTGCAATTAGAGNAAAAACACCTAAGGGGGCAATTAACATGATGATATCAACCAATTTAATTATTACATCATTCAGGCCTTCAAAAANATTCAACACAGGTTTAGATTTCTTTTTTGGAATTTGAATTAATCCTATACCGATNAGAAGNGCAATAAATACNATTTGCAACATATTTCGATTATTTGATGCTGCTTCAAAAAAATTACTAGGTACCATATCAATAAATAATTGCAGTGGNCCACGTTCTTTTACTTCTTGTGCAGAGTCAGCACGGTATGAAGCATCTGCTTGATAAGTCTCTTGTAATTTTGATTGCATATCATATGGTACTTTATTTCCAGGTTGAAGTATATTTACAATAACCAAACCTATTGNTACAGATATTGCAGTTGTAATTATATAAATCGATATNGTTTTACCACCAATTCTAGATAATTTTTTCAGATCAGATAATGAAGCTACTCCAGTGATTAAAGATGTTAATACTAATGGAANTGCAATAAATTTTAATAGTCGGATGAATATTGTTCCAAATGGAGCTATCCAATCTGTTGTAAACTGCCCCCATCCCATAAGGGCACTAACGACCCCGAAGATTAGTCCTAGTAATAAACCTATAATTATCTGCCAGTGTAACTGCATTTTAAACATAATAAAATTTCCCCCACAAATATAACTTTTTACTATTTAGAATCATTTGATTTGATGTCCTTGTATTTTTTGAAATATGCATCCCCTAAAGTAGAAATAAAGGAAATGAATCTACCTATTTTATTATTTGTTTTTTTGCTTCTCTGTACACGTTTTAGACTAATATGTATAATAGTATCAAATAAATCTTGAATATGAGCAAATAGCTCTCCTATTCTAGTAGAAAATGGTTTATTCATTTAGTAAAGTTAATGCAGTTTTTAAATCATTAGTTGGTTGATTACATGCAAAATTTTTGCATATATATGCAGTTGGCATCTCATCAATACTATATTGTGTACTAGTCCAATTTGCCAATTGTTCTAATTGATTATCATTTAATGAAGTATCCTTTAATAATAAGACTTTATGAGGAGCATACTCCGAACGGATTGCATTTATAAATTTTATAGTTTTATCATCTTTTCCATTACCAACAATAACAATCTCCTTTGATTTATTTGTATCAAATAAGAATGCGGAAAGCATTAAAGTATAACCTGTAGGTGCGCGATGAATATCGTCAGAGAAAGCTCGAATTGTTTTTTCTGCGAGATCAGCCCATTTAACGTCACCAGTTATTCGTGAGAGTTTAAGCATATTCATTACAGTTACAGAGTTACCCGATGGAATTGCACCATCATAAGCTGTTTTTGTCCTTACTATAAGTTTTTCAGATTGATCAGACCCAAGAAAAAAACCACCATTCTTATCATCCCAATAATCATCTACCATTATATTCATTAAATCGAGACATTTAGATAGATATTCTGTTTCGAAGGATGCTTCATATATCTCTAATAAACCCCATGATATAAACGCATAATCATCAAGATGAGCATTAATAGCAGCTTTATTATTTCGAAATCTTTTTAGTAATTTTCCATCCTTAGAAATTTTATTTAGTACGAATTCAGAAGATTTTTTTGCTGCTTTAAGATAGGAGGGCTCCTGAAATATAATGGANGCTCTTGCAAGAGCGGCAATCATCAAACCATTCCAATCACTGAGTATTTTATCATCCTTTAATGGATGAACTCTATATTCTCTTTTATCAAATAATTTCNTTCTTGCAGACTCTATCGAAGGTTGATTATAAAAATCAAAATTATTTAAGTGAGGAATATTTTGCGCATTCTTTTTCCCGCTTGACTCATCCTTAAAGTTGCCTTCAGATTTTATTGAAAATGTATTATTGAAATCTTTACTTAACGAGGCGCCTAAGACTTCCTCAACTTCNTTTTTAGTCCATGTATAAAATTTTCCTTCTTCCCCTTCACTATCTGCATCTTCGGCTGAATAGAANCCTCCATTTGAGGCTGTTAAATCACGCAAAACATACTTAAATATTTCTTTGGTAGTACTTTCAAAAATTTTATCACCAGTTATATGAAATGCTTCTGTATAGGCCATAGCAATCATTGCTTGGTCATAAAGCATTTTTTCAAAATGNGGAACGAGCCAATGCCTATCCGTAGAATAGCGATGAAATCCAAACCCAATTTGGTCATAAATACCACCAAGTCGCATTTGTTTCANCGTCTTNATAACCATATCTAATGCAAGTTGATTGCCNTAAGAATAATTATACCTCATTAAAAATATCAAATTATGAGGAGATGGAAATTTTGGTGCTCTGAAGAAGCCACCATATTCTTCATCAAAACCATTACGAAATTGGTCATAGGCTGAAGTAATTAATTCTTCTGATAGATTATCTCCTGCAGGTTTAGAGTTTATTTTATCAAGATAATTNTTTACTTGATTAACCGAATTCATAATATCATCACGTTTTGTAGTCCAAGCTTCCGTTATCATAGGCAATATCTGAAACATTCCAGATCTACCGCCTCTGCGATCTTTAGGGAAATAAGTACCTGCAAAAAACGGTTCTTTCTGTGGTGTCATTACAATATTCAGTGGCCATCCACCTCTACCTGTCATTGCCTGACAGACAGACATATATAAATGATCAATTTCAGGTAATTCTTCTCGATCAACTTTAATAGATACAAAATTNTCATTTAAAAGTTTNGCTACGCTGTCATCTTCAAATGATTCATGTTCCATAACATGACACCAGTGACATGTTGAGTANCCTATCGATAAAAAAATGGGNCGGTCTAATTNTTTTGCTTTATTAAANGCTTCTTCTCCCCATGGATACCAATCGACNGGNTTATCTGCATGTTGCAATAGATATGGACTTTGTTCATCTGCNAGACGATTCATTTTTACATCTGTAACTTTTTCAAATTTACTNTCTGTTTGTGATTTAGTAGTACAACTGATAAATAATATAANTAATAATGATATCCCTATTTGTTTGTATNGATTCATAGCCATCTTGGAATTTGGGCATCTACCACGTAATTTCAAAATGTAACANNTTATAATACATAAAAACCATAATCGTAAAGTAGGAATTAATTGATTTATNTAAGTGTAATCTTATTATATCTCTTNATACTGATTGGTATAGGGATAGTTAAATCACGCAAAATAAATACTCAATCAGATTTTGCACTTGCAGGTAGATCTCTAACNCCATGGATTTTAGTGGGCACGATGCTTGCCACATGGATTGGAACAGGTTCTATATTAGGCAATGCCGGTAAAACGTATGAAATAGGAATGGCTGCATTGATGTTACCNATTGGAAGNATNATGGGTATAATACTATTAACTAAAATTGCCGGCAAAGTACGGAATGTGAAAAAATTTACAGTTCCTGAAATAATAGGTGATCGATATGGCTCATTTGCTAGAAATTTATGTGTNTTTGCATTGGTTTCTGCGTATATGGTGATCGTAAGTTATCAATACAATGCTGGCGGAGCAGTAATATATACAGTCTTTTCTAATCAAATACAATCACCTTTCTTTACTATTGAAACTGCAACAATCATTGCAGCCATTTTTATCATTTTATATACAATGTTAGCTGGCCTATTAAGTGTGGCCTTTACAGATGCAGCAAATGGAATACTTATGACNATAAGTCTTGTCATCGCTTTTCCTATTCTATGGATAAANGCTGGAGGATTTAATGGAATGGAAACAGCTTTCGAATCAATGAATAAATCTAGTCATATGCAGTTTTTTGGTATCTTTTCCACTTTTGATATTATCAATTTTTGCTTACCTCCATTTCTGTTAATCCTTGGAGATGCAAATATGTATCAAAGATTTTCTGCAAGTAAAGATCATGAAAGTGCAACCAAAGCAACAATTATATTGATATTTGCAGTATTGATTATTGAATTACTGATTATTGCTTCATCATGGGTNGCATCAAGTCTGATANTAGAAGATGAANTGGGTAAATATGTTCTGATTTATACTGCTTATGATTTGNTACCTNCTTTTNTAGGTGCAATGATGCTTGCAACCATTGTAGGCATNATTATATCGACTGCAGACTCTTTTTTATTAATCCCTGCAAATACTCTTATAAAAGATGTTTATTTAAAATATATAAATGAAANNGCATCAGAAAAGAAAATCGTGGGTTTAAGTCGTTTATTGGTACTTATTCTTGGAATTTTAGCATATATCGTTTCTATAGGCTTTTCAAAATCAGCTGGTTTTTTTGAANGAGCATTGTACGCTTACACAATATATGGCGCATCAATTACTCCTGCTTTGTTNGCAGCATTATTCTGGAAGAGATCTACAAAAGAAGGTGCAGTAACTTCAATACTATCAGGAATTATTATAACCTTTTTATGGAAGGAATTTCCGATACTTTGGAATTGGTTGCCAAGTGAACTCTATTTTTCATTAGATGAAGTATTACCAGCGATTTTAGTTTCTTCNTTGGTGTTATTCATTGTTAGTATTTTTACCCAAGAAAAAGAATCTGCAATCAAATAAATCTATTTTTCTCATAATTGCACCATTAGATTTAATAGCGGAGTAATAGTAACAAAATTAAAATATTGAGATTTATATGGAAAATTATCTAGATAGAATTAATGAAGTTGTCGAAGAGGATATTATTCCACTAGAAGAAGACTTTTTATTGCGTGGCTTCTTAAGTGTATTGCCTAAATTAAATGAATGTAGAGAGAAGGTGAAGAAACTTGGACTTTGGACTCCTTATTTATCTAAAAAGCATGGAGGGATGGGCCTTTCATTATTAGAATTCGCTAGTGTGAGTGAACTTTTGGGTAAATCACTATTAGGTCATTATTGTTTTAACTCTCAAGCTCCAGATATTGGTAATATAGAATTATTAAAGGATCATGCTAGTAGTGAGTTAAAAAATAAGTTTNTTTCTCCATTGATATCTGGAGAAATACGCAGTTGCTTTGGTATGACTGAGCCTCAAAATCCTGGTTCGAACCCAATCTGGATGGANACAGTAGCTATTAAAGATGGTAATGATTATGTGATTAATGGAAATAAATGGTTCACAAGCTCAGCAGATGGAGCAAGTATTTGTGTTGTTATGGCAGTAACAGACCCAGATGCAAAAAATAAATATTCTAAAGCAAGTATGTTTGTAGTTCCAATGGATAACCCAGGATTTGAAATTGTTAGGAATATTCCTGTAATGGGCCATGAGGGTGAAGATTATAACAGCCATGCTGAAACCAAATTTACAGATTGCAGGATACCTTCAACATATATGATTGGAGATATTGGCCAAGGTTTTATGCTAGCGCAAGAGAGATTGGGTCCAGGAAGAATTCATCATTGCATGCGCTGGATCGGAATTTGTGAGCGAGCATTAGACCTAATGTGTAGAAGAGTATCTACAAGAGAGCTTAANCCAAATCAATTTCTAGCTGAAAAGCAAACAATTCAAAATTGGATTTCAGAATCTGCATCAGAAATCTATGGTGCAAGACTAATGGTAATCGATTGTGCAAAGAAAGTGCAAGAATTTCAAACCAAGGGAGCAAGAAAAGAAATCTCTATGATCAAACTTTGTGTTGCTAATGTTTTAATGAAGGTCCTTGATAGAGCAATTCAGGCACATGGAGCATTAGGAATAACAGATTATACTCCCCTTGCATATTGGTATCGCCATGAACGTGGTGCAAGAATATATGATGGGGCAGATGAGGTTCATAAAAACTTAATAGCTAGAATAATACTCAAAAATTATATTGACTAATTCTGATACCATTTCTGTAAGACCTGATGAGGCTTTTGATGAAAATCATCTAAGAGAATATTTAATTGGTAAACTTGAGGGTAGTTCAAATGATTTTTCAGTACGTCAATTTGGTGAAGGTAAGGCTAATTTAACATATCTTCTTGATTATGAATCACACCAGTATGTATTGAGAAGGCCACCCTTAGGCCCATTAGCTCCAACTTCACATGATATGTCAAGAGAGTTTAAAGTTCTTTCCGTTTTACACAAAAGCTTCCCATATGCCCCAGAGGCATTGCATTTTTGTGAAGATGCGGACATAATAGGTTCCCCTTTTTTTATAATGGAACGAAAAGTTGGAACAGTAATACGAAAAGAATTACCAGAAAATTTTTATAATAAAAAAAATGGCCCAGAATTAATAAGTGAACAATTAATAAAAACCTTAGCAGAATTTCATCAGGTAGATTATTCTGATCTTGGCCTAGATAATTTAGGCAAGCCAAGTGGATTTGTAGAAAGACAAGTAGCTGGGTGGAAAAAAAGATGGGATAATGCAAAACATCAAGATCTTGATTCAGTAGAGGAAATATATAATTGGCTTATTAAAAACATTCCTAATACTAATCAGTTTAGTATTATTCATAATGATTATAAACTTGATAATGTGATGTTTGATCATGGTGATCCAGGAAAAATTATAGCAGTTTTTGATTGGGATATGTGTACTCTGGGAGACCCACTTTGTGATTTAGGATCTTTGCTTAGTTATTGGTGTACACCTTCAGATCCTGTTTTATTTCAACAAGCATCAACAATGCCTGTAGACGAACGTTTTTATTCTAGGAATAGATTAGTTGAAGAATACGCAACTATCAGTGGTTATGATATTTCTAACATACGTTTTTATCATGTATTAGGGTTGTACCGGCTTATAGGTATTGCAGCTCAGATTTATATACGTTTTCTTAGAGGACAAACAAAGGATAAACGGTTTACCATATTTGGCAATATGATAGATCTTGTATCAAAATATGGATTAGATCTTATTGCGGACGCTTAATGCTTGCAAACCCTGGATAGTTCAAACTTCCCAAATATAACACTCCATTTTCTTCTTCAACACTTGTAATAGGTGAGAAAGAATTAGGAGAGGGATCTTGTAGGTTGTATATCACATTTCCATTGGAATCAATTCCAAGGATAAATCCATGTCTAACTGGGGCTGGTTGAATAAAAAGGGGAAGTCTATATACAATTTTACGTATAAATGGTTTTGGCGCGAGAGCATCTGCCGCTGCATTCCTAGGAGTAAACATCGCAATCCAAAAGACTCCATTTGACCCTGTTGAAATACCATCTGGAAACCCCGGTGTATTGGTAAATATTTTTTCTCGAGTACCAGCTTTTGGACCCTGTAGCCAATATTTACTAATAGAATAATCATATGTTTCATTAAACAAAAGAAATTCACCGTTTTCACTAACTGCAACACCATTAGCAAAGTATAAATTATCTAAAAGAAGAGTTAATTTTTCTGTTGAAGGGTCATAACTAATCAATTTACCATGAGGACGATGTTCCCAAAGATCGCCCCTATAATTATGAACATTAAACTTTTCGGAAGCATCTGAAAAATAAATCATACCATCAGGTCCCACATCCACATCATCAGTAAAATTCAAAGGTACACCATCTATTTCAGTTGCTAATGTTTTGATATTACCATTAATATCTATAGACAAGAGTCCTTTCAANGCATCTGCAATAATTAAATTACCTGAATTATCAAAGTCTAAACCTAATGGTCGCCCTTTTGTATCAGCAAATACTCCTATATTTTTACCTTCTGGAGTAAATCGTATAATTTTCCCATCTAAAAATCCACCATATAAAAGCCCATTTTTATCAATATCTACATCTTCTGGTCCAATAGATCCATTTACATGAATTATGTTTGATGAAGCTAGATAATCATTTATTGCATATTCACCTTTTAAATCTGGGGCAGAGAGAGGTGTCCATGCTACAGGATCAATTGGTATTGGCCAAGCAACTAGATAAAGAAATAAAATTAAAAATATAACTAAAAAATATTTGCCNATTTTCATTATTCTTCTCTTAAGAATCTGAAAATTTTATTCCTGAAAAGCCAGGTAATGATTCTAAAATATCGGAGCCCAACAGTAATGAAGGAGTATAATATCCTCCAGCGAATTTATTTTCCATTATATTCTTGGCAAAAAACATTGCACCATATCCAGTAACATCATATCCATTTGCTACCTGAAAATATCCTGATTCTATTTTTCCTTCTTTATTTTTTACCTCAGCCCAAACCCACATTTTAGATTTGGCTCTTTGCTCATCACTATCACCGCCATTAATAATCTTTTTCTCCATTTTATTCTTTAAATAATTCTGTACAAATTTCAATTTTAAAATAAAAAGCCATTTACGTTGTTTTTTAATTTTATTTATCCCTGCTTCTGATCTTGGTGTGTATACTATTATATTTGGTATTCCAGTAGAATAGTAAGCTGTAGCTACATCTCCCCATGGAATACTCATTGCCATTTTTGGACCTTGACCATAATCAATTTCTTTTACTGAATGAGCAAGAGGGACTTGTTCAATTTTTCCATCTTTCCTTATCCTCCCTCCATTACTTAATCCTTCAATAGAAGTTTTTGCAGTTCCAATACTTGGTCTTCCATTTTCACTAAAGAAGCAAATATTTAATTTGTTAGCATCGGGAAGTTTCTTTTTTAACATATAAGATATACAATCAGTGGGAATTACATCAAAGCCAACGCCAGGACAAATTATTATTCCAGCATCCGTAGCTTCTTCATGTTTACTCTCTGCATAAACAAACACATCTATTTCTCCTGTGATATCAATGTAATGAGTTTTTGTTCGGATACAACTATCAATTAGAGATTTTGCTGTTAATGAATATGGCCCAGCAGCATTTATTATAACATCAATGTTTTTCAAATTATCATCAATATTATCAGGNTTATCTAATGAAAAAATAGAAGAATCAAATCCATGCTTATCNGCTAAACTATTTATTTTTTCTTNATTNCTNCCTGCCAGTATAGGTTTAATATTTTGCCCAATTAGTTCNTTAATAATTAACCTTGANGTATATCCATTTGCTCCATATAACATTAATTTTTTGCTCATTGTNTTCCTTAAGTGTTTTTATTATTGTTTGATCCAATTTAATATGAGTTGTTATGAAAATAGATAATAAAACACTTTTATTTNTCTTGTTTATNTTTCAGTTGTCTCCATTATNTAGTCAGGANGGTCCTGATATTAATGAAAAAANTTCTTTATATGACCTCCCAGAGAATATGCCTTTNCAAACTAAGCTGTTATGGTCTGAAAATGGCTTATTACGTAAAACAAAANTATTTAATGTTGATCGTCNACGAGAATTAATCCTTAGAAAAAATATGTTGCAGTTACATCAGAAATTAGCTCTAGGNACTTTNGGTTTATTATTTGCCCAAGGTTATTTAGGATCTAAGTTAGAAAATACAGGTTCAAATTATTCTAAAATGAGTGATAATCATGCTTTGCTTGGCAACATTGCAATTGGATCCTACTTTGCATCTGCAATGTTAAGCTATACTGCGCCACCTGCAGTTCGATATAACAAAAAAATTGATTCAATTAGGATTCATCGTTGGTTGTCAATTATTCATTTTAGCGGCATAGTAGCATTGCCCTATTTAGGTAAAAGGGTATCTAACCCTGGTAAGTATGATATAACATACAATGATGCACTTAAACTTCATCGCAATACAGCTATTTTAACAATTAGCTCAATGACCCCTTCAGCATTAATTACATTCTTGCCATTTTAA
>NZXC01000005.1 GCA_002701785.1 Fidelibacterota bacterium
GTTTCTGAAAAATTAGTTTTACACCCCATTGTATGAAAGGCGATCCTTGTTGTCGGAGTAATCATATCTTATATCCTTATTAGAAAATAATATTTCCAAATCATGCTTATCAAGAATGATAAGATTGTAAAGACTTAACAGTCTTCCTTTTTCGAGATCGAATCGCTCGAACTGCAGCATTCGCACCAGATAAAGTAGTAATTGCCATAATGCCTTTTTGAATACATGCTCGTCCAATTGCTTCCTCATCATAACGCGACTTTGACCCTAAAGGAGTATTAATAACCATCTGAATTTCATTATTCATAATATGATCAAGAATATTAGGTCTTCCTTCTCCTACTTTAAATACGGTTTTTGCAGTTATTCCATTTCTATTCAGTTCAAGCGATGTTCCATCTGTTGCAACGATTTTATACCCCAGTTCTTGCAGATCACGAGCTATTGGTATTGCATTCAATTTATCTGGATCATTTACAGAGAAAAAGACTGTTCCTTTATAAAAAATTTTATTTCCAGAACTTATTATAGCTCTTTTAAATGATTCACCAAATGTTTTTGATATTCCCATGACTTCTCCCGTTGATTTCATTTCAGGGCTCAAAAATATAGATTCTTCAGGAAATTTATTAAATGGTAATACAGCTTCTTTTACAGAGACATGATTTATCATGTCCCAACTAGGCAAATTAAAATCCTTCAGTTTTTTCCCAGTTGCTATTTGCGCAGCAATTCTTGCTAATGGCACATTAGTAGTTTTACTCACAAAAGGGATCGTCCTACTAGCTCTAGGATTTACTTCAAGTACGTAAACTTTTGCTCCTTTGTATGCAAACTGAATATTAATTAATCCTAAAACATTTAGTTCCATAGCAAGATCATTTGTAATTCGTATAATTTCATCCAATGCTTCTGCTTTAATGCGATACGGAGGAAGAACACACGCAGAATCCCCTGAATGTATTCCTGCCTCTTCAATATGTTGCATTACTCCACCAATATGTACTTCATCACCATCGCATAGGGCATCTACATCAAATTCAAATGCGTCTTCCAAGAATTCATCAATTAAAATTGGGTGTCCTTCTGTAACATCTGCTGATCTTGCTATATAATCGATTAATTGATCTTTTGAGTAAACAATTTCCATAGCTCTTCCACCCAAGACATAGCTTGGTCTAGTTAATACAGGATAACCAATCTTTTCCGCAACACCTATAACCTCATCTAGTGTTCTCCCAGTGCCAAACTGTGGACATGTAACTCTTAACTTATTTAATATTTGTCCAAATTTTTCGCGATCCTCAGCCAAATCAATGCTCTTAGGAGATGTACCAATAATTGGTACACCAGCTGCTTCCAATGAATTAGCAATTTTTAGAGGGGTTTGACCTCCAAATTGAACAAGGACTCCATCCGGTTTTTCAAATTCAACTATATTTAATACGTCTTCGAATGTTACAGGTTCAAAATATAATCGGTCTACTAAGTCAAAATCAGTGCTTACGGTCTCAGGATTACAATTGACCATGATAGTCTTATACTTTAAATCTTGTAAACCAAACACTGCCTGTACACAACAATAATCAAATTCTATTCCCTGGCCGATACGATTTGGACCTCCTCCCAAAATCATTATTTTTTTACCATTTATGGGTTCAATTTCATTTTCATTATCATATGTTGAATAACAATATGGGGTTTTTGCTTCAAACTCTGCAGCGCATGTATCCACAACTTTATATGCAGGGGTGATGCCCTTTTTAATTCTTTCAGTTCTTATAATATTAGAGGATTTATTTGTTAATCGTCCAATTTGTTCATCTGAAAATCCATATTCTTTTAATTTTAATAGATCAGATGATTTATTAATAGTTACAATTTCTTTTATCTGAAAAAGAAACCAAGGGTCAATACCTGTAATATCATGTATTTCTTCAATAGTCTGTCCTTGAATAAATGCTTCCCTTATTTTTAATAATCTAAATGCAGTAGCAAACCGAAGTGTCGTCATATCTAATGATCGGGCACGTTCAACATCTGGATCACCCTCCGCAAGGGGTTTTGGCTCTAATCCGTCAAGACCAACTTCTAAAGAGCGAAATCCTTTTTGCAGGCTTTCTTTAAAAGTCCTTCCTATTGACATGACTTCTCCTACGCTTTGCATTTGTACACCTAAATGGCCAGAAGCAGTAGGAAATTTTTCAAAATCGAATCTAGGTATTTTTGTTACAATATAGTCTATCGTTGGTTCAAAAGCTGCTAGCGTTTTTCCTGTAATATCATTGGGTAATTCATCCAGCGTATAACCAATTGCAAGCTTTGCAGCAATTTTTGCAATAGGAAACCCTGTTGCTTTGCTAGCAAGAGCAGATGAACGACTGACACGTGGATTCATCTCTATAATTACAGTCCTTCCATCATCCGGGTTAACAGCAAATTGAACATTAGAACCTCCTGTCTCAACACCTATAGTCCGTAAACATAAAATTGCATCATTCCTCATTTGTTGATATTCTTTATCAGATAAAGTCATAGCAGGAGCAACTGTTATTGAATCACCAGTATGCACTCCCATCGGGTCAATATTTTCAATGGAGCATATAATAATAGCATTATCAGCTTTATCCCGAATTACTTCTAATTCAAACTCCTTCCAACCTAATAAAGACTCTTCCACTAATACTTCATTTATGGGGCTAGCGCTTAACCCATTTTCAACGAGCGGTTGATACTCATCATAATTATATGCTACTGATCCTCCTGTTCCACCCAACGTAAATGAAGGTCGAATAATGACAGGAAAATGTAAATCATCAATTAATCCTTTCGCTTCTTCCCAGGAATGAACAAAGCCACCCTGCGCAGTATCAATACCAACATCATCCATTGCTTTTTTAAATTTCTCTCTATCTTCTGCTTTGTCAATGGCATCTACTTGGGCACCAATTAATTGAATATTAAATTTATCTAGCACTCCTTCTTTAAATAATTCCATAGAAAGGTTTAGCCCCGTTTGTCCACCAACTGTTGGCAGTATAGCATCTGGCTTTTCTTTTTTGATAATTTCCGTTATATAATCAACAGTGATTGGCTCAATATATGTTGCGTCAGCTAAATCAGGGTCTGTCATAATTGTAGCTGGATTTGAATTAATTAAAATAACACGGTACCCTTCATCCTTTAAAGCTCTGGTTGCTTGTGTACCAGAATAATCGAACTCACAAGCTTGGCCTATGACTATAGGGCCTGCACCTATAATTAATATAGATTTTATATCAGTTCTTTTTGGCATCTTTCATCATGTTTGTAAAATCATTAAATAAGTATCTACTATCATGAGGACCTGGGCTTGATTCTGGGTGATATTGTACAGAAAATGCATGAATATCATTACATCGTAATCCTTCTGAAGTATTATCATTCAAATTGATATGTGTTGTTATCACATTAGATGGAAGAGATTCTAAATCAACAGCAAATCCATGATTCTGACTAGTAATTTCCACGCTCCCTGTTTGTAAGTTTTTAACAGGGTGATTAATTCCTCTATGTCCAAATTTTAATTTGAATGTCTTGGCTCCTAAAGCAAGAGCCAAAATCTGATGACCTAAACAAATACCAAATATTGGTTTTTTTCCTAAAAGATTTTTTACCATTGAAACTCCATACGTAACAGCAGATGGATCACCCGGTCCATTACTTAAAAAAACACCATCAGGATTGAAATCAATAATTTCTTTGGCAGTGGTTTCTGCTGGAAAAACAGTCACATCACAAGAATGTTCTTCTAACAAACGTAGAATATTGTGTTTGATACCATAATCAATGGCAGCAACCATATAATTCATTTTATTATTATTCTTTGTCCATCGAAATTTGTTTTTTGTTGTCACTACTTTTGCTAAATCAAGACCATTCATCGATGGTGATTTAGATAGTTTACGTTTTAAACTGTCTACATTAACGGAGGTTGAAGATATAATACCATTCATGGCTCCTTGATTTCGAATATGTCGTGTTAATGCGCGAGTATCTATTGATTTAATACCAACTATTTTCTCTTTTTTCAAATAATTACCAATTGATTGAACTGAACGCCAATTAGATGGAATTAATGTTTCTTCCTTTATAGCAAAACCAGCAACCTGAATATTTTCTGATTCAATATCTTCCGCATTAATTCCATAGTTTCCAATATGTGGTGAAGTCATCGTTACTATTTGTTTGCAATACGATGGGTCTGTTAAAATTTCTTGATACCCAGACATACCTGTATTAAAACAAACTTCTCCAATTGTTTGACCTATATAACCAAAGGACTGTCCAGAAAATACACGCCCATCTTCCAGTAATAAAACCGTAGGTTTATTAGCGCTCAAAATTCCCCCCATAAAATAATGAAAAATGAAATTCTAATTAATACACTGTTATATAAAAATTGGCCATCCTTTCGGAAAAGGATGGCCAATCGATTGAATTCCATACTAGAAATTCATAAAAAACGACCAAAGATAAAACACTATAAAATTTATTTTATACGGTTTGGACTCGATACTGATATAATTCATCATATATGTTAATACACTTTTCTAAAATATCTTTGTATGCATTGTCAATAATTGATTCTTTTTCTTCGTATAAAGAAAATGTTGTTGATTCCCATAATTTATCATACCAATACTTTCCCCATATTCCATCTTGTGGATGCGCACCTTTATCCCAAGATAGCATTCTCTCTTCAAAAACAATATCAAATAAAAAACAAAGTTTCCTTAACATCCCTTCTGGATTAAGAAGAATGTCTTTTGCATCTTCTATGGGAATTTGATTATCATGATGTTGAAATATTTTGAGAAGCTGAGAATAGCCTAATTCATCTATATTTATTAAATCATTTTTTTTATATAACTAGCTATTACATAAGGTTAGTCCGCCAAGTGGCAATTCTAGGAACTAATAGAACTTTACTGATACTGAGCTCAACTTTAATTTGATTAGAACTATAATAGGCTAATAATACACAATAGCCCCTCGATTTGCTTGGTGTATCGAGAGGCTATTATTAACTTCCGAACCTTTAATGGCGGAGTAGCTCAGCTGGTTAGAGCAGTGGAATCATAATCCACGTGTCGGGGGTTCGAGTCCCTCCTCCGCTACAATTCTTTTACAAATGGGTTGACCAGATTACTAAGTAGTAATAAATCAAAAAACCCAAACTCACTATAACAAAAATCTTGATTATAAATTTCTTGATCAAACTAAATATACAATTCCTGTTATTAAAGAAGTTGCTACGATAGCTTTAATTACAATTTTAAATGATTGAAATCGTTGAACTTTTAAAGAATCGGCTTCTCTTTCTCTTTGATGTTTATCTCCCATATTCTTAATTCCTAAATATGCATATACAATGCAGGTTCTATCCAAAACCTCAAAAAAAGTCACAGTTGCAACTATTGCTGGGAAAAAAACAAGAAAACGAAAATTATTCTGATCAAAAAATACTGTATATATAATCGTAATTATGGTTGCAAATAGGCTTACATATCCTATCATTAAACGCTTACGGACTTCTTTCCGAGCAATATTCGGACAACTATTCATGCTATTCTCCTTAATAACATCTAAATATTTTTAAAGTTTATACCCAATTACAACGCCTGCTTGCACCCACCCTAAAAAGGGTAAGGTATTAAAAAAGATACTCTCCGGTGCTTNTTTATTCTTTTTTCCAAAACTTCCATTCCCTCTTACAAATGGTTTAATAGAAATAGGAATATTTGGAGCATCTATTTCAAAACCTGCACCAAAATGTACACCATCNTCATTCATTGCTCCAANACCACNAATTAAAGAAAACTTACCAAACAATCTCATATTAACTGTACCGTAAATAGTTGATTTTTCATTACCTGATTCAATCCCTAAGCCAAGTCCAATAGTAAATCTGCTCAAAGTAATAGTAATTGGAGAAGAAATCATTATACCGAATATTGGCTTATATTTTTCAAGTTCGAATCGATGTCCTGCATAGACTGGTTGATTTATGGACCAACCAACTGTAAATCCACTAAGTTTATCATAAGTTGGAATTACATATTCTAAAGGAANNTCATTTTTTTNATCTTTTTCTAGATCCGATNTGTTTTCTTCTTTNTTATTGTTNACTTTTTTCTGTTCNATATCAGNATCAANAATAGATGATTCTTCAATATCCGTNATTATTGTNTCTTGTTCTTGNGCATATANATTTNCACAANTAAAAANAATAGTGAANAANANAATNTNAAGATATTTCAAGNTGACTATCCTTTGGTCTGTATTGATATNACAACCCCATCTTCNAAATAAATGTATTGATATTTACCCTTATTGTAAACCCATTGTTCCCTTATGAAAAAGGAATATTCTGTTTNATTGACTGTGTCAGGNNGACCAAGAGCTTCTTCTACCATCATATCTGTAAAACCAATCTCAATAATACCATTATGTATCTTATGTCCAAGATCTTCACCCCATTTATCTAATAAAATTCGTTTACGATACTCTTTTTTCTTCTGAGCATATGTATAATCTTCAATACTNTTTGCTAGATATNTNGATTCATGAATTATCTCTTTTTCTCGTCTTTTAAAACGATCATTTTCATTTTCAAGATTTAATNNANTTTTTTCCCTGATAATTGCATNTTTTCTTGCNTCTTGAAAATAGGGAGGNAAACCAACTTGATCNTANAATGCTGAACTCATATATCCAATAGTATCATTATACGATATACGAATGAAATCACGGATATAATATGGATACAATGAAATTTCTTTNCCCTGTGGAATATCTTTTCTTTTTCCTTTTAATGGTTCATCAATCCACATACCCGCAAATGCAGCTCTATTAATACGTTTCACTACTGATTTCTCCATAAGCAAAAACCGTTCTTCTGCATATTTTNCTNGTAGTTTAATTAGTTCTTTTTGGAGACTATCTAANTCTANTGTAGTNANTGTAATCTTGTCTTCATATTCNTNTATCAAATGATTTAAGCTATCCAATTTTGATTGNGCANGAAGAAACNNCATNTGANAANCAGNTATTAGATAAAATAANTTCATTATAAGCGNTANGAATTTACAAGATTATAAAAATGATNNTCCAANTNCATATTNACNTTTTGACAACGATTAATTACAGCTTCAGCCCAATCAATATATTCTTTACAACGAGCATCGTCCCAATCAGTAGGTTTTTCATTTATTAGATCGGTCACATTTGATGTTTTATCTGCAATTTTTACTAAGGTNGCTTCCTTTGATAGATNAGGTGCATGATNAATTTGAAATTGTTTTCTTTCAGAATATGATAATTCTTTATTATCTGTNAGCTCCTCAACAATGCTACTGATTTTTGATCCAAATTCTCGATCTATTTCATCTGCTGTTGTATCAGTNTCTTCAATAGTATCATGTAATAAAGCAGCTGATAATATCTCCTCATCATCTATGCCACCAATCTCTGACAATATCATGGCAACTGAAATAGGGTGAATAACATATGGTGTCTTGCCATCTTTTCTTTTTTGATTCTGATGCTTTAAAGCAGAAAATTGAGTCGCTTTCAGAATCAGGTTCATTTTTCATCTATGTTATTAACAAAATATTCCTCAGCAATNGGCCNCCACTCATTACGCAAATTAATNGCCCGTATAACTGCAATTATAGTCAANANTANTAANAGNCCTAGNGTANTNTATANNCTATACTNNTNTGATCGGTCAAAAGTGATGATTAGGAAAAANAATATAAACCANAGAGCTTTATATATGATNTTTACTATATAATTAATTTTCATTTACTATAAGGAGATATCTTTACTATACGGCCAGGATCTTCTAAAGCTACATAAATCATACCATTGGGTCCAATTTCAACATCACGAACCCTACTTCCAGGTTCATATATAATTTCATCTTTTACCATATTTAAACCATCCAACTCAATACGGTGTAAACGTTCGAATTTTAGAGATGTTGCTAAAAGATTGTTTTTCCACTCNGGAAACTGATCNCCATCATAAAATGCTATTCCGCATACAGCAATAGAAGGTGTCCAATGAAAAANCGGCTGATCCATTCCTTCTTTATGTGTAAATCTTGATATNATTGTGCCGGAATAATTTTTTCCATAAGTAATAACTGGCCATCCATAGTTATGCCCTTTTAAGATAATATTTACTTCATCACCACCCCGAGGACCGTGTTCTGCTTCCCATAGTTGTCTTGTTAATGGGTGCACAGCCAATCCTTGAGCATTTCTATGGCCATACGACCATATAGATTGNATTGCTCCTTTTGTATAATAAAAAGGATTATCTATGGGTATAGTTCCATCATCGTGGATCCGGTACATTTTACCGTTTGGCATTTCAAGATTCTGCGCTAAATCTCTATNACCTCTATCACCTATGGAAAAATAAATAAATCCCTCATCATCGAAAACAATTCTAGAACCAAAATGAANAGCTTTTTTAGTGAAAAATTNTTCTTCAGGCTTAAAGATTACCTGAGAATCAATCAATNGATTATTTACAAGTTTAGCACGNATTAATGATGTGTGAGATTTATTATNTAAAACATCGCTATATGNCAGNTATATATAAGAATTATTACTAAAATTNGGATGAACTTCTACATCTAGCATTCCACCCTGCCCCTTTGANCGAACATTAGGGACCTCACCAATTACTTTCACCTTATCAGTTCCATCTTTTGCAANAATCCAAAGNTNACCTATACGNTCTGTTACCAGCATTCTTTGATCTGGCAAAAATGCNATTCCCCAGGGNATCTCAAANCCATCTATAAATNTCTGNACTTGAAACGAAACTTTNTCCGTATTATATATATCAGNNTCCCAATCNGAATCATCTGCTNAAANTGGANATACAAACCATAATANTATTAGTAAAANCTGTTGCAAGATATTCATTACTATTTCTNAGCGTNCTTCTTGGGATATTCATAANAAATCAAATTCCCAGAACNATAATCAATATCTGACCAATTTTGAACATTAAAATCAATTCTAACTACTCCACATGTTACAACATTAAAAATATTTTCGTTAGATAGCATATTAGCAAAAGTTGTAAAAGTTGGATTATGCCCGAATAACATTATTGAATGATACAAATTATCTTGATCCTTTACGATATCTAACAATTGATAAGGACCAGCGCCATAAATCGNATTATTNANNATAATATCATTTTCAATAAATCCAAAAATTTCTGCAAATNNTNTCGCAGTNGANAANGCACGGTTTGCAGGACTGGAAATNAGCACATCTGGAATATCTNCNTTTTCATGAATNAATTGNCCCATAAAAGGTGCAGCTNTTTTACCNCGGNTATTTAATGGACGATCTANNTCTGATAAACCAGCATGANCCCANCTNGATTTCGCGTGTCTAGTTAGAAATAAANTTTTCAATAATATNTTAACCTGGTAATAATTCAGGGTTTAATAAGTTATCTTCCATTATCTTTATTTCATCAATNCCNGAAATAANGACTTCAGAATCAAATTCAAGATNCTTTTTAGCAATTTTCCCTTNATANTCCAGATTNAACAAAATATTCTTTATACAATTAAGACGTGCTTTTTTCTTGTCATCTGAACGAATAATTGNCCANGGCGTNAGGGAACGATTTGTAGNGTTNAGCATTTCGAATTTACGTATGGAATATTGATCCCATAATTCTTGTGCCTGTTTATCCACTGGGGACAACTTATATTGTTTTAATGGATCAGTCTCACGGGATTTAAATCTATTTTCTTGTTCTTTCTTAGAGACAGAAAAATAGAATTTAAATAATTGAATCCCACTTTTAACNAATAACTGTTCAAATTGAGGTGCNTATTTTAAAAANCTTTTATGCTGCTCATCTGTACAGTANCCCATCACTGGTTCAACCATTGCCCTATTATACCAACTACGATCAAATAAAACAATTTCACCTGCTGCAGGTAAATGAGAAACGTAACGTTGAAAATACCATTGNGTTTTTTCACGGTCNCTTGGTTTTTCAAGAGCAACAACTCTCGCACCTCGTGGATTCAAATGTTCTGTAATCCTCTTAAGAGTACCTCCCTTACCAGCGGCATCACGACCTTCAAAAATTAATGCAATCCTTAAACCTTTGNTTTTTACGTGGGTCTGCATTTTGAGTANNTCAATCTGCANNCTTTCAATTTCTTCATTATATTTCATAAANTNCCCCTTTATAACAAATCATCATTTGTTTTACATATTGAAATATAAATGAAAATTCGTTGTACACCAATCGAGNAATATTATTTTNAAAATCAAATCTATCATTTCTATTTAACGCTATATAATTTTTAACCAATGAATTTACCCATATGGAAACCTTTTGCTAATGAATGGANTACTTTCTTTCTATTCTTAATAACGATATTTTTNTTAATAATNATTAGTGAATCTGCACGTTCATNTCTTCGCTGGAAACCTGAATCTAGTCGCAAACTAGTACATNTAATTGTGGGAATATTGGTCTCGATTTGTCCATTTATTTTTNNATCAAAATTTCCTCCTATAACTCTAGCTGTTATTTTTATCATTATCAATGCAATTGCTTTAAAAAATAAAACTTTTAAAGGAATGCATTCTACTGATAGAATTAGCTATGGTACAGTATATTTTCCATTCGCATTCCTAATACTAGCTATATTTTGGTGGGAAAAACCAATTACACTGGTATTATCTATTTTGATAATGACATTTTCTGATACAATTGCAGCAATTATTGGNGAACGAACTACTCATCCAAGNCAATTTAAATTATGGGTGGATNTTAAATCTATTGAGGGTTGTATAGGTATGTTCTTATCAAGNTTCATGATTATTTATATAGGAACCGANTTATTTGCGTGGCTTTTTGAGGCNGCATTCTTTATTCCTCTACCAATTTTAATTGGNGTAAGTGGATTTGTTGCGATGCTAGTAACTTTATCAGAGTCAAATAGTTCTCGTGGATCTGATAATTTTTCCGTACCTATTATTGCCGCATTAAGCTATGATTTATATCTTATAAATTATACTCATGGACAACTGGATAGTTTATTAATCTGGAGTGTNTTATCTGGAATTGCTTTCTATCTTGCCTTCAAATATAAATCCTTAAGTAAAAATGGAGTAATTNCAGCATATATTATGGGTATTATAATATTTGGTGCTGGTGGATTAAAGTGGGTTACACCAATAGTTANTTTCTTTATCCTATCATCAATTATTTCAAAAATATCTAAATCGGATAATCAAATACATAAAGGATCAAAACGAGANATTATCCAAGTGTTAGCAAATGGAGGTATTGCAACAATTATTTCAATAATTAATTTTTATGCACCAAATGAAAATCTTTATGTTATATATCTTGCAGTCATCGCAGCAGCAACTGCAGATACTTGGGCAAGTGAAATTGGTTCATTTAGTTATACTGATCCTTTTCATGTAGTTAAATTTACAAGAGTACCAAAAGGTACTTCTGGCGCTATATCATTTTTTGGTACGTTTGGATCCGTATTAGGAGCTACAACAATCGCCCTTGTTGGATTGTTTTGGAATGTTTCATTAACATTAATTTATTTAATAGTAATTACTGGAAGCATTGGTAGCCTCATTGACTCATTTATTGGAGGATCTATCCAAGCAAATTTTCAATGTTTAAAGTGTAATAATATCACTGAGAAAAGAACCCATTGTAATTCATTCTCATTGCATAAATCAGGAATCTATTTTATTGATAATGATATGGTAAACTTTCTTAATACTGTTTCTGCGATATTCATATTGATTATCCTAAAATAAAAAGGGCCCAACAGGGCCCTCTCATTTAGTTTACATTATTAGATTAAATTACTTTATAAACTAGGACACCAACCATTACAATTAGGGCAACAAATATATAAGCAACGCCCATATTCCCCTTTTTGATTTCTTCCCATTCATCTATATCGGTAGATAGCCAATCAAATACTTTTAGAGCTAAACCAACACCGAATGAAAAACCAATTGCTGCAGCGACAGACCATCCGATTGCACGTCCATATTCTGCTAATAAACCAGAAAAGCTAGTAGGATCTAACATAATTCCTCCTTACAATGTTTGAATTGAATCTTTTATTTCTCTCATAAAGTCAACAGTGCCTACTATCCCCTCAGCAAGTTCTTGTACCATCGCAGAGTTTGCTTCAGCTGAAAATATTGTTTTATCTCTGCCCATGGGAACCGTAACAACCACATTAACTTTTTCAGGTACTATTGCTTCATAATTATTTATTGTTTGTTGAAGATGCTTTTGATGGATAATTGCTTGACCCGCTGAGGCAAACCCAATAAGCATTACCATCTCAAAATTATTCCTTCTACTTTCTAGATTAATAGAAAAATCATTATTTTCAAGATCAAGATCCATATCATCTGTAGTTACTTCCACACGATAGGATTTACAAGTGGAGGTTACCTTTCGATAAAAAGCATAATTAGCAAATAGNACCTGAGAGCTCATTATAGCAAATAAAAATANGCTAAGTATTTTATTTATTGATTTCATTTATATTGATAAANTATAATGNGAAGTTTACAGGGATATCTATNGCTAATCAAGGCTTATCAATGGATCACCATCTTTTATTACATTCCTAATAGGTGTGCTGGTTATATTATATGGTATCTGTTCGATTGTATCTAAATCCCAAATAATTAAATCNGCTTTTTTCCCAACCTCAATGGANCCAATTCTCTCTTCTTCNTTTATAGCNCACGCNCCTGACCATGTTGCTGCCTTTAATGCCTCTTCAATTGATAAACCTAAATAAATNCATGATAAACCAATAATAAAGGGCATTGATTTAATNTGACAACTACCAGGATTAAAATCAGATGCTATGGCAATATGCNCACCTCTATCGATNAATTTACGTGCAGGTGCATACTTTTCTTTGCCTAAGAANAAAGTAGTNCCNGGTAATAATATTGCTATNGTATCAGAATTAGATAATAATTCGATATCCTCATCTGATATTTCCATCAAATGGTCTGCTGATATAGCTTTTACTTCTGATGCTAANTTTGATCCACCNATATTAGAAAATTCATCTGCATGGATACGTGGAACTAAATCATATTNAATNGCTGNTTTAAGAATCTTACGGGACTCTTTTAGATCAAAATANCCTTCTTCACAAAACACATCACAAAATTTTGCNATACCTTGCTCTGATACTGCTGGTATCATTTCATTACATAATAAATCCACATAAGCATTTGAATCTCCATTAAATTCATCTGGTATTGAATGAGCGCCAAGAAAAGTAGGGAAAATATCAATCNTATGGTTATTATGAACATGATCTAGGANCCTAAGTGATTTCAACTCAGATTCTGTATCTAATCCATAACCAGTCTTTGCTTCAATAGTAGTTGTTCCCATACTTAAAAATTCATCCATCCGCTTTTTTACATGATCTAATATTTCTATTTCAGTAGACTCTCTAACTNCTATAATACTTGAATTTATACCTCCTCCTTCAGCGGCTATTTCTTCATAACTTTTTCCAGATATCCTTTGAATNAATTCTTTTTCNCTNCCATTTTTAAAAACCGGATGTGTATGGGCATCTACAAAACCAGGGGTAACAAGTTTCTGATTACAATCNATCATATGGTCNCCATTATTTTTGTTTTCCCCTATATCAATAATTATATCATTTTCAATATNAATATTACAATTTTTTATACTCTCAAATGATTCTNTCGTTGAATTATAAGTGGANAGGAGGCCTATATTTTTTAACTGAAGCATTTAATTATTTTCTCTCATNGGAATCTTTATATTCCAATTATCAGCATGATCTATAGCATTTTNATATCCTGCATCAGCATGTCGTAATATTCCTATTCCAGGATCATTACTTAAAACACGTTTAAGNCTTTTCTCCATTTCTTTACTCCCATCAGCGCAAATTACTTGACCAGAATGAATAGATAATCCCATACCTACTCCACCCCCATGATGTATGGAAACCCATGTGGCTCCACTTGCAGTATTCATTAATGCATTTAATAATGGCCAATCAGCAACTGCATCAGATCCGTCTAACATGTCTTCAGTCTCTCGATATGGAGAAGAAACAGANCCTGTGTCAAGATGGTCTCTTCCAATTACTATTGGAGCCATAAGCTCACCTTTCGCAACCATATTATTTAATTCTACACCAAATTTTGATCTTTGCTCATAATTCAACCAGCAAATTCTAGCTGGCAAACCTTGAAATTTTACTTTTTCTCTAGCAAGATTAATCCATCGTGATAATNTTCTGTCATTTGGAAACATTTCAATTATCTTATTATCAGTCTTAAAAATATCTTCTTCTTCTCCAGATAAAGCCACCCATCGAAAAGGCCCTCTCCCTTCGCAGAATAAAGGTCTTATATATGCNGGTACAAAACCTGGAAAATCAAAGGCATTTTNAACTCCAGATTTTATTGCTTGTCCTCTAAGATTATTTCCATAATCAAAACATATAGAACCTTTATCCTTTAAGGCTAGTATACCTTTACAATGTTCNCCCATTGCACGAAAACTCTCTTTAATGTATTTATTAGGATTTTTTTTTCTTAAATCTAAAGCTTCTCTATATGTGTATCCATTTGGTATATATCCATCTAATTCATCATGCGCAGATGTTTGATCAGTGACTAAATCAGGGACAATATCCATTTTGGCTAAATTTGGTATAATATCCGCAGCGTTCCCTAATAACCCAACAGATAGTGGCTCTTTATTATTTATAGCTTTCTTAACCATATTTATCGCTTCATTTAATGANTCTGTAGAATATTGAAGATAATTTGTATCTAACCGCCTTTGAATACGTGCGGGNTCTATCTCAATAATTAAGGCAACACCATAATTCATTGTAATAGATAAAGGTTGAGCGCCTCCCATACCTCCTAACCCNGCAGATACTACAAGTTTTCCAGTNAAATCATTGTCAAAATGTTGTTTTGCAGCTGCAGCAAATGTTTCATACGTCCCTTGCAAGATACCTTGAGTACCAATATATATCCANGAACCAGCCGTCATTTGACCATACATCATCAAACCATTTTTATCTAACTCATTAAAATGTTCCCAGTTTGCCCAATGAGGGACTATATTTGAATTAGCAATTAAAACACGGGGGGAAGACTCATGTGTCTTCACTACGCCAACTGGTTTGCCTGATTGAATTAATAGTGTTTCATCTTCATTCAGTTCCTTTAATAATTTAATTATCATATTGTAACAATCCCAATTTCTTGCAGCTTTTCCTTTACCACCATAAACAACTAAGTTTTCAGGATCTTCTGCTACATCAGGATGAAGATTATTTTGAATCATTCTATAAGGAGCTTCAATCTGCCAATTTTTACAGGTTAATTGATTTCCAATAGGAGATTTTATATTATTTTTCATTTATTTTATCAAGTAACGACGAATAGTCAGAGTTGCTTTTCATCTGATTATATGAGAATACTGAAATACCAACAAATTTTTCCTCAATAGAATATTTTATTTTTTTTGCAGCATCAACAGAACTTTGGTTATATAGAGCAATACCCATAATTATTTTATCACGATATTTTTTTGGAAAATTATCATTAATAACACTAATATTTTGTGAAAAATCGCTCATAATAGGTGAATAATTCATAGGAACTACCCAATCAACATATCCAGCAGCTAACCATACATCCCATTCCTGTAAGAAACGCTCTCTTGCAACATAAAGATTAGGCTTTACTGCTGCAGACAACATAATATTTGGACGCGTATCATTTATAAGTTCCTTTATTTCTTTAACTAAATTTGTAATGGAACTTCGTTTTGCATTATTCCACTGTTTTAAATTTCCTATCAATCTTTGACTGGCAACATTGCTTCTTTCCATCTCTAAAAACCAAGGGTTTGGGTCCCGTCCTACATCTTTTTTAAATTTGGCAATTGCATAAGGATTTCTTCCATAGTCAGCATCTTGATAACGAATGTAATCTAGATGTAATCCATCTATTTCATAATTATCTATTATTTCTTTAAAAACAGAAACTAAATAATTACTTACCTCCGGGTGATTAGGAGCAAGAAATACACCCTCTCCTTCATTATTTCTTGATACTCTATTAAGCTGTCTATTTATATTTAATGGCCATTCTTCTATAGTATCAACCCAATCTTCATTATTATAGATTATATGTTTTTTATCAATAGGCATTGTCCTATTGGACCAAATAAGGTATACATTCACCCAAGCATGTACTTTAATTCCTTTATCCTTTATATTTTGAAGTAAATAGGATAATGGGTCAAATTCATTACTTGGAAGCAATTGGCTTCTAGGAATCATTTGAGATTTATATAAGGCATCTCCACGTCCTCTTACTTGTACAAATAGATCATTTATATTTTTTTCAGATGCGAAATTAATTAGATCATCGATTGATTTCCGTGATTGTAAAGCATCTCTTACTACCCATAAGCATTGATAATTAAAAGAATTACCTTTATCAATATCTTTAGAAAAAATAATGTTAAAATTTAATGTAAAAAGAAGGGCAACCTGTAAGATTGCCCTTGAAGAAATAAACGTATTAGATAAATTCACTCTTAAGTGTTAATTGTTTTCATTCCGAATTTTTCTCTTCAGTAGAAGTGACAAGCTCAGAATCATTTGAACCTTCCATACCTACAAATTCAATAAGTGCGACCGATGCTCTATCATTATCTCTAAACCCTAGTTTAATAATGCGAGTATACCCACCATTCCTATTTTTATATACCGGAGCTATATCATTTAATAAAATACCTAGAATATTTTTGTGACGAATTTTTCTAGCTATCATTCTTATAGAAGTTAGATCTCCTCTTTTTGCCTTCGTAACAAGAGGCTCAATATATCTACGTAATTCCTTAGCCCTAGACTCAGTAGTCTTAATACGCTTATGAAGTATTAAATTTTCAGCTAAGTTAGATAGTAAGGCTCTCCTATGACTTGGATTAACACCTAACTTTCTACCTTTTTTTCGATGTCTCACTATATTATACTTCTTCTTTTAAGTATTTATCTACTTCTATACCAAAACTAAGACCCATTTGATCAAGCTTTTCAACGAGCTCAGTTAATGACTTTCTACCAAAATTCTTGTATTTAAGCATTTGGTTCTCTTCTTTACTAACTAATTCATAAATAAATTTAATACCTGCAGCTTGAAGGCAATTATGACTACGAACTGAAAGCTCCATTTCATCTATAGTTAGATTCAATAGCTTACGTATCTCTAATACTTCTTCACTTACTGGCTCTGATATCTCAAGCACTTCAGGTTTACTAATTGATTCAACTATACGCAATTGGTCCATTAATACAGTAGCCGAGTAACTCACAGCATCTTGAGGAGCAATTGATCCATCAGTTGTAACTTCTAATGATAGTAACTCGATTGGTTCTTTAGCACCAGGAACGGGAGTAACATTAAACATCACTTTACTAACAGGATTATAGATACTATCAATTGCAATTGTACCTAAAGGAGCATTTGGAAGCTCATTTTCTTCCGAAGGTGTATAACCTTTACCAACACCAATTTTTAATTCTATATCCAACTTTACACCTTCATTCAATTCAGTGATGTAATGTTTCTTATTTAAGACCTTTAATTCTGAAGTAGCCTTTTGAATATTAGCTGCAGTAAACTTGCAAGGACCTTCTAATTTAATATTTATTTTTTCAGGATCATTATCGTCTAATTTAAATCGAACTCCTTTAAGATTCTGAATTATATCCGAAACATCTTCATGAACACCTTCAATAGAAGAAAATTCATGTAATACCCCATCTATCTTAATATTTGAAATGGCAGCACCTGGCAAGCAAGTTAAAAGAACACGCCTCAATGCATTTCCAATAGTAATACCATATCCTCTTTCTAATGGTTTTACAATAAATTTACCAAATGTATCATTCAGACTATTTTCTTCAGCTTTTATTTTAATTTCAAGTTTTTTTGACATTATCTATTACCCTTTATTTATTACTTTGAATATAATTCAACAATTAACTGCTCATTGACGATTACGCCCATGTCTTCTCGATCTGGCACATCAGTAAAAGTACCAGTTAACTTAGCTTTATCAAGCTCTAACCAAGGCAAATCTAAATCACCTTTAACTAATCGTACAGAATCCAATATTACATCTAATTTTTTGCTTTTTTCACGAACTTTAATTTGATCACCAGGATTAACAAGATAGCTTGGAATATTTACTTTAATATCATTAACTAAAAAATGTGCATGATTTACCATCTGCCTAGCCTGAGGACGTGATGAGGCAAAACTCAATCTATAAACAACATTGTCTAGCCTTCTTTCAAGCAGCTTCATAAGATTTGTTCCTGTTTCACCTTTCATTTGATCTGCTTTAGCAAAATATGATCTAAATTGTTTTTCTAACAGACCATACATGATCTTAATTTTCTGTTTTTCATGTAATTGCACACCATAATTCGATAAGCGCCTACGACGAGCCTGCCCATGCTGCCCAGCAGCATACGGCTTACGATTCAACAAACGATCATATTTATTATTTCCAAAAATATTTTCACCAAATTTTCTAACTAGTTTTCCCCTGGGTGTTTTTAACTTTGCCATAATTCCTCTCTTAACTAGACCCTTCTTCTTTTTGGCGGTCTACAACCATTATGTGGTAATGGTGTAACATCTTTTATTGACATAACATTTAATCCCGCCGAAGCCAATGATCTTACCGCAGATTCTCTACCGGACCCTGGTCCCTTAACTCTCACATCTATAGATACGAGACCCATAGAGATTACTTCTTTGGCAACTTTTTCAGCCGCCACAGTAGCTGCATAAGAAGTATTTTTACGGGAACCTTTGAATCCTGATGTTCCAGCTGTAGACCAAGCAATTACATTGCCAAATTTATCTGTAATTGAAATATGAGTATTATTAAAAGTAGCCTTTATACTAGCAATCCCTCTAGTATCGGCAACTTTCTTTTTCTTTGATTTCTTCTTTTGTTTTGGTTTAGTCAATTAATACAACCTTTCTATTTCTTTTCTAAAGCCTTCTTACCCATTCCAACAGTCTTCTTGCGGCCTTTTCTTGTTCTGGCGTTCGTTTTTGTTCGTTGGCCATTTACAGGCAATCCCCTTCGATGACGCATCCCTTTATAGCTACCAATATCTCGCAAACGTTTAATATTCATAGCAACTTCTGATCTATGTTCACCTTCAATTGCTAATTCCATTTTTGAAATAACATCACGAATAGCAACTACCTGCTTTTCAGTTAAATCTTTAACTCTTTTATCGTGACCAATCTTAGCTTTATCACATATTTCTTTTGCCGTAGTAAGACCAATCCCATAAATATATCTTAATGAATAAGGAACTTTCTTATCTCGTGGAATGTCTATACCTGCTATTCTTGCCATAATATTTAACCCTATCCCTGTCTTTGCTTATGCTTCGGGTTCTCACAAATTACTTGTACAACACCCTTTCGTTTAATAATCTTACATTTAGGACACATTTTTTTTACAGAAGGTCTAACTTTCATAATTACTTTTGCCTATAAATAATTCTTCCACGTTTCAAATCATAAGGTGATATCTCTAACGTTACAATATCCCCAGGTAAAATTTTAATATAATGCATTCTCATTTTTCCTGATACATGAGCTAAAACCTCATGCATCTCTCCTCCAATTTCAACCTCAACTCTAAACATTGCACTTGGAAGCGTTTCAGTAATAACTCCATCAATTGTTATAGGTTTTTCTTTAGCCATTTAACCTACTTCCTGATAGCACTACAGGGCCATGCTTACGAATTGCAATCGTATGTTCAAAATGTGCAGAATTATAGCCATCTTTAGTTTTCACCGTCCAACCATCATCTAAAGTATACACTTCTCTACCACCTCTATTTATCATCGGCTCTATCGCAAGGCACATACCTTCTTTCAATACAATTCCCATACCCGGATCTCCATAATTTGGAACCTGAGGATCCTCATGAAGGTTCGTTCCGATTCCATGCCCAACTAACTCTCTTACAATTGAATAACCTTTAGGCTCTACAAATGTCTGAATTGCATGACCAATATCTGATACATAGTTGCCAGGAACCGCTTTATTAATACCATGATACAAAGCTTCTTGAGTGGTCTCTATCAAATCTTTATCTTTATTACTTATATTCCCAACAGCAAACGTCCTAGCTGAATCTCCATAATAACCATTTTTAACTGCTCCACAGTCTATTCCAACAATCTGACCATCGTTAAGCACATTATTTGAAGGTATACCATGCACAACTTCATCGTTCACTGAAATACATAAAGTAGCTGGAAATCCCATATATCCCTTAAACGCTGGAATAGCTCCTTGAGACCGAATAAATTTTTCTGCTAACATATCTAACTTCAATAATGTAACACCAGATTTTACTCTTTCTGAAATCATATCTAGTGTATCAGCAACAATTTGGGCACTTTCAGCTATAAGATCAATTTCTCTTTCTGTTCTAACTCTAACCATTAAATTCGCCTCCTACCTCTAATTTTACCTTTTGACAAAAAACCATCATAGTGACGCATTAGCAGATGAGATTCTATTTGTTGCAATGTATCTAAAGCTACCCCTACAATTATCAAGAGACTTGTTCCTCCAAAAAAAGAGGCTAAATCATAACCAACATTCATAACATTCATTAAAACAAATGGGAAAACAGCGACTCCAGCAAGAAATATTGACCCTGGTAGAGTAACGCGAGTTAAAATATTATCAATATATTCAGCAGTTTTCTTTCCAGGTCTTACGCCTGGTATAAATCCTCCATGCTGCTTCATATTAGAAGCAACTTGGACAGGATCAAAAGCTATAGCAGTATAGAAATATGTGAAAAATATTATCATAAAACCAAAAACAGTCCAATAGAATGGATGGTCGAATGAAAACCATCTAGTCACACCTAACATGAATTCACTGTCAGGAAAAAACATAGCCACTGTACTTGGTATAAACATTACAGATTGAGCAAAAATTATAGGCATCACACCGGCTGTATTCACCCGCAATGGAATATGCGTAGCTTGACCACCGTATATTTTACGACCCACAACTCTCTTTGCATATTGTACAGGTATTTTTCTTGTTCCCTGGGTTAATCTTACTACAAATGCAATAATTATAAACATTATTCCAAGCAAAATAACTTCTGTTAAAATTCCTCTAAGGCCTGCTTGCACTTGAGTAATCTCTCCTAAAATGACAGATGGAAGGACAGAAACTATCCCAACCATAATTATTAAAGAAATTCCATTACCAATTCCGCGTTCAGTAATCCGTTCACCTAACCACATAAGAAACATTGTACCTGTTACAATACTTACTATTGCAACAAATTTAAATCCAACCCCAGGATTAGTAACTACTGCAACACCATTACTTGAGGTCATCGATTCTAAAAATATTGTGATACTATAAGCTTGAAGAATAGATACAGCAACTGTACCATATCTTGTTAATTGAGTTAATTTTCTTCGTCCCTCTTCACCCTCTTTCTGTAAACGTTGGAAATAAGGGACAACACTACCCATTAATTGGAAAATAATTGAAGTTGTAATATATGGCATTATTCCAAGTGCAAATAATGTCGCTTTTTGAAAAGCACCACCAGCAAACATATTAAAAAGACCTAAAAGAGTATTTTGACTTTGCATAGCACGAAATGCATCCAATAAAGCCTCACTATTAATCCCAGGAATAGGTATATGTGCTCCCATTCGAACCACAACTAGAACACCAAAAGTAAATAATATTCTACCTCGAAGTTCGGGTATATTAAACATATTTCTAATTTTCTCAATCATTGTAATTCGATTTTTCCCCCAGCTTTCTCAATCTTTAAAATAGCTGATTGACTAAAACTAGTAGCTTTAATCTTTATTGCTTTCTTTATTTCACCATCACCTAAAACTTTAACAGGCTGTAAAGAAGAACTTATTAATCCATTATCAAATAATTTCTTTGAATCGATTTCATCCATATTTAAATCATCAATATCTCTAAGGTTAACAATTTGATATTTTTTCCTAAATAGATAATTGGAAAAACCTCTTTTAGGAAGACGCCTATGTATTGGCATCTGACCACCCTCAAACCAAGATCTGTTTTTACTACCGCTTCTAGAATGATATCCTTTTTCTCCTCTTCCTGCGGTACGACCAAGGCCAGAACCATGTCCTCTACCAACACGCTTTCTATTAGATGTAGCGCCTTTAATTGGTTTTAACGACTTAAGATTCATTATAATTCTTCCACATTAATTAAAAATTCTATTTTCTTAATCATGCCCCTTGTAGCAGAATTATCAGGCATAACAACTGTTTGATTTAGTTTTCTCAAACCCATAGCATCCAATGTGGCTTTTGCTTTCTTTTTATAACCAATTCCACTTTTAATCTGAGTAATCTTAAGGTTTTTATTTTTTAAATTAACCATCTTAACCGAATAATTCCTTGATTGTCATACCACGTTTATTAGCGACTAAAACTGCATCCTGCAAATTCTCCAAAGCATTAATAGTCGCACGTACTATATTTAATGGGTTAGTTGATCCATATCTTTTTGATAATATATTATTTATTCCTACTTGCTCCATAACTGCTCTAACTGGTCCTCCTGCAATAATACCTGTACCCTGAGATGCTGGCTTTAGTAAAACCCTGCTTGAACCAAATTTNCCNACTATTTTATGNGGAATGGTACCATTAATTATCTTGGCTTTAAATATATTGCGCTTTGCGTTATCTTTAGCCTTACCTATACTTGATATAACCTCATTAGCTTTTCCAAGACCAACGCCGATATGACCGCTTCCATCACCAATAACAACTAAAGTTGAAAAACTAAACCTTTTTCCTCTNGATGTTACTTTAGCAACACGATTAATTCTTACTACTGATTCTTCTTTTAAATCTAATTCCGCTGGATTAATTATAGACAATTTTTATCCCCTTAATTAAAATTTTAAACCTGTTTTTCGAGCAGCATCTGCCATTGCTTTTACCCTACCGGTATATGGATAACCATTACGATCAAACCATACCTCTTTAATTTTATTTTTTTTTGCTTTCTCACCAATCTTTTTTCCTACAATTTTACTTCGNTCAACCTTCCCATTAACCTTGGTGATCTCAGATTTTAAACTTTTATCTAATGAAGAAACTGAAATCAATGTTTTACCATTTAAATCATCAACAATTTGNGCTTGAATATTTTTTAAACTTCTACTTACAACAAGCCTTGGACGATTAGAAAGATTATTTTGCGTACGTTTACTACGATTTCGCCTACGNTTGCTTCTTGCATTATCTTTCGTTAANTTNCTCAAACTTCACCTCCNCCAACAGTTTTACCTTGCTTAGATCNAACATATTCACCCTTATAACGTATCCCTTTTCCCTTAAATGGCTCAGGTTTTTTNAATGATCGAATTTTAGCTGANACCTCTCCAACCAACTGTTTATTTATTCCCGAAACCTTTATTTCAGTNCGATTATTTGTTTCTATNACAATACCATCAGGTGGATCAAAATGAATTTCATGNGAATANCCTAACANAAGNANTAATCTTTTACCTTGCATATTGGCCTGATAACCAATACCNTGAATCTCTAATTCTTTATAGAACCCATCTGAAACACCAGTTACACAATTCATCAATATCATTCTTGTTGTTCCATGCAAAGATCTATGAAATCTATTATTAGAGGATCTAGATACAACTAACACATTATCTTTAAGGTTTAAATTCATATCTTCATGAACATTAATATCCAAAGACCCTTTAGGACCTTTTACTAATACAGAGAAATCATTGATAGTAACATCAACTCCTTCAGGTATNAAAATTGGCTGTTTTCCTATTCTTGACATAACTNTTACCAAACATTACATAGAATTTCGCCNCCAACNCCNAATTTTTTNGCTACCTTATTAGAAATCACNCCTTTTGAAGTAGANAAGATAGAAACACCAAGNCCATCNAGAACTCTTGGTATTTTTGAGCACTCAACATATACTCTATATCCAGGTTTACTAACTCTATTAATTTCAGTAATAACCGACTTTCCCTTATAATCATATTTCAGAAATATTCTAATGAATTGATACATATCATCTTTAACATAAATAAAATCATCAATATATTTTTCTTCTTTAAGAATAAAGACTATACGCTTCTTCATNTTTGATGATGGTATATCTACCCAACGTTTTTTTACAGCTAATCCATTACGAATTCTTGTAAGTAAATCAGCTGTAGGATCTGTCATTGTCATAAATTATATCTCCTCTACCAACTAGCCTTAGTAACACCTGGTATTTCACCTTTAAGAGCCATTTCCCTAAAACAAATTCTACATAATCCAAATTTTCTCATATAAGCTGTTGGGCGACCACAATTAAAACACCGATTATATTTCCTTGAAGAAAATTTTGGTTTTTGTTTNGCTTTATGTATTAATGATTTTTTTGCCATTAATCAACCTCAACCATTTCTTCCTTTACTCGTTTTTCCCTTAATGGAAATCCAAATTCTTTGAGCAACCAATAAGCCTCATCATCNGATTTTGCAGTAGTAGTAATATTTATATCCATACCTCTTACACTATCTATTTTNTCATAATTTATTTCTGTAAAAATAATCTGCTCTGTAACTCCAAAGTTATAATTTCCTCTTTTATCAAATGATTTGAACGAAAGCCCTCTAAAATCTCTAGTTCTAGGTAATGCAACAGTAATTAGACGTTCAAGGAATTCATACATCCTATGGCCTCTAATAGTAACTTTACACCCTACAGGAAATCCTNTCCTAATTTTAAAGTTTGATATATCTTTCTTTGATAAAGTTATAATAGGCTTCTGACCAGAAATTAAAGACAATTCTTCAACAGCACTTTCTAAAGCTTTTGGGTTCACTTTTGCATCACCTACACCCATATTTATTGAAATTGTTGANAATTTAGGGACTTCCATAGGGTTTGTATAATTAAACCTTGCAATTAATTTAGATGTAACATTTTCTAAATAANGTTTCCTTAGTTTTGGAACGTAATTAACAACTTTAGATTTTGCTTTCTTTTTACTACTCTTAGCATTCTTTTTAGAAACTGATTTTTTTTCAGACGCCATAATTATACCTCAATTTCCTGACCCGTTCTCAACGAAACTCTAACCTTTGATCCATCATCTAGAATTTTATATCCTATGCGAGTAATCTGACCTTTTTGAACAACCATCAGATTCGATAAGTTTATCGGTGCTTCTTTTTCAGAAAAACCACCACTAGGGTTTTCTTGAGTAGGGCGAACTGAACGCTTAACCATATTCACNCCTTCAACTATTGCTCTGTTTTCCTTTGGAAAAACATATAACAACTTTCCTTCAGATCCTTTGTGATTACCNTTAATNACCCTTACTAACATTCCTTTACGTAANTGCATCACATTACCTCAGGAGCCATAGATACAATTTTCATATAACCGCTATCACGTAATTCTCTAGCAACAGGTCCAAATATACGCGTTCCCCTTGGCTCNCCAGNTTCTGTAAGAAGTACAGCTGCATTATCGTCAAATCGAATATATGATCCATCATCTCTTCTCACTTCTTTTCTCGTTCTAACTACAACTGCTCGCGTAACATCACCTTTTTTAACTGCACCACCAGGAATTGCATTTTTAACACTGACCACTATTAGATCACCTAAAGATGCATACCTTCGTTTAGATCCACCTAATATTTTGAAGCACAATATCTCTTTTGCTCCTGAATTATCTGCTACTTTTAATCTTGTNTCTTGTTGAATCATAGTGATATATAAATAATTTTTACCTTATTACTTTACTTACTAACCATCTTTTGTTTTTACTCATAGGTGGTATTAATCTGATTTCTACTATATTGCCAATATTTGCTTCAACCGCACCTACATGAGCCATATATTTTTTAGAGCGTTTTACATATTTTCCATAAACAGGATGAGCGATCTTTTTTGTAACATTAACGACAACTGTTTTTTGCATTTTTTCACTTATAACTTCTCCAACTAATTTTTGTCTTTTTCTTATTTCAGCCATNTTTATTCTTTCATCTCTTTNTCNTTACGTATACCTAAATCATACTCTCTAAGAACTGTCTTTAACTGAGCTATTTCTTTTTTAANATTTCTTATTTGCGAAGGATCTTCTAGCTGCTGAAGCGCTTTTTGAAAACGGAAATTTTGGAATGAATCTAAATTNTCCTTTAACTTAACTTCCAACTCTGAAANAGTCATATCATTCAATTCATTTCTTTTCATANATATCTANCTCTCTCTTCTAACNGCAAACTTTGTTTTAATAGGTAATTTATGACCTGCTCTACGNAATCCTTCTTCAGCCTCTTCTCTACTTANACCTNCAACTTCAAACAATATTCTACCTGGCTTAACTACAGCAACCCAGTATTCTGGCGATCCTTTTCCTTTACCCATACGAGTTTCTGCAGGTTTTTTTGTAATTGGTTTATCAGGGAATATTCTAATCCACATCTTTCCAGTTTTACGNACNACTCTAGATATTGTTATTCGNGCAGATTCAATCTGNCTAGAAGNTATCCATCCAGGAGTAACNGCTTTCAATCCAAAACTTCCAAAAGCAACATGNCTTCCACGACTAGCCATTCCTCGTCTATTACCNCTATGGTGACGACGATATTTTACTTTTTTTGGCTCAAGCATTTTTGTTTGCTCCNANACATATCCAAACTTTTATACCAATTANNCCATATGAAGTCTTAGCCTCTGTTAAAGCATAATCTATATCTGCTCTTAGTGTATGCAATGGAATTCTTCCTTNTGCNAACTTCTCACTTCTAGCAATTTCTACNCCNCCCAATCTACCAGCTACATTCACNCTTATTCCCTGTGCNCCCATTCTCATAGTAGCCTGAATTGCTTTACTAACAACCCTNCTATACGATATTTTCTTAACTAATTGGTGTGCTATATTAGCACCTACTAAAGCAGCGTCTAACTCCGGTCTTTTTATTTCAGATATATTCACCTGAACATCTTTGCTTGTTAACTGGGATATTTCAGCTTTTAAACGAGTTACTTCCTCTCCACCTTTTCCAATAACTATACCTGGTCGTGCAGTAAAAATCGTTACAGTTACAACTTTTGTTGTTCTACTTATTTCTACCCTAGATACTCCTGCATTTGGTAATCTGTGTTTCAAATATTTTCTTATTTTAACGTCCTCTTCAAGTTCTTGAGGAAAGTCTGCTTCCGCAAACCAATTAGAGCGCCAATTCTTATTAACTATAAGTCTAAAGCCAAGTGGATGTGTTTTTTGACCCAAAATTTTACCTCCTACGAATCATCGCTNATTACAATCGTTAAATGACTAGTNGGCTTGTTTAANNTTGATATCCTACCCATAGAAGCTGCTCTAAATCTTTTTAAATGAGGCCCACCGTTTGCAAAAGCTTCCTTAATAATAAATGAATCAGGATCTAAGTTAGCAGATTCCTTTAACTGCATTAAATTTGCAACAGCTGATCTAATAGTTTTCTCTGCCACATAAGAAGCTTTAAGTGGAGAAAAATGAAGATAGTCTAAAGCATACCCCACTCTTTTACCTCTTACTTTATCAAGTACAATCCTAACTTTTTTAGGTGACTGACTTATGTATCTACTAATTGATCTCGCTTCCATAATTAGTTCTTTCTATCACCTGAATGCATTCTAAAAGTACGAGTTGGCGCAAACTCTCCTAACTTATGACCAACCATATTTTCTGAAACAAATACTGGTATAAATTTATTTCCATTATGTACGGCTATAGTATGTCCAACAAAATTTGGAGTTATTATTGATCGTCGAGACCATGTCTTTAGAACTTTCTTTTTTTTAGATCCACTCATACTCACGAGTTTATTCTCAAGTTTTTCATCAACATAGGGACCTTTTTTTAGTGATCGGGACATTATTTTCTCCTCTTAATAATAAGAGCATTAGACTTTTTATTTTTCTTTCGCGTCTTATAGCCTTTAGTAGGCTTTCCCCAGGGAGTACAAGGATGCCTGCCACCTGAGGATTTACCTTCACCTCCACCCATAGGGTGATCAACAGGATTCATAGCAACACCACGAACCTTTGGTCTACGACCCAGCCATCTGGATCGACCAGCTTTTCCACTGACAATTTGTTCATGGGATTTATTTCCAACTTCCCCTACAACAGCATAGCAGTTTGAATTAATTAATCGAACCTCACCCGATGGAAGCTTAATAGAAGTAAATCCATCATCATGCGCCATAATTTGTGCACCAGTACCAGCAGACCTAACCAGCTGAGCCCCTTTGCCAGGATACATTTCAACATTATGAACAATTAATCCAGTAGGAATGTTTTTTAAACATAATGCATTACCAATTTTTAATTCTGCAGAAGAAGACGAAACTAATTGATCACCAACTTTTAGGCCAAAAGGGGCTAAGATATATCTTTTTTCACCATCAGTATAATGAAGTAACGCAATATTAGCCGACCTATTTGGATCATATTCAATTGTAGCAACTCTAGCTAAAATATCCATTTTATCACGTTTAAAATCAATAATTCTATATCTTCTTTTATGGCCACCTCCTCTATGGCGTACAGTAATCCTTCCATTATTATTTCTTCCGCCGGACTTTCTTAATGCAGTAGTAAGTTTCTTTTCAGGCTGATTTGTCGTTATATGTTCAAAATCAGATCGAGTAGAAAATCGATTTCCAGGACTTGTAGGCTTTATTAATCGAATACCCATATAAAACTAATCTACTTCGCCTCTCATTAAATCTATGCTAAATCCTTCTTTAAGAGTAACTATTGCTTTCTTCCAATCAGACCTTTTACCGGTGGTCCTAATTGTTCGCCCACCGCTTTTCATTGTCATATCTTTAGTTTTACCCAATCGATTCATCGTTGCAACCTTTTGAACTTCGACATCAAACTGTTTTTCAACCGCATTTTTAATATCAATTTTATTTGACTTTGCACTAACATGAAATGCATACTTTCTTTCAATATCTTCTAATTGAGTCATTTTTTCAGTGAACAAAGGTCTTATTATAGTATCATTATGTTTCATTATTTAATCGCCAAACCCTCATTTAATAATTCAAGACCTTTCTTATCTATTAATATAAAATCAGAATCAATAAGGTCATAAGTGCTAGCGCTGATTGCTTTCAATAAAGCTATATTTGGAATATTCCTTAATGATAAAAATAGGTTTTCATTTATCTCAGATGTTAAAAACAGTATTTTTCCATCAATATTTAATTTTTGCAATAATTGACAGATCTTTTTTGTTTTAACTTCATTTATATCAAAATCATCCAATATAATTAACTTCTCATCATTAAGTTTTTGCGATAAAACTGATCTGCGAGCTAACCTCTTAATCTTTTTTGGTAAATTATATTCATATTTATGCGGTTCTGGACCAAAGATAGTTCCTCCACCACGCCATATAGGAGATCGATTGGTACCTGCTCGAGCAACACCTCGCCCTTTCTGCTTCCAAGGCTTCCTTCCACCACCGCGAACCATACCCCTAGATTTTGATGAATGTGTACCTTGACGACTATTTGCCATTTCAGATAACACCGCTCTATATACCGCATCTTTATTTGGTTTCACACCAAAAACAGAATCATCAACCTCAATTATTGAAGATTTTTTACCTTTTGTATCTAAAACTTGTATTTCCATTTTACTTATTTACAATTACCATACCATTATTTGATCCAGGCACAGCCCCTTTTACAAATATATGATTATTCTT
This sequence comes from Fidelibacterota bacterium, assembly GCA_002701785.1. Taxonomy (GTDB): domain Bacteria; phylum Fidelibacterota; class Marinisomatia; order Marinisomatales; family TCS55. The sequence goes on from NZXC01000005.1 coordinate 30,029, forward strand.
AGTATCTATTTTTACCACCTTTAAATTCTCAACTGTCATCTTTTTATTTCCATATTGTCCTGGCATTTTCACGCCTTTAAAGACCCTTGAAGGGTCAGAGGCCTGACCAATAGATCCCGCAGATCGCGGATGCTCTCTTTGACCGTGCGTTTTAGGACCTCCACCAAATCCGTGTCTTTTCATAACCCCCGAAAAACCACGGCCCTTGGATGTTCCAGTTACTTTAACTGAATCACCTTGTTTAAATATTGAAGCATTAAACACCTGACCCATTTCATAATCGAACCCAGGAACGATATCAAACTCAACTAAAAATTTTTTTGGAGTCACACCAGCTTTCTTAAAGTGACCTTCCAAAGGCTTATTAGTATTCTTCTCTTTTTTATCTCCATAAGCAATTTGCACTGCATCGTANCCATCATTATCTAAAGTTTTTATCTGAGTAATACAACAGGGCCCAGCCTGAAGAATAGTTACAGGAATAACAGATCCATTTTCATCAAATATTTGGGACATACCCAACTTCTTTGCAATTAAACCTCTCATTATAAAATTAAACCTTAATTTCTATATCTACACCAGCAGGCAAATCTAGCTTCATTAGCGATTCTACAGTTTTAGGAGTAGAATTAATAATATCCACAATACGTTTATGAATATTTGTTTGAAACTGCTCTCTGGATTTTTTGTTTACGAAAGGAGAACGTAATACCGTATAAATTGTTCGGTGAGTAGGCAAAGGTATAGGTCCAGATATAACTGCTCCAGTAGATTTTGCTGTCTTAACGATCTTCTCTGTTGATTTATCTAACAGAGAATGATCGTAAGCTTTTAAACTTATTCTGATTATCTGATGAGCCATTTTATTCCGTTATTTCTGTAACCACGCCGGCGCCAACTGTTCGNCCACCTTCACGAATTGCAAANCGTAATTCCTTATCCATTGCTATACTTGTTATCAATTCCACATCCATCTCTACATTGTCACCCGGCATTACCATTTCTGTCCCCTCCGGCAATGTCACTACACCTGTAACATCCGTTGTACGAAAATAAAACTGTGGACGATATCCATTAAAAAATGGAGTATGACGACCACCTTCATCTTTCTTTAATACGTACACGTTTGCTTTAAATTTTGTATGAGGCGTAATGCTACCTGGTTTTACTACAACCTGCCCGCGCTTGAGATCTTCTTTATCAATACCTCGGAGAAGCAATCCTGCATTGTCTCCTGCCTGCCCTTGATCAAGAATCTTACGGAACATTTCCACTCCAGTTACTACTGATTTGGTGTCAGCATCCATACCAATGATAGCAACTTCATCACCAACATTTATAATCCCTCTTTCAATACGACCTGTTCCAACTGTTCCACGACCCGTAATACTAAAAACATCCTCTACAGGCATTAGGAAAGGACGATCTACATCACGTTTTGGCTCTGGAATGAATGAATCACAAGCCGCCATTAATTCTGTGATACATTTTGTTGCATTTTCATCGCTAGGACTATTTAATGCTTCCAATGCACTTCCTTTAATAATAGGAGTATCATCACCAGGAAAATCATATTCATTAAGCAAATCACGCAACTCCATTTCTACCAATTCAACTAACTCTGGATCATCTACTTGATCTGTCTTATTCATAAAAACAACAATGCTTGGAACATTAACCTGACGCGCTAATAAAACGTGCTCTCTTGTCTGCGGCATAGGACCATCCGCTGCACTTACCACTAATACCCCACCATCCATTTGAGCTGCACCAGTTATCATATTTTTAATATAATCTGCGTGCCCAGGGCAATCTACGTGGGCATAATGGCGGTTCTCAGTCTCATATTCTACATGAGCTGTTTGAATTGTGATACCACGCTCACGCTCTTCAGGAGCATTATCAATACTATCAAATGATCGCACTTCGCTTAAACCGCGAGCGCTTTGTGTTTGAGTAATTGCTGCTGTCAAAGTTGTCTTACCATGATCAACATGGCCTATCGTGCCAATGTTTACATGTGGCTTTGTACGTTCAAATTTTGCTTTAGACATATTATTTATTCTCCTTATTTAAATTAATTCTTTAAATATTCATATTATAGAGCCTACGACCGGATTTGAACCGGTGACCTCTTCCTTACCAAGGAAGCGCTCTACCGACTGAGCTACGCAGGCGATCACTTGAGCGGGTGATGAGAATCGAACTCACGTAACCAGCTTGGAAGGCTGGTGTTCTACCATTGAACTACACCCGCGTAACAGTGGGGAGAGAAGGATTCGAACCTCCGTAGGCATACGCCGGCAGATTTACAGTCTGCTGCCTTTAACCACTCGGCCATCTCCCCAGCAGACTTGTTTCAAATTGTTAAAGAACACTCATTCAGAGCCGGCGAAGGGACTCGAACCCCCGACCATCTGATTACAAATCAGAAGCTCTACCAGCTGAGCTACACCGGCAAAAGGCAAAAAAGNTTTTTTATATTATAAAATCTTTCACCCGCATTAAGTTATAATCGCATCGTCATTAATAACGATACGAGAACAGCCGCGAAATATAGAAATAAGAAAATTTAAGTGCAAAGGATTATCAAGTTAAAAACTATTTTTTTAAGAATATATATAATTTAAAAATAGGAAGTTGAAAAAATGTTATTTCTTCGGTTTTATATTAGGACCATCAGATCCATCTTCAACTATCCATCCAAGTTCATATATTTTATGCCTTATCTGGTCAGCTGTCTCCCAATCTCCCATTCCGCGATATTTTTCCCTCTCTCCAGCTAAACTATGAACTTCTTGAGGTGCAAAATTTTCTTTAATTAAAAATCCGAAAATATTATCCACTATGTTTAAAAATTCAATTCCGCCATTAATTTCTCCATTATTCATATCTTGATCATTATCAAGCTTTGTATTTATAGATCTTATCCATTTAAAAAAAACAGCTAATGCTTTGGGCGTATCTAAATCATTATCTAAGGATGCTATAAAATCTTGATATTCCGATGGAAGCTTGAATTTAGATAAATTGCGATTAGCAATATTTATTAATCGATTGTAGAGACTCTTAATACGTTGAATAGCAGATCTGGCATCTGAACATTGTTCTATTGAAAAAGTCAATTTTGTTCTATAATGAGCACTTAGCATAACAAAACGAATTTCTTCCGCTAAATACCCCTTAGATATTAAATCGGATATCGTGTAGAAATTTCCCTGTGTCTTGCTCATTTTATCGCCTTTTAATTGCAAATGTTCAGAGTGCATCCAGTAATTAACAAATGGTTTATTTGTAACTGATATAGATTGAGCTAATTCATTCTCATGATGAGGGAAAATATTATCGACCCCACCACAATGAATATCAAAATGCTCTCCTAAATATTTAATTGACATTGCTGAGCATTCAATATGCCATCCGGGACGCCCTCGCCCCCATGGCGAATCCCAAAATATATCACCATCTTCACTATCCCAAGATTTCCACAAAGAAAAATCTTGAGGGTTATCCTTAGAGTATTCATCATNAATCACCCTATCNGTACTTTTTAATTCAGAAAGATTTAGATTTATNAATCTACCNTAATCTTTATCTTTAGATAGCTGGAAATAGACGGAATTATCTTTAGATAAATATGCAATTCCATCTTTTTCAAGATTAACAATCATTTGAATCATTTCTTCTATATGATCTGTAGCTNTAGGGTAAATATCTGCTGGGATAATTTTAAGAAACTCAATATCTTTCATAAANAGAGCTGAGTATTTNGATGTTAATTTTTCAAATNGTTTTTTATCTTTTTTTGCACGTTTTATAGTTTTGTCATCAACATCTGTAATATTCATTACATGATANACATTATAACCTTTATAAATCAGATATCTTTTTAACAAATCTTCAAANAGAAAAGTTCTAAAATTNCCAATATGTGCTGAGTTATANACAGTNGGCCCACAAGTATAAATCTTTACTATTTCATCAGAAATAGGATTAAACTTCTCTTTCCTATGAGTAATCGTATTATAAAATTGAAGAGGCATTTTTCTTTTTTGATTTAATTAGACCAGAACTGATTTCTACAGAGAACGCCTGTTGTATAGNTTCAATTTTTATAATTATTTTATTAGCCCCTCTCAAATCTAAGACTACNCCATCTAAACCTTTCAATGGTCCACTAACTACACGTACTTCATCCCCTTTAATAAAATAATCTGTTTGTTCGACATTATATCCACCTTCAATGATGTTTTTTATATTATCAATAACTTGATCAGGNATAATTGAAATTTTTTCTTGAAATTTCACAATTTTATTTACGCCTATTGTTTGTAATACATAAATATTTTCATTTATTTCAATATTGGCAAATACATAACTACGAAATAGAGGAAAATGAACCCACTTTTTCCTATCGCTCCATTGTCTTCTTTCTTTGAACATTGGACAATAAGATTCAATGTTTTTTTTGNTCAACTCATTAACAACAATTTGCTCATGTCTTGANTTTGTATAAACGGCTATCCAGTTTTTCATTATTTCTTCCAAGCCTGCATAACTATTTTATCAATTAATTCGTTAAAGNTAATTCCTNCAGCCAAAGCTGACATAGGTGCTAAGCTAGTATCTGTCATNCCAGGNAGTGTATTCATTTCTAAAAACCAGAATCTATTTTGATTATCCATACGAAAATCTGCTCTTGAATAATTTTCACATTTTAATAAATCAAATAAATCTTTTGATACTTTCTGAATATCCTGTGTTTGGTCAGAGCTTAACNTAGANGGACAAATATATTTACTCATTCCAGCAGTATACTTACATTCAAAATCATAAAGTTCGTGTGAAGGGATAATTTCACATACAGGATACGCTGTACCAGCTAACACCATTACAGTTAACTCTCTACCTTNAATATATTCCTCNACCAANACGCTAGAATCATATTTAAAAGCATAATCTAACGCAGGCTTTNATTCTTCCTTATTATGAACGATCCGCAANCCTACAGTACTTCCTTGCCCGTTTGGCTTCACAACTACAGGANAATTAAATTCNTCATGATCAATACTCTTATTATTATAAAGCTTCCATTTTGGTGTTAAAATATTATTTTTTACAGCAATAACTTTGCTAATATTTTTATCCATACATATTGCAGATGACAATGGGCCAGATCCNGTNTAAATTATCCCTAATGCATCAAGAAAACCNTGTATAGTTCCATTTTCGCCAATACTCCCATGCAACCCCAAAAAAACCAAATCAACACTTAANANCTTATCAATTAAACCTNCCAATTCAGTATCCATTACTATACTTGAANCATCATAACCATTATCNTTTAATGCTTTTTTAATTGCTTCCCCAGATTTAAGAGATACTTCTCTTTCNTCACCTGGGCCACCCATTAATACTGCAATTTTATTTGGTCTTTTCATTTTAAGATCCAATCAGCTGCCTCTNTCAGATCATTTACTACTGCATTTGGTTTTAAATCTGGATAATCTATAACTGNTTGACTTCCGCGACCAGTAAGAACNAATATANTATCCATTCCAAGNTCTTNACCTGCCTGNATATCATTTATTGAATCNCCAATTATAAGNGANTTNTTTAAATCNATAANATGNTCATTNGATGCNTCAANNAACATTCCANCNCCAGGCTTNCTNCTNNTTGTNGCNCTATNNGGATGATCNNTCGCTANGTATANTCCAAGTAAAGGNATNNAATTATCCATAAATTGATTTTTAACATANTCATGNATTCTATCAAGTTCTTTTNGTTTAATNAATCCTCTAGAAACTCCNGANTGATTNGTNACNATACAAAAACGATGACCNNCGNTAGNTAAACGTTNTAATGNAGNAAAAGTAAANTCATAAAATTNAAATTGATCTAATGAAGAAATATAACCAGGATCAGGATTGATAGTTCCATCTCTATCAAGAAAAATTGTATTATATTTTTTCAATTNTTANTTATTTCCTTNNTATTNATCTCTNTAATNCNAACAGANCTATTAATAAAATACCATGCACCAATTATNATNAAAGGAATTGTGCCAACACCATGAATTATTATTGCAGATGCCTGAGCATCTAATTGATTAATCAAGAAAAAAGTTGTTAGAACATAAATTACTGTTGCGTGGTAAGTGCCAACATATGCAGGAGCAGCTGGTACAGAAATAGCAAACGTAGTAGATATCATTAATACACAAACTTCATACCATTTGATTGATATTCCGGTTGACATAAGAGCAAAATAAGTCGAAAAACAGTACATTATCCAGATTAGTACAGTATAAAGAAAAATCAACATTACTTTATTTGTTGATCTAATCGCTACCGCACCATTAATTAACCTTTCAAGAATTTCAATTATTTTGGATACCATTGATTTTTGGAAGAATTTTATTTTTTTTAAGTCAAATAAGAAAAATTCTTTGATTTCTTTGAAACAAAAAACAAACACAAACGCAGTTAATGATAATACCACAACACCAATAATAATTTTTTGACTTATCCAATCTGCTGGATATACTAAAATGGTTAATAGTATTAACAATGATAAACCGACAAAATCGAGGATTCTTTCAGTAACGATTGTTCCAAAGGCAGTAGGAAAATTTAATGATGTTTTTTCTGCTAAAACGTATGCACGTAAGAACTCACCCATCCTAAATGGTAGAACTGAATTGCCAAAATAACCAATCATTATTGACGAAAACGCTGGCTCGAAAGAAATTCTATCTATAGGGCAAGCTAGTATCTGCCATCTTAAAGCTCTTACTAAACTACTAGAAAGGAGTATGGATAATGAAAGAAAACCATAAAATAAATCTATTTGCTTTATAATTTTCCATAATTTAACAAAATCAATACCACTAAAAGCGTAATATAGCCCAGCAATACTAATACATATTCCAAATATTAATTTTATATACCTATTCACGAAGATCAATAATCTCCCCAGCATTAGGGTTAAATGAATTGAATAGAGATCCTTCAGAAATTGGACCAAAACTTGTTATCTCTACTTCAATATATTGCTGTGGTCTTTCTGGGTTATTGCCAAAAGTAAATTTAACAGGTTCAAATAATTTTTGCTTAATCCAAATTTTTCCACTGATATTAAAGGCATCCATATGATAATCTAATTGAATTGATTCTCTATTAGCTGTTGAATTAGTAATAGTAAAACCTGAAAAATCACCTGATAAAAAATCAAAAATATCATAACTACCTTCGATCAACGTATCATAAATGATTTTGCCATCATCAGTCTTGTAATAAGTTATAATTAGATTACTATCTATTTTAATAGCCTGCTGATCTGTATCTAAGAAAAATCGCTTATTACCAAGGAGTTCAATAATCCCGACTTGATTCCAAGATCTATCTCCATCAATTTGTGACCATTTGATTTCCATCTGCACTCCATTATGATCTACCAGAGAAGTTGATAGATAATCTAGGTATTTTTGGTTTGGGTCTGTTTGCCTCAGAGAAACCAACAATAGAATTGCCAGTAAAACAGAAATCATACTTAACTAATCATCATCAATCATCTCTAAATAAGCTTCATCAACCATGACTTCTCGTGCTTTACTTCCAGTAAATGGTCCCACAACACCCAATTGCTCCATCCGATCAATTAATCTTGCAGCTCTAGAGTAACCAACTTTCATTCGACGCTGAATTAATGAAATAGATCCTTGTTGATGAATAACTACTAGTTTTATTGCTTCATTTAATAATTCATCATCACCATCTGCACCATCTCCCGAATCAGCATCCAGTATTGTTTTCTCTCTTACTGATTCTAACACTAATTCTTCAGATTTAGGCTGTGATTGTATATGATCCATAATTGCTTCTACTTCATTAATTGAAAGAAACGCATTGTGCAGCCTAACAGGTTCAGAAGAACCTGAGCCCAAATATAACATATCTCCTCTGCCAATTAACTTCTCTGCACCTGACATATCAATAATAGTTCTTGAATCAATCTTGCTAGCAACTTGAAATGCAATCCTTGACGGAAAATTTGCTTTTATAAGTCCAGTAATTACATCTACAGATGGTCGTTGAGTAGCAATAACTAAATGAATTCCCACCGCTCTTGCTAATTGTGCAAGACGAGCAATAGGCTGCTCAACTTCTTTTGCATTCAACATCATTAAATCTGCTAATTCATCTATAACCACAACAATATATGGCATTATCTCTTCATTTGAAGCGACTTTCTTTGCATTATATTCTTGAATATTTCTTACAACAGCATCAGCAAGAATATCATACCTTTTACTCATTTCTTTTTCAACAGCACGTAGAGCCAAAGTAGCATTATCTGGCTTTGTTACAATAGATTCATCAAAATCTTCCATACCTAATAAATGATAACTTTTTAGAGACTTATAAAGAGTCATTTCAACTTTTTTTGGATCAATAATAACAAGCTTCAACTCTTCTGGAGTTGAATTATAAAGTAAACTACATATTATAGTATTTAAACATACAGATTTACCAGAACCGGTAGTACCAGCAATTAATAGATGGGGCATCTTAGCTAAATTTAATGTTGAAATTTCACCAGAAGTGGTTTTCCCAATAGCCAAAGTAAGCTCTCCATCTGATTCAGCAAATTTTTCTGAATTTATTATTGACCGAAAGAATACAGTATCAGGATCCATATTTGGTATTTCTATACCGACAGAAGATTTACCGGGTATTGGAGCGATGACTCTAACACGGCTTGCCTCCATAACTCTAGCTAAATCATCTGATAGTTGGACAAATTTATTTACCCTAACTCCTTCTGCAGGTTCTACTTCGAATAAAGTTATCACTGGTCCAGGACTTACATTGACTACCTTACCAACGACACCGAAAGTTTCTAAGCTTTGTGTTAAAAAATTTGCACGATCAACTAATTCATCTTTTGACATTCCTTCTTGTATTTTGATTGGCATTTCTAATAAATCACTGCCAGGAAGCTGGTATTTTCTTTTCGGCGCTTTTCTTTCTTGTAACTCATCAATATTTACTTCTTCTTCTTTAACAACCTCTCCAACTTCAATATTTTCATCTGAGGGCACCTGGCCCTCTACTTCATCATCTACTGCCTTACTTAATTCTGATTCCAGTTGTTGATGATGAACATTGTTCAAAGATTCATCAACAACATTTTCTGTGTTTTTATCTTTATCAATATCTTCTGTATTTTCATTATTTACTTTAC
>NZXC01000006.1 GCA_002701785.1 Fidelibacterota bacterium
AATAATCAAGCGTTAACAGGAAAGATGATGCTATTGAAATAACATCCATTTTATAATGGAGTATATAAAAAGGGCAGCTATTATTGCTGCCCTTTTTATTTATATATAATTTGTTTATAATTTTCCCTATTTAAAATTGTCAATCAGAATAATGAATCATATTTACAGAATAGCAACACCACTTTTATTCTTATTATTTCTATCGTGTCTGGATAAGAACGTACCTCCAGTTGTAGTTACCGTTGACGGCAGCCCATTACGTTCCAATGAATTTTTTTCTACTATAAATAGAAACGAATATTTTAAGCTTAAATATTCGATTCGCAGGGAAAAGATTATGGATTTTGTATATATTTATCTTGCGGAGAAAGAAGCTAGAAAAAATAAAATTATTTTGCCAATTGAAGAAATAAACTTACTAGAGACCAAAAAGAATCAAATATATATAGACTTATTAGCTAGGCAGGCTATTCTGCCAAAATTATTAGATGACGAAATAACAAATAAAATTATGGAGTCATTAAAAACAGAACGATTTGTAAGTGAGATAGTCGTTTTTCACAAATTTTCATTTGGGCATGTAGAAGAAAGATCGCCCTTAGAAGCAAGGAAGCTATCTCAAATTATTATGAACCGATTGCAATCAAATAATATCACGTTTAATGAGGCAGTTTCAATCTATACGTCATTGCCTTCATTAAAAATAAAAAATGGAGTAGTTGGGTTTTTACCATATGGGTCATATCCAAAAAATTATTGTGATGTTATATGGAATGCCCCAAAAGATACAATTATTGGTCCAATAAAAACAGATTACGGATATCATATAGTACAATTGGGCGAGATTAAAGAGTCAAAAAATTCATTTACAATGGATGAAGTAAATCAATCCATTATTAATGGTAAATATGGTGTGTTTGGTGAAAAGATGGAAAATTTTGCAAATGAGTTACGAAATAAGCAAAACTGCAATATTGATACAATAGCGGTTATAGATTTGTATAATAAACTAGAATTGATAAGCACGCATAAGAAAATGATATTTAGTGATTTATCCAAAGTTNTCTATAATCAACCAATAGGATCATGTGACAATGAAGATNTNTCATTGGCTTGGTTTATTNAAAAAGNNNACCANCANGGACAAATNAATNCNGCNAGNATTCATGCNCCNNTTGCCCTATTAAANAATCTNNGNGATATATTAAACCGTCATTTATCTGTACAATGGGTGANGGAAAATAATAATATAAATAAACTCCACATTTATCAAAAAGTTGCTTTTATTGAATCAGAGATGTTGAAAGAAGCATATATAAAATCTGAATTAGAAAAGTCGACCGAATTAATTGAATCGAATGTATTCAATCGCTTACTATTAGATCATGAAGTTCTGATAAGTGAAGATTTCTTAAATCAAAACTAGTATTAAATATCTAAAAATAAATTTTTTATAAAAGGATAAAGCACATCATATTTTTCACCTTGCCCTAAGTAATATTCTCCCTCCTTGTTTTGTAAAATCATTTCCCAGTGTAAATGGGCTCCAGTCTTTTTCTTTAGAGTGCTATCTTCTGTTCCTGAATTTCCCGACTTACCTATTTCTTGACCCCGGTTAATTTTGGACCCAATTTTTATGTTTGAGTTTATATGAGATAAATGTGCATATATGCTAACAGCGCGAAATCCAGAAATAAGATCAAAACCATGATCAATATAAACTGCTTGTCCAAGTAATAAATGTTCAAAAATATCCGATGGAGTTCTGCCGAGAATTTTTGTATCATTTAACACATCAAGTCTAAAATCAGCTTCCATTTCTTGATATCCATGTTCTGCACGGACAACTACACCATCAGCAACCGATCTTACAGAGGATCCCCAGTTCACATAAAAATCAATACCACGGTGTGTGCCATTCCTATATGCTCTAGGTGCATTAGGTAGAAGCAGCTGCTGATCCGGGACCTTAGTATCAATACAAGGAATAAGCAATTTTATGTTATTCAAATCTTGTAGTGTAGGGGGTGTTTTGGAAATAGAAAATAATGGTAAAATCGGGATCTTTTCCAAAGAATTGTATTTTTTTAGTATTCTATATACTGTGGATTCTATTTGATTCCGATTAAGCTCAAGATTTATAATACTAGAATTATTTATAGATGAAAAACTCTTTATGCGAAAGTCTAAGGCATCCTCCGGTAATGAATTGATAATAACATCCTTTATTTCTGAAACAATACTATTTTCAACTACACCATATAAGTATTGATCTAATACTATCGTATTATCGTGCTCCATTAACTGATGTAACGCTTGTTCAAAAGCATTAGGCCCGTTTGGAATAGTTATAGTAGCAGACAACTTATCTTCTGAAAATGTTAAAATTGATATTTTATTCGTTGTTGATTGTGTTGAAACAGTTGGAGAGGTTGAACACCCAATAAAGAATGTTAGAATTAATAGATATAATAATTTGTTAAAGGGCGTCATTCAGATAAGTGATTAACAAGCAAGTCTAATGCATCAATAAATATAGATAGAGGGTGACCGCATAAAGATTGAATGCATATCGAACTAAGAATCGATGAGTCTTTGTTTCCTTCAAACTCGTATTCAGGAGTTAAGAATACTTCATAAATTGGTAAAGATACTGTATTAAGACATTCTTTTAATGAATACTCATATCTAGCCCATGCCATTGGCGCAATAATAATTCCATTTGCCCAATTTTTATTACGATGAATTGATGTCATTGCTTTTTCAATTTTGTGAGATTGCAGAATTTTTAATTTGATTTCTTCTGGTCTTTTATGGGCTTGTTTCCGCANCCCTTGATTAACCTTATCTAAGGTTACTTGCTCACCAATTTTTGCTGAACTTAATCCTATGAGATTAAGATTTGGTCCTTGAATAATTAAGATATTCATAATAATTAATTCAATGGAATTAGATTTCCCATAATATATCCAATTATTANTCCAACTAGTATTGCAACCGTTAGAACNCTAGACTTCACCAATTCTTTTGAATAACCTTTTTTAATTGCTACAACACTTACTCCATGACCAAGTGCATTGATTAACCAAAAGAACGGTATTGTAACTATTTTTACTAAAAACGGCCCAATGATTGGAACCATTGCAATTAATGCGCCTAACCCGGCAAATACCTGTGTGAAAACACCNAGTATTAACGTTGATAGGACCACTATTTTTTGATCTATTCCATATTGTAAAGAAAGAATAATTCCTACTGCAATAAACAACCAAAGAATTAGGTGAAACCTGTACTGTTTAAAAAATCTTTTCTTTTCATTCATTGATTATAATTGCCTCTAGAGGAAAACCGTATACCTTTGCTGATGCTTTGATAATACGTTTATTATTATTCTTTTCCACCCAAATTTGTCTAATACTATTATGATCAATAATATTTTCCATAAAATAATCCGATTCTTCAATACCACATTTTTCTTGCTCAACCTTTATTAGATCCAACCGAAAATGATCACACAGAATTTTTTTATTTAATGCAGAAACACTTACTGTATCTGACCAAAGAAACCTGCCCTTATATGCACATGATTCATGATCAACTGGAAACCATTTTGTATCGAAATACCCATATGATTCTAATGAAACTCTTGCTAACAATGTGAATATGGTTTGTGTTGAATCCGTGATAGTGGTTTTTGTATCATCAAGAGTTAATGTACTATCACCTATATTATACTCCCAAGTAAGCTCTTGCGTAAAATCGCCCTGCTTAATGTTTTTTGAATATTTTCTTAATCCAAAGTTATCTGTATTATAAACTGTTGAATAACTATTTTTATATGGCCAGATATAATTTACTAATCCGATAGATTTAGTCTTAAAATGAACCTCTCCTGGATTATTAATCATTTCAACTTGAGCTACCGGAATAGACCATAGATATATGTTATATTTCTCAGCAAATAAAAATGTGCAGCAGACTAAAATAGATAGAAATTTCATATACAAATGCATTTATATATTTATTCTTTCCATGTGAACCAACCAAGCAACCCTAATACACCAGTTAATGGTATNTATATAGGTTGAAAAATACTCCAAGCAATAAAATGAATTTTCTTAAATGNAACATTTAATTTTACNGAACCAGTATAGAGNACTAAGCCATCACTAATTATTTTTATAATAAATAAAAACAAAAATATGGAAAGCACCNTCTTATTCCATAATGCAATAATTAATACAGAATTAGATATAAAGGCTATAATCAAAAAAAATAGAAATAGAATATTTGTTTCCCATAAATATCGCGAGTTAGAAGCCCATCGTATGCGTTGATTAATAAATGCTTTAATAGATGGTGCGGGCTGTGTGTAAATAAAGCTGTTTGGATCTGTATTAAAATTTAGATCATAGTGTCTAGATATAGATTGCACCAAATACATATCATCTCCAGAAATAGTTTTTGCGACAGGTAGAAAGCCGCCTATTTTTTCAAATGCATTTCTTTTATATGCAATATTTTGCCCAGACCCAGACCAACCTTTTTTCCAACCAATAACTCCAGCATTTGCAGCCATAATTCCAAGAAAATCAACCGATTGATATTGATTAAAAAATGATGGGTTTGANAAATTAATAGATGATCTTCCTACAACAATTCCAGTATTATCATCAAACGAACTTACCATACTGCGTGACCACCCTTTTGGAACTATACAATCACCATCTGTAGATAGAATTATTTCTCCACCCGTATTATTTATTCCGCATGTTAGCGCATATTTCTTAGGGGTCATATCATCGNGNTTCTCTTCTAGTTGTATGCCCTTTACAAAAGGATATAGGTTTGAGAAATCATTAATTATTTGCCAACTACCATCAGTGGATCGATCGCTTACAATGATTATTTCCATNTTTTCTTTTGGGTAATCCTGTTCAACCAGGCTATTTAGTAGTTGTTGTAAATTAGACTCTTCATTACGAGCTGCAACAACAATTGAAATTGTAGGTAAATATTNTTTTCTATTAATAATTTTTAATCGATGTAATCCNACAGTGAAATATATTGTAAATAGGGAGTACAAACATANACTACCGCATAAAAAGTAGATTAATATCACTTTAAACGGTTAGAAAATAATTTGCTATTCCTAAATATAGTGATACCCCAAGTATATCAATGCTTGTTGTAACAAAAGGACCTGTGGCAATAGCAGGGTCAACGTCAAGTCGCTGTAATAATAGAGGAACTAAAGATCCAAAAGCTGTAGCTATAAGCATAGANCCTGCTATTCCAAGCCCAACAACTAAACCAAGATATGGTGAGATATCAACAAACTGTATTATGGCAAATAACCCCAACATTAACCCGTATAAAATCCCAAGAATAATCCCNACACGAATTTCTTTTAAAATGATNGATAAATTATTGCCCACATTCACTCGTCCTGTTGCGAGCCCNCGCACAACCAATGTTGATGTTTGCGTACCAATATTACCACCCATTCCAATTATTACAGGTATAAACGCAGCAAGAGCAAGGGTATCTTTTAATGTATTATCAAAGAAACCAATTACTGCAGCTGCACAAATACCACCAATCCAACTTGCGAATAGCCAAGGGAGTCTGCTTNTTGCATTATCCCATGAAGACTTCATTAGTATTTCTCTATCTTTACCTGCACCAGCCATTTGAAAGAAGTCTTCAGTTGCTTCTTCTCTAATTACATCAACAATTTCATCTACAGTAACTATACCAAGTAATTGACCTTCTTTATCAACAACTGGTACTGCAAGATAATTATATTGAGAAACAATTCGNGCTACTTCTTCTTGATCTGTTTCNGGNCGCACAGACTGNAAGGATCGTATCATCATATCTTTTAATCTTGTATTTTGCGGTGTTGTTACAAGATCCCGCAAAGAAATAACCCCAACAAGTATATCATTATTATCAATGACATATAGATAAAAAACCATTTCAGAAGATTCATGATCTTGAAGCGCATTAATGGCATCTTTAGCTATTGTATTTTCATTAAGTGTAAATACATCTGTATACATTAAAGAACCAGCACTATCATCAGGATATCCCATGATCTCTTCAAGCTCTTCTTGTTCTTCACTTTTCAGTAGATCCAAAATTGCTTTTGAAGACTCATCATCAAGGATACTTAGAATAGATGTTTTATCATTTGAAGTAGTGAATTGAATTAATTCAGCAACATGCTCTGCAGATTCATTTTCTATAAGTCTTTTTATAATTGACTCATCTAATTCTCCTAAGAATTCACCAGTATGCTCACCTGGGCGCATAATAGAAAACAGTGTATTTTGTTCCATTTCATTGAAAAATCTAAAAAGTAGAGCCAAATCAGCGGGGTGGGTTTTTTCTATAAGCTTACCAAGATTTGTATTTGCTTTTCTTCTTAATAATCGGCGAAAGGTGTCCCTTAGAATGTTAATTTCATTACTTATCATCTTTTGTCGCATAATTATACCTGAGGTGATTTATTTAAATTATAAAAACCAAATGATAAACTACAAATTCCTAAAAAAAGAATTAAAGGTGATACATGGTTATTCCAAAGGTAATAAGGGTTGATTGATTCAGAATAATTTGTCAATATTAATGCCGCACCATTGTTAAGGCTATGTAGAACTAAGCTGGTTAAAATTGAGCCAGTTTTCCATGCAAGATAGCCAAGAATCACGCCCAACAAATAAATTTGTATTATCCATACAGGATTCATATGTATAAAAGCAAAAAATAAACTCGTCACTAATATAGCTCTAGTTATATCTTGCCAAGACTCCTCCAATTTCTTTTGTAAAAACCCCCGAAATAGAATTTCTTCTCCAAGAGGAGCCAACACAACAATGGTTGTAGATAGAAGCAACCCTATGAATGAGTAATCAATAATTAGAATATCAGTTAATTGAGCCAATTCTTCTTCGGTTCCAAAAATAAATGATAAAATCCGATCCATTTCATCTACAATTGGAATTAGACCCATGGATATACATATTGTGCTTAAAAGTATAGGTGCAGATATTAACTTTAATCGCAAGCTATGTATAATGGGTTCCTTTCTGCTAATTAAAAATAACAGAAGGGGAATTATCATAAAACCCTGGCCTACAAAGAGGGCAATGTAGTTGTAAGTATTTTGGCTGTGTTCGTTAGGCTGTACGGTTCCTGCTGCCGCAATAATTGATGCTATTACGAGCGAAGATAGTACAGAAAAAATGACCACTCCAAATGCTAGTTTGACTGAAACAGTTTGGTTCATATATTAATTCAGACCCAGGTTTATCCTGTTCTTGTAATTCCATAAAAATTACGGTTATTGGCTTTTAAACGAAAGAAGTTCAGTTTATTTATAATGAAATCAAGTGATGTATTAAAATGCTACCGGCGACAGCTGCATTTAATGAGTTCCCAGATCCACTAGGGGGAATGGATAAAAAATGTTGGATATATTTTTTGCTATTTTCTGAAATACCATGACCCTCGTTTCCTATAACCAATATCCATTTTTTTTTATCGTAATTAAAATCATCCATCGGGGAGCCATTTTGATCGGCACCAATAATACAATATTGATTCTTTTTAAATTCAAAAAGATCCATATTCCCAACAATATTTAATGAAAAATGTGCCCCCATAGCACTGCGTACAACCTTAGGGTTAAAAGCATCAGCACACTTTGAAGACAAGGCAACGTTATTAATTCCAAACCAAGCTGAAGTTCGCAATAGCGTACCAATATTACCTGGGTCTGAAATTTTATCTAAGTAAATCCAATTATCAGTTAATAATTTTGTTATTTTAAAATCATCTGGTAGGAGACAAGCAGCAACTATTCCAGCAGGATTTACAGTCTGACAGATTTTATTAATAGTTTTTTCATCTAAGACTGCAACATCTATATTTTCAGATATTAAACCATTAAGATTCTTGAAGTCCTCAGACGCTTTAAATCTATTTGATATATAAATATTCTCAATATTTACGTTGTTTCGCAACGCTGATCGTATAATTCTATACCCTTCAATCAAAAATTTTCCTTCTTCCTTACGCCCTTTTTTTGTTGATAATATTGATAGTTTTTTGATTTTTTTATTACTTATCATCTTGATAAACAATTTCACCATTTACAAATGTGTATAAAACTTTTACTTCAGGTATATTTTTAGGATCTATCTCACTTAAATTATTATTTAAAACTGTAAAATCTGCTAAATAGCCTTTATCTATTTTCCCATAAAATTCTTCAGCAAACATGCTATATGCGCTCCATTCTGTGATGGATGATATTGCTTGATCAATTGTCATCCGTTCATATGGGAGCCATCCGTTTTTCGGCCAATCATTAATATCTTTTCTTGTAATTGCCGCATATATCCCTAACAAAGGATCAGGGATTTCAACTGGAGCATCAGAACCACCAGGTATAATTGATCCTGCATTTAATAGGGAATTCCATGGATAGGCTTGATGGATCCTTTTTGGACCTAATCTCTCATCTACCCAATACATATCACTAGTGCAATGCGTTGATTGCATTGAAGGAATAACTCCTAACTCAACATATCTATTAATATCATCTGCATGAATTATTTGTGCATGTTCTATGCGATTTCTTGACAATTTGTTACCAATTTCTTCAAAAATATCTAAAGCTATTCTATTTGCCTTATCACCAATACAATGAATAGCAACTTGAAACCCAGCTTCATTAAAAATTTTAACTTTTTTGCGAATATCATCTGCATTTGTTATTGTAAGCCCGGCATTATCTGGATCATCAGAATATGGCTCCAAAAGNTATGCTCCNCTAGAGCCCATAGCTCCATCAAAATATATTTTTATACTATTTACAAATAAAAAATTATTAATACGCTCTGGTCCATTATTTATGTAAAAATTATAATCATTTATATTATTATTAAGCATAGCNTTAACGCGAATAGAAAGTTTATTCTGTTGAATTAATTTTTTTAATATTTTTATTGTTTCGACATCTGTTCCAGCATCATGAATACTTGTTAATCCAAACTTATTTAAACTTTTGACCGCTCTTTCAATATATCGTTTTTTATCAATTGAGCTATCTACAGGGAGAAATTTTTCAATTAAATCAATAGCATTATCAATAAATATACCNGTTGGAAACCCATTCTTATCTCTTATGATTTTCCCGCCTTCCGGGTCTTTTGTTTTATCATTAATTTCACAGATTGATAACACTTTTGAATTTACCCACGCTGCATGNCCATCAATTCTTCTTAAATAAACAGGTTGATCTTNTGCAACTAAATCTAAATCTTCTTTTGTTGGGTAATCAATATTTTCCCAGTCATTTTGATCCCANCCTCTGCCTTCAATCCANTTGTTCGATTTATCATATGAACTAGAAACAANATTCTTTATTTCTGAAATACTGTTTGTCCCAACAAGATCAAGTTTTTCTAATGACTTTCCATACCCAACAAGATGCATATGAGAATCAGAGAACCCAGGGTAAACAAATCCGCCATTAAGATTTATGATTATATCTCCTGATAAATTATTACCTATATCAATTATTTTCCCTTCTGAGAATGAAATAGAATTTGCACCTGGGTGGCTAGGCACAGCACAATTACTTAACACAATTATCTTTGGATGATTACATGAAACCATTATAAATAATAAATAGAAAGTATATAGCCCTGTTACAAAAGTAGTCTTATTCATTGATTATATAAGAGAAAATAGTATTATTATTGTTTTAAGAAAATGGATGATTAATAATCTTTGTATTGAATGACCTAATGATGTCCGCTAATTTCCCTATGATTAATTTAAGAAATCATTAAAATGTCCAAAGGTATTACTTCTCAAAAAGATAATTATGCAACTTGGTATACGGATGTAATAATAAAATCTGGTCTCGCTGACTATGGGCCTGTTAAAGGGACAATGGTTATAAAGCCTTATGGGTATGAATTGTGGGAAAATATAAAGCTAGCACTTGACAAAATGCTAAAAGATAGCGGTCATGTGAATGCATATTTTCCATTATTTATACCAAAATCATTTTTTGCAAGTGAAGCCAAGCATGTTGAAGGATTTGCCAAAGAATGTGCTGTAGTTACACATCACAGGTTGCGAACAACTGATGACGGTCAAAGCGTAGAAGTAGATCCTGAATCAAAACTGGAAGAAGAAGTTATTGTCCGCCCAACTTCTGAAACAGTTATCTGGTCCATGTACAAAAAATGGATTCAGTCTTACCGTGATCTTCCTTTATTAATTAATCAATGGGCAAATGTAGTTCGTTGGGAAATGCGGACGAGATTATTTTTACGTACAACTGAATTTTTATGGCAAGAAGGGCATACAGCACATGAAACGGATGAAGAAGCTGAAAAAGAAACATTAAAAATCTTGGAGATCTATCGTAGTCTTGCAGAAGATTATTTGGCTATGCCTGTTTTAACTGGAGTTAAATCAGATTCAGAAAAATTTGCAGGAGCAGAAAAGACCTATTCAATAGAAGCAATGATGGGAGATAAGAGGGCCTTGCANGCAGGAACATCGCATAATTTAGGGCAAAACTTTGCTAANGCATTTGGGGTTACTTTTCAGAGTCGAGAAAATAANGAANACTTTGTTTATGCTACAAGNTGGGGGGTAAGNACCAGATTAGTTGGGGGGGTGGTAATGGCCCATGGTGATGANAAGGGNTTGGTCCTGCCACCAAAAATTGCACCAATTCAGGTTATTGTTATTCCCATAGCGAAAAATGATGAAGACAAAANAANAATCATGAATCATATTAATGATATTATAACTCAATGTACCGAAAAAGGAATCCGAATAAAAGTGGATGATTCTAANAATTCTCCTGGGTTTAAATTTAACGAATGGGAGCTTAAGGGNGTTCCAATACGATTAGAGATTGGCTTAAGAGATGTTTCAAATAAAGAGGTTATTTTAGCAAGAAGAGATATTGTAGATAAGCAATCAGTAAAGTTGAATCAAGCGGTAAAAACGATTACTAATTTATTAGATGAAATACAAAAGAATATTTTACATCAAGCTGCAGATTTTAGAGATAAAAACACTGTGCGCGTAGAAAGCTACAAAGAGTTCAAAAATGTAATATCTAAAAATGGCGGGTTTGTTCGTTGTGGATGGGATGGGACAGTCGAAACTGAAACCGCCATAAAAAATGAAACAAAAGCAACCATTAGGTGTATACCTTTTAATAGCAATCATAAAGGCCTCAAATGTATCTTTTCTGGGGAGGATGCTATGTATGAAGTGATTTTTGCAAAAGCATATTAATTATGATTGTTCATTCGCCTACAATTGTATTAAGGCGGTTTTCGTATAGCGACACTAGTATTATTGCCCGATGTTTCACTAGAGAAATGGGTAAGATTAGTTTTATCATAAGAGGCGCTAAAAGAAAAAAATCACCTCAAANCGCCTTTTATGAACCAATGAGTCATTTAGATATAGTTTTTAGCCATAATAAGCGGCGTGATTTGCATTTAGTAACTAAAGCAAGCTTTGCATCAACATATTTAAATATACATAAAGATCTGAAGCGCATTGCATATGGGATGGCTTTAGTTGAGCTAACGGAAAAAACCCTAATTGATGAAGATCCAAACAAAGAGCTGTTTGATGAATTGATAACGGTCCTCAAGATTGTTGATTCAGAACAGACACAGTTAAATTTAATTTATTGGTATTACCAGTTAAGAATATTAGACCTTCAGGGATTCAAAACCGACTTATCAGATNAAAATTTATCTGGCTTGATATTNCCAGATCCAAATCAAGGCCCAAATAGTAAAAATATTCTATCAACTTTGCTGTCTGGTAATATAATTGAAAATGATTTTATAAAAAAAATTGAAAAATTAACTGTTTCTTTAAAAGATAGAAAAATAATAAGTAAATATATTAATACTTGTTTATACTATCATTTTGATGGTTTAAGTGAATTAAAATCCCTTCGAGTTTTGAAAGCTTTAGTCACTGCGTAATTAATAGAAGAAATTAATTTTTNAATATAAATAACTTTATGCTTATAATTAGAGATGCGTTACCAATTTCAATCTGAACAAGGAGACTTTTCCTTTCGACCAAAAATATTTACTGATGCAATAAAAGTTATTGTATGGTCAAACATAATTATATTTTTATTAAAAATAATTTCTCAAAATCCTACAACACCATTGTTTAATCCAGTAGTAGACTTATTTGGCTTGTCATCAAGTAATGTATGGCCAAGAGTTTGGCAACCATTGACATATCTTTTTATCCATAAGGATTTTTTACATGTATTTTTTAACATGTTTGTTTTATGGATGTTCGGGTCAGAATTAGAATCGATTTGGGGTCGAAGATCTTTTTTAAAATATTATTTTTTAACAGGCATAGGATCTGGGCTTGTATGGTTAGCACTGAATATTACTAATGCTAACTATGTTCTTGCAGGAGCAAGTGGGGCTGTTTATGGTGTTTTGTTAGCTTTTGGTATGATGTTTCCTAATAGGACTGTATATCTTTATTTTCTGTTGCCAATAAAAGTAAAATATCTTGTAATGATTTTAGTTGCTACTGAATTTATCCTATCAATGAATTCAGCATCAGATATTAGCCATATTACTCATCTATCAGCTGTCTTAATAGGATTTATATATTTACGTTATCATTGGACATGGAATGATATAAAATTTTCTATTCGTAAATATTTTGCAGAACTTAGTTTTACAATTAAACATAAAAATGAAATAAAACGTGTAAAACTTCAACAAGAAGTAGATCATATTTTAGATAAGATCAATAAGGTTGGTTATGATGCTTTAAGCAAAGAAGAAAAGGACACTTTGTATACTTCTAGCAGAAAATTATATCAAAATCGCGAAAAAGATTAATTTATTGGAACAGATGAGANAGGCTTAATCTATAAGATTCATAAAACCTATCAAGTTGTTCATGAACCTTTGGATTTCCTACAGCTTGATGGCTAGGAAGCAATTCTAACTTAACCCCCTTTTTTATTAGTCTTTCACCAACTTCACATCGGATCATATTTGTTATTAATGCTCCCATAACAGTTGATACGGGTCCAGTTTTCCATTCTAATCCATCTAATTCTACAACGCAGTCTCCAGGAGGGCATTGACTATCTATAACTATATCCGATACATCTATTAGTTTTTTTCCACTTTTATGANCAGGNTTTGATGACTCGCAGTGTTNCCTAGAGACTATACTAATAACTGGTAAGCCACGTTTTTTAGCCCCNAAAGCCATTTCTACTATTAAAGGCCTAATCCCGCTTACAGAAATAATTATCATGACATCATTTTTACCAAATTTGAAACCACGTAGTATTTCTTCTGCATAGCCATAATATTTTTCTAGGTACATAGGTCCTCTAAGTCCATTAGCCCCTATAATAGAAGAATGATTAGAAACAGCATGTTCTACAAGCGCAAAAAANCCAGGGAAGCATCCTTGCCTTGGGGTCATCTCTTCACACATTATTCTAGAATGTCCAGCCCCAAACATAAACACAAGACCTTTTTTACTGATACTATTAGCACACAGCTCGGAAGCTTTTAAAATATTATCCATTTCTTTATCCCGAAGACCATTAATCAATTTTATTGTATTATTAAAATAATCTAAACCAGCACTCATAAAATTCATCCTTTCTTTTGTACATTTATTTTATTTAGTTCCATTTTGGCTAACGCTGCTCCACCGATAATACCAACTTCTTCATATGATGACATACGTTCTATAATTATTTCTTTATTATTAAGAAAATTAATCCGTTTTATAATTTTTTCTCTTACTCTAGTTAAGACACCTTTTCCAGCATTTAATAATCCACCACCAATTAATATTATAGAAGGATCAAAAGCAAAAATTAGGTTAGCTATTAGAATAGACATCTCACTTTCTAATTCTTGAACCAATCTTATAGAAACTTTATCTCCTTTTTCTGATTCTTCATAAATATTATTAAAACCAAAATTATTTGCATTAATAATTTCTTCTAGAGATGTTTTCATGCCTAACTGAATTGCCTCTTTTGCTTTATATATAACACCAGAATGAGATGCGTGTATTTCTACTGCGCCAGAATTTCCACTTTCATGATTTCTTCCGCTTGAATCTTGACTCATATATCCAAAATGCCCCGCAGTAAAATGTTCCCCTCGAATTATATTTCCATTAATAATAATTCCTCCGCCTATACCAGTTCCAAAGGTTAATCCAACCACAATTTTTGCATTTTTCCCTTTTCCAAAATGCGCCTCCCCAAATACAATCGAGTTCACATCATTATCACAAAAAACAGGCTTGCCAAGCAGCGCTTCAAGATCGGGCCCTAATAACTGATTTTCTATATACTCAAGTTTCCCCTTGCACCAAAGCACTCTTCCTTCTTGTACATTTATTCTACCTGGGCACCCTACACCATATCCCTGAATTAAATATTTATTTTCTAAGTTATTAATTAAAGATTTAATTGAGTTAAATATTCTTTTAAGAAAATTTTTGTAGCTCTTTATATTTTCTACATGGAACAAGTCTCTACATAGTATATTGCCTTCTTTGTCAACAAAACCAACTTTTACTGTTGTTCCGCCGATATCAATTCCTCCAAAAATCATTTTTCTTTTAAGAATATTTGTTAACTATATCCAAATTTTTTCTATTTGTTCTAGGCTCAGCCCTTTGGTCTCTTTTATCATTAGAACAAAGAAAATAAATGATATTAAACAAATAATTGAAAAAATATAAAATGTACCGCCCCCAAAAACTTCCATCATAATGGGAAAAAACTGAGTTAAAATAACATTTCCTAGCCACAAAACCATTGTGGCAACAGATAAAGCTTGACCTCTAACTTTTGTTGGAAATATCTCTGATAAGTATACCCATATTACTACTCCAATACTCATTGCAAATGAAGCTATATAAGTCATTATCCATAATAAGGTCCACTTTGCGCTTATAATATCACTTTCCATACAAAAACCTACAAGCGCCATTGAAACCCCCATTCCTGCCATACCAACTAATAAAAGAATTCTTCTGCCAAATTTATCAACCATAAGCATACCAAGAATAGTAAATACAAGATTTGTAATACCAATTATTACTGATGCAAGGAATGCATCATTTGTTTGAAATCCAGATTCTAAAAAGATAATTGGTCCATAATAAATAATTGTATCAATACCAGTAAGGTGAGCAAGTAATGAAAAAAGAATACCAACTATTAATACTTTCCTTAGAGATGGATGTAATAGTTCTTTAATAGATGCCTTTTTTCTAGATAATGATTCTTTAATTTCTCCTAATTCTTTAACTGTATTTTTTTTGCCAGATACAATATTCAATATACTAAGGGCGCCTTTTTCATCTCCATTTTTCATAAGCCATCTTGGAGATTCTGGGATAAATATTAGACCAAATAAAAAAGTAATAGATGGTATACTTTCAGTTGCTAGCATAAAACGCCAATTATTTATACCTGTATCTAAAAGAATCCAGTTTGATAGATATGAACATAAAATCCCAACAACTATTGCTAATTGATTTAATGCGACAAGCCTTCCTCGAATATTAGCTGGAGAAATTTCAGTTATATACATGGGCGATACAACCGAAGCAACACCCACACCAAGTCCGCCAATAAACCTGGCAATAACCAATTCCATAAAGGATTGAGGTAAAGCAGAAAATATTGCAGAAATTAAAAAAAGAAGACCACAAAGGATTAGAACCTTTTTTCTTCCCGCCCAGTCAGCTATTGGACCTGCTATTAAAGCGCCAACAGTACAAGCTATCATCAAGTTGCTAACGGCAAATCCTTCTTGATATGCAGTTAATTCAAACTCACCTCTAATAAATGGAATAGCTCCTGATATAACCCCTGTATCAAAACCAAATAATAGACCCCCTAATGCTGCAATAATTGAATAGGTTAACAATTGATAATTATTTATTTGTTTTATCAAAATTATTTCAATTGATCACTTGACCAATGTTCACCATTCTCTAATACAAAAAATAACTGCCCTAGATTATTTGCTTCAGCAATAAAATCATTTGGCGACTCTGTATTGAATTTAAACATATTAAAATGATGTGGAATAACGGCGCGTGCGTTAACCCTTTTTGCTAAAGATGCAGATTCTGTTCCCCACATATTTCCAGGTATTCTTCTTTCTTTTTTTCTTCCATTAATAGGAAGAAAAACGATATCTAAATTCCATCGTGTTAAATAATTTTCCATTTTATCATATTCAACAGTATCTCCGCTATGATAAATAGTCCAAGGACCAAACTCAACTATATATCCTAAATAATAATGATTTCCATTATTATCCATCTTTATTTTTTCATGCGCTGATGGAATTGCATGGATTTTAAATCCATTTGATTCAATTACTTCACCTGCATTAATTGNTTTTATCTTATCTTCAGATAAACTAGATCTATCCANGGCAAGTTCTATTTCTGCAGCAGGAACNATTAAATCCATATTATTATTTGATTTAACAAGAGGCAATAATGTTTCGGGATCTAAGTGATCAGTGTGCCCGTGGCTTGCTGTTACTACATTGATAAAATCCATTTTTAATGGGTTTACAACCCTTTCAGTTATTCGTTTATGTGGTTTATCAGTTTTCGCATATTTTTTTGTNAATGAATCTGATAAATAAGGATCCATAAGTAAGTGTTTTCCTTGCCATTGTATTAAAAAACCGCTCTGACCTAACCACCATACATTAAAATTTTTCATATCATCTTTGTATTTATTAACACTATTAAGAAAAGATGTCTCTGAGCAATAAGCTTTACGCATTTTATTATAGCGATTCTTTAACTTTTCTAACGCCATTTACCATATTTTTCAACTTTTGTTTTGCTGCCCATCGGGCTGTTTGGCTAAGGCCACAATCAGGAGCAAATGATATNCGTTCTGGTGGAGAAAATTTTAAACATTTATTAACTCTTGCAGATATTTCATTTACAGATTCTATGAAGTAACTTTTAACATCAATAATTCCTACAGCAACATTTTTATATTTTGTAATCTCTTCAATAATTTCTAATTCAGCAAACTCTCTACTTGCCATTTCTACATGTATTTCATCAGCTTTCATATCCAAAAAAGAGGGNAACATGGGTTTATATACGCGNGGACTTATAGCGCGCGCCTTATAATTTCCAAAACATAAATGGATTGAAATATTAGCTTTTCCAANAATAGGTTCTATTGTTNGATTAAAAATATTAACAAATTTTATAGGATCTTCTTTGTATGCGTAACAACTCATTGATGGCTCATCAACGGTTATTTCTTTACACCCCGCATTAACTAATTGTTCTAATTCACTTCTAACTATTGGAAGAAGAGATTCTGTTATTTTATAGCGATCAGAGTATTGTTTGTTTGGAATNATTCTACCACTTAATGTATATGGGCCCGGAATACTTGCTTTAAGTNTTGGNGGGTTCAAAGTACATAAGCTCTTTAGGCGTTCAAAGTCTTTCACAACTCCGAGNCCGTGCGGCGCATTTAGTTCTCCAATTATATTATATTTTCCTCTTTGATCATGAGCAGGGGGNCCAAAATGTCTTAAGTTTTTTGTTTCTTTTTCAATGCCGTNAATAAGATTATAAAAAGATAAATTAAAATCTCTTCTTGACATTTCTCCATCAGTTATTANATCCAANCCTGCAGATATTTGATCATTAATAACAATAGAAACAGCATCATTAATAAGCTCATTACGATCATATTCTCCAAATGAAGAAATATTGGAAAATGCATGCTCGTACCACCCGGGGAGGGGATAGCTTCCAATAACAGTAGTTCTAAGATGTGAATCTTTCATATATAAATCCTATTGTTTATAATTGATGCAATGNGCCTTTTTAAAAGAAATTTATATTGATACTTCATAAATAACTTCTTTAGATAATTTAGAAATTGTATCAAAATCTGAATTNACAATNAANNNNTGNTCTACAATTTCTGTCATCCCNCANGCAATAACACAATCAAGATNTAAATACTTTCTAATATTATTTNTTTTTATTCCACCAGTTGGNATAAAAGACACATTTGAATATGGNNCACTAAGCGCTTTTAGTGTTTTTACACCTCCAAAGGCCTCTGAAGGAAAGAATTTNAGCAATTTAATTGAATTATTTATTGCATTTTGTATATCGCTTGGNGTACAACATCCNGGTATATACTTTATATTATTTTTTGAACTTTCAATAGCTANCTCTTCATTAAANCCCGGAGAGACTATGAATTCTGCACCAGCATTNANAGCANAATGAAACTGTTTTATATTCGTAATNGTTCCAGCNCCAAGTGTNAATNTATTAAACNNNGANAANANTTNNAGAGATTNAATTGCNGCATNTGTNCGCAANGTTANTTCAGCNCAAGTAATNCCAGAATTAAANAATGTTTCAGCAAGTNNTAATGCTTTTTTAGAATCATCAATTACAATTACTGGAATNACTTTCGATTTAGATAGAGCCTGTTCAATATTATTATTTTNAACCATTGACAGTCCACCCTCCATCTATGCTCAAAACCTGTCCAGTAGTAAAAATGGACTTGTCTGACATAAAATAAATTGCTGCTCCATCAAGATCTACTGCTTCACCAATCCGNCCTCCATCTAANGANTGTTTTTTTTGTATATAACTTATTATTTCGTTATCAGATTGTGCTCTTTCAGACATTGGAGTTGCAATTAATCCAGGTGAAATAACGTTAATACGAATATTATATATTGAATAATATGATGCCAGTGATTTACTAAGTCCAATAATAGCTGCTTTTGTGCAAGCATATGCATGAGTTGAAAAGAATTTTGAAGATGGGGAAAAGCCTAAAACCGAACTTATATTCAATATTGTTCCNCCNTGNCCNTGATTAATAAATTGTNTTATCACAGCTCGATTCGAATAAAAAATAGAATCTAAATTTATTGATATAGTATAATCCCACGCCTCATCAGTAACCTCATGNACTGGGCCATCTCCTTTGTTTCTTCCGCTACCGCCAGCTACGTGATAGAGCCCATGTANATCTCCAAATTTTTCCACAGCTTGTTTTATAGCAATATTGATAGTTTCCGGGTTAGAGGCATCGCCTTCTATAGTTATTCCATTATCACCAAATAATGCTTTNGCATCTGANAATTTTTTACTATTTCTTCCAACAACAGTTAAAAAAGCTCCTTCATTCATAAATGCTTTTACTGCTGATTTTCCAATGCCTGATGTGCCGCCAACAACAATAATATTCTTTTTCTCTAATANCATAAATATTTTATTACCCACTTAATTAATTATAGATGCAATGTAAAATGATTATTTATATTATAAAGCAANTAAATTGNNCCTAATCATCNAATAATATATNAAATATTGAGTAATAACAGATAGTAATGGATATTGGAACTATACTTGGNCTCNTTTCTGGAGTAGGAATTATTTTTNTAGGGATAATTAGACAAGATGGTGATGTGGGNTGGTTTATGAATAGTAATGCNCTTNTTGTTGTTNTTGGCGGAACANTTGCAGCAGCAATGGTNAATTATCCTTTAAANAATATTNTTGGATTATTTTCTGTTGTAAAAAATGTTTTTACAAGTGAGGAGNATGATTATCAAGGAATTATNGAACAGATAGTTGAAAAAGGAGAGAAAGCTAGAAAAAATGGTGTTTTATCTTTAGAAGCTGATTTGCCGTCTATTGAAAGTACATTTTTGCGTAATGGGATAGAACTAGCAATTAATGAGCGTGATTCTGCACGTTTAAGAAACTATTTGAACTTGGAATTAAGCAATATTCAAAAAAGACATAAAATGGGGCAGGAAATATTTTTTTACTTAGGCTCTTATGCTCCAGCATTTGGGATGCTGGGGACTGTGATGGGCTTAATTGTAATGATGAACAACTTTTCAGGTGGAAATTCTGCAGATGTAAGTAGCATGGATTTTGATGTTGCACAAAAATTTG
This sequence comes from Fidelibacterota bacterium, assembly GCA_002701785.1. Classification (GTDB taxonomy): domain Bacteria; phylum Fidelibacterota; class Marinisomatia; order Marinisomatales; family TCS55. The sequence continues at coordinate 20,092 of NZXC01000006.1, forward strand.
CTCAGCTACTAGGCGGTATGGGCTTAGCATTAATAACAACTTTTTACGGTGTTCTTCTATCAAACTTAGTATTTCTTCCTATTGGTGGGAAGCTAACTCGTAAATCGCAGGAAGAAATGATGCTCAAGAGTATTGTAGTTGAGGGAATAATAAGTATCCATTCTAAAGAGCACCCACTTCTAATGCGAGAAAAATTGATGACATTTGTTCCACAATCGTCTCGTCAGGATGATTAATATATGTCTGCTGATTCATATGGAATGTCTGCTGAAGAAGCAAAAGCTAAAAGTACAGCATGGGCAGTTACTTATGCTGATTTAGTAACCTTATTATTAACATTCTTTATTTTATTATTAGTAATTCTTAATGATGCGGAAAAGCATATTGATAGGGTAATTAATATGCTCTTAGACGAAACATATAAAGAATTAAAAGAAAATATTGAGTCTTCCTATGTTTCTGTTGATCGTGTGACAAAAGGTGTAAAAATTACTATGGCAAGTGGTCGTTTATTTAAATCAATGGATGATGATGTTCAGCCTCTAGTTTACCCTCTTTTAATGCAAATTGGTGGAATTGTACGTGTATCAAAATTGTTAAATGTATATGATGATGATAGATTTGCGAAGTTGTTGAGCGCAATTGAAAAAAGAGGTGGCTTTCTTAATGTAGAAATTAGATGTGAAGGGCATACAGATGATTTGCCATTACCTAAAAGTGCTTCATTCCAAAGCAATTGGGACCTATCCACAGCAAGGGCATTAAATATTGTTAAACTTCTAAGCGATTTTTCAAAAATTCCTGAAAGTAAATTTTCTGCAATGGGATATGGGGAATATCGTCCCGTTTTACCAATTAGTTCTATAGGAAAAAACTCTGTTGATCTTAGAAAGGCAAGAGCAACAAACCGTAGGGTTGAAATATATATGGATGCTTTTATTAAACAAAACACATTGACTAATTAATAAAATATTAATGAAAAAATTATTTTTTCTATTTTTTTCTATATCAATTGGACTATTTGCTCAAACAACAGAGGTAATAAAAAAAACAGCTATCTATATTAAACCCAATAAAAACAAGGATAATATTGTTGGAGAAATATTCCCCGGATCTTCTTTAACAAAATTAAAAAAAGATAAATCTGGTAAATTTGTTAAGGCCACAATAGAATTTTATATTCCTATTGAATATCTACTTGAAGGGCGCGTTTCCCACGAAGTTGGTGTTGCACAAACCGCTGACAATGCAAAATATAAATTAATTTCTTCTAATAAAAATGGAAATCAAATTGAGATAAAATTGCGTGTTGCAAATATTAGCCATTCTAAAGAATTAGATTTTTCTGCAATGGCATTATTAAAAGCTATTGGTTATGGAAATAATAAAGGAGAGCTCAATCCATTTAAAGGAAAACATCAAGGTTTGGCAATAATTTCTCCCAGAGAGCATGTGATTGCAGAATTATATTATGACTTTAAATCAAAACCAAAGAATATTGAATTGGTTTGTATGGGAAAACTTGGAGGTGACAGAGTATATTATAATTTAGGGTTTTAGACTATTTTGAATCTTTTTCAATTACCTTAAATACTTTTTCACCCTTTTTTGCCATTCTATATCTTTCTCGTGCAAGCTGTTCAATATATTTAGGATCATTGTTAAGTTTTGTTTTTTCTTCTTCCAATAGCTGTTTTTTCTCTCTTAAGAAAGATATTGTAGATTGTATTTTTGCTTTTTCTGATCGTAATTGATATAGTTGATATAAACCATGATCTCCAAAGAAAAAAATGATAAGCAGTATTAATGAACCAACAACAAGAATGGCGCGAATCAATTGTTGTTGAAACCTATTTGAATTAATATTTCTACTTTTTTTTGATCTATAGCTACGTCTCATAATGACCTAAAACTTCTAATCCCGGATATTTAGATTTATTAGATAGATTCTCTTCGATTCTAAGAAGCTGATTATATTTACAGATACGATCAGTGCGTGATGCGCTACCTGTTTTAATTTGTCCAACTCCACACGCAACAGCTAAATCTGCTATAGTCGTATCTTCTGTTTCACCTGATCTATGGGAAATTATTGCACCAAAATTAGTTTTCTTAGCCAGATCTACAGCTTCTAGTGTTTCTGTTAAAGATCCAATTTGATTTAATTTAATTAAAATTGCATTCATAGCTTTCAAATCAATCGCTTTTTTTAATCGATCTATATTTGTAACTGTTAAATCATCACCTACAATTTGGATTTTACTTCCTAACTCTTCATTCATTGATACCCAACCATCCCAATCATTTTCAGCAAGGCCATCTTCAATAGAAATTATAGGATATTTATTAATCAGATTTTTATAATATGAAATCATTTGATCAGATGATAAAGATTTGCATTCTGATTTTAATATATATTTATTTTCATCAAAAATTTCACTTGCAGCAACATCTAATGCTATATAAATATCCTTACCAGCTTTATAACCAGCTTTATCTACTGCAGTTAAAATTGCCTCTATTGCTTCTTCATTAGATTTCAAATTAGGAGCAAATCCGCCTTCGTCACCTACCGCCGTATTAAGATCACGGCCCTTTAGGACTGTTTTTAATTGATGGAAAATTTCAGTCCCCATTTGTAATGCTATAGAAAAAGAATTTGCACCAACAGGGAAAANCATAAATTCTTGAAAATCTATATTATTGTCTGCATGACTTCCCCCATTAATAATATTCATCATCGGTATCGGCATTGTATATATTCTATCTTTGTTTAGATATTCATACAGAGGTTTATTCTTAGCATTTGATGCGGACTTTGCTACTGCCAGNGAAACCCCAAGTATTGAATTTGCACCAAGATATGATTTATTTGGAGTCCCATCTAATGCAATCATTGCATCATCAATATTNTTTTGATTNAACGCATCTAGGCCTATNATTGCATTGGCAATAANTGTATTAANATTCTCAACAGCTTTTTTCACACCTTTTCCTAGATAACGTAAACGATCATTATCTCGCAGTTCAATGGCCTCATGTTCNCCTGTAGAAGCACCAGATGGTACNGCTGCGCGACCAAAAGCGCCANTTGNAAGGAGNGCATCAACTTCAANAGTAGGGTTTCCTCGAGAATCNAATATTTCACGAGCAATTATTTTATNAATGCTTGAATTATACATTTAATAAGNAATCTAATTTGTCCATATTATATTTAATANCTATCTAATATTAATAATAAAGCTTATAAAAAATTGGAACAAATCACCTATACATATTCGTTAAATTCAGNTNTATGATCACNATNGATAGATACAATAATAACTTTTCAGATGAATGGGAAAAAATTNTTCNACATTCGAATAANGGAACTCTTTTTCATACAAGAAAGTTTTTATCATATCATNCTAAGGATAGGTTTATTGANCATAGTCTAATTTTTTATAAAAANAATAAACCCTTAAGTATTTTTCCTGCNGTNGAAACAATTGNATCAGATAAAAAAGTTCTNGTTTCGCATCCAGGAGCATCAATGGGATCTTTTGTTACCCCAGNNGATCTTTCTTTTAGTGATGCGCTTCAATTAGTAAATCAATTAAATATNTATATAAAAAAACAAAANTTTTCTGGNATTAGAATAACNTTACCTCCNATTATTTATAATAAAAGAAAAACAAATTATATTGATTATTCTTTGCTTAGATATGGATATAAATATGAAAAACGAGAAGTTAGTAGTATCCTTTTCTTAGAGGATTCTATAGAAGAGAACGTANATAAATTTAAGCCTTCACATAGGCAAGCGTTACGCAAAGCTCAGCGTTTAGGCTTAGTTATTAAGAATAGTGATGATTTCAATTCATTCTATAATATNTTAAAAAAGAATCTTAAGAATCGTCATAATGTAAACCCTACACACACTGTTGATGAATTATTAAAACTTAAAAAATTATTNCCCAAAAATATTTTACTTCACGCNGCTTTCTTAGATAACAAAATGATAGGTGGTGTNATTAATTTTATTGCAAATANTAATGTCATTCTTGCGTTTTATATTAGCCACGATGAAAACTATCAAGAATATAGACCAATTAATTTATTGTTTTATGAAATANTGAAAGATGCNATNAATAATAATTTCAAAGTTTTTGATTTTGGAATATTTACTGTAAANGAAGAACCCAATATGGGGTTAGCTAAGTTTAAAGAAAACTTTGGATCTAGTGGAATTTTTAGAGATACNTTGGCTTTNCATTTCTAAAATATTTTGCAAAAAGAAATANTAAGTTTATCAAAAAATACACTAATATATGGTTTGGGCCANATATTAGCTCGAGNTGTTACTTTTTTATTACTNCCATTATATACAAATNTATTTACNCCCGATGAATATGGTATTATATCCNTAGCATANGTNATAATGGGATTCATGAGNGTAGTAATGCATTATGGTTTAGATGCAGCACTTATGAAAAGATATNTTCAATCTGATTTAACTGAAAAAACTATTTATTTTAGTTCAGCATGGGTTTCCTTTTTTATTACTTCTATTNNTTTTGGTNTGNTTATAACTNTTTTNAGGAAGTTTTTTTCTCCCATATTACTTGGTACTAATGATGATAGGTTAATTCTATTAGTTGGNTGGATTATTGCTTTAGATGTAATGTGGTCTATACCTCAATTGATATTTAGAGCNGAAGAAAAACCNTNTGCATACATAGTATTTAGNTTGACAAATGTGATTGGCTCATTATTACTTAATATTTTATTTGTACTGCANTTTAAAATGGGAGTCTATGGTGTTTTATTAAGCAATTTTATCATTTCAACTATCCTTTTTATTGTNACAATNCCATTTATTTATAATCGTATCAATTTTAAAAAAGCATCTATTTNTTCATGGANGANAATGATGAAATTTGGGCTTCCCNTCTTGCCATCTGGTGTTTTTGCGATGATGATGGAANTAGCTGACAGATATATATTGAAACAAATGACAGATTTATATACAGTTGGTATTTATAGCTCAGGTTATAAGTTNGGCATGTTAATGATGTTGATTGTCATGGGNTTCAATATGGCATGGCAGCCATTTTTTTTAAAAATNGGGGGAGGNAATGAATATAAACCTTTATATGCTAGAATTAATTCTTATGTATTTGCTTTATTAGGATTTATATGGGTTATATTACTTTTATGGGTTGATAATATTGTTAGGATGAAATTTGGAGGTATTTCATTATATGGAGAACAATATTGGTCTTCAACATTAATAGTGCCTTGGATATCTCTTGGCTATGTTTTTTATGGATTGTANTTAATGCAATTGCCTGGAGTTTTTCATCANGAAAAGTCATTATGGATAGCTATCTCTAGGGCAATAGGGGCNATTAGNAATATTATATTTAATCTNTATTTGATTCCTATATATGGAGGACAAGGGGCTGCNATAGCAACTTGCATATCTTTCNTAATAATGTTCATAATAATGTTCATGGTTAATAGTCGTTTATTTCCTATTTCATATGAATGGGGTCGCATAATTAGAATAATGTTTACGATGGGTATTATATCTTTTTTATATTATATAAGTAGTCATGATTATACAAATAAGTTTATTTTAACATTATACTATCCTTTTGCTTTATTATTAACTGGTTTTTTGTATAAAAGCGAGATAAAAATAATAAAAAAAACTATTAATATTTGGCCGAAAGAACAGAAGCGATAGCATTCTTGATATTCTTTCCATAAGCCTTGTCGCCATAGGTGTTTATTGCTATTTGTCTAATTATTTTTGAATCATAATTATCATAGTTTTTAACCATAATACGCATTGCATTAAATAATTTATTTTTGTCATTTGATTCCACCAGCATTCCTGTTTCTGGTAAAACAATTGACTCTGGTCCACCACATTTTGTTGCTATAACTGGTAATCCAGCGCTCATTGCCTCTATAAGCACCACACCAAAAGTTTCTACTTGACTAGATAAGACTAATGCATCATGATCCCTAATAATATCTGCCACAACTATTTTTTTTTGATATCCAATAAAATTTATACGGTTATTTACTTCTAATTTATGCGATAACAATTTTAGTTTATCTTTTTCAGNACCATCGCCTATAATAGTAAGTACAATATTTGGAATTTCTTTAGATAGCATTGAAAATGCTTTAATTAACAGATCTAATCTTTTTTCAGGGCGTAGTAATGCAACAGAAATAAAGGTAAAAGGGCCATCTAATTTNCTTCTTTTTGGTAAAAAACATTCAGTATCAGCAGGGTTAGGAATNAATANAACTTTTTTATTATCAANATTAAANTTATCAATAATATTGTTTTTTAAAACTTCGCTAGTAGCGATTATCTTAGAAGAATAATTATAGCATTCATTTATGCATTCTTTTTGAAACAAGGAAAATTCATCATTNCCAATAAANTCTTTTAAGTGCTCAGAAACCATAAATGGTATCATTTCATCATATAAATATNTTGCTAAGGCAGCACCACCATAAAGAGAAGAATTTATAAATACAAATTCTGGTTTAGATTTATTAATANNATTTTTNACAAGGGATANTATTGAATNTTTGTAACTATTAAATGCCTTTCTGGGCATTTTTGGAAATGCATTTATNGCTTCNGTTTTATAAACTAAAACCCCACCATCATTTATAGTTTCTATATTACTTACATTTTGTTTAAATCTTAATATATCTCGAGTTGAATGTAAAACATGTGNTGCTATAGTTNTTGAAAACCCANATNNNTGAAGTATTATNGCCCTATCCCTAAAGAAAGTACCGCTTTCAGGNTGTATATTTGTTGGGTACCAGGATGGGACAATTAACAGCTTCATTGATTTTGATCCAGTTGTAAATTTGCTTTCAAAATTATTAAATCAATTAATGNATAATAATCTAATATAAATAACATAAACTCTTATTNTTAACAACTTAATTATGAGNTTGGAACCAAATTGTATNACACACATATTATATATAATTATATAAAAATTTAATTATGAAAATACTCTATATATCTCCTGAAAATACAGTTAACACATTAACNATGTGGAAACTTGCNCATGAAGAAAAGGGGAATAAGTGTGAATTTATTACATTATTTAAATCTCGGAATAATTTTGATCCNGGGATTTGTTTANATCTNCCTTTAGTTACTTCAANATCTTGGTATATGTTTTGGCGGCATAAATATTATCAANTNTTTAGAGGANCNNTAGGGGANTATAAGCAAAAAAATGGCTATCCNCCTATTTGGANACCTAATAGTAGATTAGAAAANTATTTTTTTCNGTTNCGNGATTGGCTGTGGAATTTTTATGTAGAACCAGNTATNAAAAAAAATAATTTATTTGATTATGATATATATCATTTTGAATGGGGATTAGAGTTTTACCGTGATTGTAGATTTGTAAACAAACTAATAGATTTAGATAAAGCTATTTCATGNACCTATCATGGCCAAGANTTAAGAACTAGAGGAGNATTANAACCNCTGAATAAGGCAAGNAAATTAAATATNACTAGTGAATTAGACTTGTTGAACAAACATCCTAATATGAAGTATATGTTTTTACCTTATGATACAAAACAATTTTCACATGATATAAAAATAAATGATCCAATTAGGATATGTCACGCCCCAACTNATAGGCACTATAAGGGNAGTGAAACAATTATTCCAATTTGTGAGAGATTANCTAAAGAAAAAGGAGTCGAGTTTGTTTTNATAGAGNACAAGCCNTTNAATGAAGNACAAGAAATAAAAAAATCGTGTGATATATTGATTGATCAAGTTCATAATAGAGGAGGATGGGGATATGGCATGAATTCAGTTGAAGGGCTTTCAATGGGACTATGTTGTGTAACTGAACTACTACCAGAATATGTTAATTTTATTCCAGANCACCCGTTTATAAATGCAGATGGAAAATCATTATATNTTGTTTTATCTGAATTAATTAGTAATAAGGATAAAATAATTGAATACAAGAAAAAAAGCTTTTCCTGGGTANANAAATTTCATAATTATACTAATACATCAAATGTATTATATAGCTATTATNAAGANNTTGGATGGNTATGAATNATAAATCAAAATTTGATATTATTGTTCCATGTTATAATGTAGAGCATATAATTGAAAAGTCCTTAGATAGTATTTTTTCACAAANATATTCTAAAGATGAATATTCAGTTATAGTAATTGATGATGGNTCTACAGATAATACATTAAAATCCTTGAATAGATTTAATTCTGANCAGAANCTTANTGTAATTAGTTTTGAATCAAATAAAGGACTTTCTACAGCACGGAACCANGGCATAAGAAGAGGAAATTCAGAAATCATATGTTTTATTGATAGCGATATGGTTATTCCACCTGATTGGCTATTAAATATTGAAAAAATATTAANGNCAAAAGAAATTATTGGAGTACNTGGAGAAGTAGCCCTACCAAAAGGAGAANNTCCAAANAAGCTAGATAAATATTTTTACAGCAAACTTCGTGGCGCACGTCAATTTGGTGAAGAATCTATAATTGGGCCAACATGGTTTTTATTTAATAATTCAGCTGTAAAGAGAAGTGCTATTGAAAAAACAAGTTTATTTGATGAAAAGATAAAGCTTTATGGTGGAGAAGACACAGATTTGGCTATAAAGCTATGGGATATTTNCCCCAATTCTTTTTATTATTCATCCNAAATTGTTGCAGAGCATTATCATAAGAGAACATTAGAACAATTTTGTTCTCAAATGGAAATTTANGGGGAATANAATCTTCCAATATTATTAGAACGGCATCCTAANNATTATAAAGAACTAGGNGGAGATTGGANAAAAAGNTTCAAAGGANNTATNGTTTTCAACGNNTTTTTTGCTAGTATTATAAAATTTTTGAATCATTTTCTACCATATAATATTTTTACTAAATATTTAGTTATTTATAGCGTTNTTCGCGGATATAGAAACGTATNATANATTTTTATTACCAAGCGTAGATTTTATATTTTTATTAATTATAATATTGCAATATATATAATTGTTCTTAAATTTGCTTTAAGAATGGAAATATTCGTAAATAACGAATACGTCACATGCCAAGAAACGGGGAGTTTTNTCCCCGTTTTTATTAAAAACCAAATCAAGGAGGAACAATATGGCTGATGTAGCTTCAACCGTTAATTCCGTAGTAGGTGGAATCGTTAGTCTAATTAAAGGACTAGTCGTTTTCTTTGTTTTTGCTAATATACTATATCCAACAGGAATGGATCCTGTGTTGGGATTAACTGAACTAGTTAATTCCTTTATGGATGGTGGCTTAGCAGGACTGCTCGCATTATTAATATTTGTTTCTTTCCTGTAGGTTAAAACAATAGGGTTTGATGTAGGNCTCTTTGATATAAGNGCNCTAGCCCTTCCTTAACATATAGGAGGAATTATATGAATGATGCGATAGCAAAGCTAACCGGTTGGATTGCAAAACTAACAGATTTNCTTATTAGTTTGGTTGTCCTCGGAATAATCGTTGGTATTTTATTCAACGATCCTTTTGGCGTCATTGCAGGTGTAGGAAATTTATTCTCGCAGATTGGCGATAATGGCCTAGCGGGTTTATTAGTCCTGTATCTTATNTATATGATGTATCCGAATAAATAAACCGATTATCTCAGCAATTAATGATATCGCCCCTGAAAATGGGGCGCTATCATTTNTTATTTAATTTCTAATATTTAATTAGTAGTCGTTACATGCAATTGATTACGGAATGATAGCAAGCAATTGTTGAAAATTATATTACTTCTATTACTATTAATCAATTGTAATGATAATAATTCTACCCATATAGTGATGANTGGTAGAAATATTCCTTTAAATGATTTATCTGTATTAATTCCAAATAGATTTAAAGAAAGAATTACTAGATGGTATNAAGATAGGTCTCCAGCAGTTATTAGAACTTATGATATAATGNATAATGAATTAATAAAGGAATTGCGTTATTTCAATAATGGAACATTAATGCATGAAGCAATTTATTCTAAAGGGGGTTTAGATCCGTATAATTCTGTTATATGGTGGCATTCAAATGGAAATCGATTGTCACAACTTATTGTTAATGAGAATATGAAAATGACCCAAGGAAATATTTGGTATGATAATGGACAAATTCGNTTTCATTTTGAAGACAATAATTATTATTGGTGGGACAGAAATGGGNTATTAGAAGATAATGGAGATTTAAATGATACAAGCTATACTTTACCAGCATGGTCTAATAATGGTAGGTTTATTGGTGTACGCAAATTANTCGATAAATCTATACCTTTATGGATAGAAGAGTGGACTNTATTCAATTATAATTATAATCCCTTAATTAAAGGCAATGTTTTATGCATAGTTCGTGATAATGAATCTGTGGATAGAGTTATTAATGAAGAATGGACGCTAATTGATAGTTCTAGAGAATTAAAATATTTACAACTATCTGCCCAAAAATTATTGAACACAATAACTGGGAAAAATAATTTTATTGCTGGAGAAGACTGGATCATAAATAATGAAAAATATATCAACTCATTATTAGATAGTAGTAGTTCATACATAATTAATTCTGATAAAAATTATTATAAAAGTCGACAGTTTAATCAAAATTATTATTTAAAACTTAATTCTGATGGCACATTTGATTATACTTGCCAAGACCAATATAAAGACTCAGGGTATTATTGGGTGAATAATTCAGTGGGAAAATTATTTTTACATTATGAATCAGGTATATATGCTGGAGAAAATCATATGATAGCAATCATTAACCACCGGAAAATTTTTTATCAGTTTAGAAATTCATATTATTTTCTTATGCCACCACACGCTCAAATTAATTCCGATATATAGAATCTTATTTTTGAACTTGATATTGGTAAATTCATAATAATGCAAAAACCAGTTTATAGAATATTTTATTTATCAATAATCTATTTAGCACTATCGGCAAATATTTTTGCAGTTGACACATCAATTGGAGTGTTAAATATTATTGATAAAAATGAAGATGAATTATCTACAATAAATTATAAAGGAGAGCCTTATATATCTGTTAAAGATATTTCGAGGATACTTTCAGATAGAGAACCTTATGAAAATGCGGCTAGACAAAAAATTGTTTTATATTTATCAGATAATAGAGTAAAAATATCCAATCTATCTAGCTTTATCATTATTAATGATAAAATATTTCAATTAACAAAACATGCTTTTGGGAAAGAAAAAGATATTTATGTGCCTGCAAAATCTTTTTTTTCAATATTAAAAAACAGCATTTACCCAGGAGTGGATTATGACCCAGGGAAAAAATTATTAAGTTTGAATCTAATTAACTTTAACATTAACAGTGTAAGCATTGAACAAAAATCAAATGGTACAATTTTAAGAGTAAAAACATCTCAGCAATTTTCTGATGGTGATATTAGTTCTTTTATTAATGCTAATGGGTGGTTTTATCTAACAGTAAAAGATGGTTTGGTTGACACTTCAATGATAAAAAAGACCAACACCAAAGGAGTAATAACAAAAGTTATTTCAAATCAATTTGATGAATCTGCTCAATTAGCGTTCCGAATTCGCACTGAAATTATTGGGCATGAAGTTTATCAAAGTAGTGATCCTAACGCGATAGTTGTAACTCTAAGAACCCCATTTAAAAAACTATCTTCTCATATAAAAGAGCTGAAGAATCGATGGAGGTTAGACACTATAGTTCTTGATGCGGGTCATGGAGGGAAAGATGGAGGCGCCGTCGGAAAGAGAGGGGCAAAGGAAAAAAATATTGTTTTAGATATAACAAAAAGAGTTGGTTCGTTGATTGAAAAAAATTCTCATATACAGGTTGTGTATACAAGAGAAGAAGATATATTTGTACCTCTTTGGAGAAGAACTCAAATTGCAAATGAAACCAACGGAAAACTATTTGTAAGTATTCATGTAAACTCTAATCCAAATAGGAATGTTAGAGGATTTGAAACTTATTTGCTAAGACCGGGTAAAACAGATGATGCTATTGAAGTAGCTTCGAGAGAAAATTCAGCTATTAGGATGGAGGAAGGTAAATCAAGAAATAAGTACAGCTCTATGACAGGAGAAAAATTAATCATGGCCACGATGGCTCAAAGTATGTTTATGAAAGAAAGCGAAGACCTTGCTGCTTATATACAAGATGAATTAGACCCATTATTAGATTCCCCTAATAGAGGGTTAAAACAAGCAGGATTTTATGTTTTAATTGGTGCAAGTATGCCAAATGTCTTAGTTGAGGCAGGATATATTTCNAATCCAAATGAAGAAAGAAAATTAAAATCTTCTTCCTATAGGCAAAAGATAGCAAAAGGGATATATGCAGGGATTATGAGCTTTAGAAAATCAAAAGAACAAATAATGTCTGNTAATTAATGTCAGATAATAGACCCTTAGGAATCTTTGATTCTGGATTAGGCGGCCTTACAGTTGTAAATGCGATAAAACAGAAAATTCCCAATGAAAATATCGTGTATGTTGGAGATACTGCNAGGGTACCATATGGAAATAAAAGCGCACCGCTTATAGTTAAATTTTCTTCACAAATAACGCAGTTTCTTTTAGAAAAGGATGCAAAATTAATTGTTGTAGCATGTAATACTGCATCAGCGCTTGCTATACCAACACTTCAAAATGAGTTTAATATTCCCATTATAGGCGTAATAACTCCAGGTGCTAATTCTGCAGCTGAATTAACAAAAAATAATAATGTGGGGGTTATAGGAACAATTGCAACAATAAACTCTAAAGCTTATCAAAAGGAATTATTAAAAATCAATCCTTCAATAAATACTATATCCCAAGCNTGCCCNTTGTTTGTTCCTCTAGTTGAAGAAGGTTTATTAGAAGGTCCAATAGTTTCTGCTATAATAGCACACTATATTAAGAATCTTGACTTATCAAGAATTGATACACTGATATTAGGCTGTACTCATTATCCACTATTAAAACCAGCAATTAAACAACATATTAATAATCTTATGTTAATTGATTCAGCAGATTCTATTGCAAAAGCAGCATATTTNATTTTAAAAAATAATCATTTAATTAATGATAATACAGAACAAGGACAGCAAGATTTTTATGTAACAGATTCCCCTTCAAATTTTGCAAATATTGCTAGAAGATTTTTAGGATATCCTATTCAAAATGTTAAAACAGCACCAATCAGCTGATATTAATCATATCTTAGAGAAGCTTTTTAAATTACAACGCTTAGGAATAAAAGTTGGTTTAGAACATACCTACGAATTATTGAATAGATGTGGAAATCCACATAATAAGCTAAAAACTATTCATATTGCAGGAACAAATGGNAAGGGGTCTACAGCAGCTATTCTCCAAAGTATTTTAAGGACAGCTGGTTTAAAAGTTGGGCTGTACACATCACCTCATTTAGTAAATTTTAATGAAAGAATCAGAGTAAATGGCATCCCAATTTCTGATGATTTTATTATTGAGTTTATGAAAATGTTAAATGATGATATAGATGAAATAAAATCAACCTTTTTTGAAACAACTACCGTTTTAGCATTATATAATTTTTTTATTGAAAAAGTAGATGTAGCAATTATTGAAGCTGGTTTAGGTGGAAGATTAGACTCTACAAATATATTAGAACCTAATCTTACAATTATAACATCTATAGATATTGATCACCAAAATATTTTGGGCGAAACTATTAACGAAATAGCATTTGAAAAAGCTGGAATAATAAAAAAAGATACACCAATTATTACTTTTAACCAGCCACAAGAAGTATTAGACGTTCTTATTGGTAGAGCAAAAATATTAAATTCTAAAATTGAAATAGTTAATAACCCTGATAAAATTATTGTTGATCGGTTATTTACAAATTTTGTTGTTGAAAACAAGGAGTTCTCAATTCCTTTACTAGGGGAACATCAAGCTTACAATGCTTCATTGGCAATTAGAGCTTCAAGCCTTTTTATGGATGGATTAAGTTATCAAACAATTAATGATGGGCTTAAGAATACAATATGGCCAGGACGTTTTCAGTTGCTGGATAAAAAACTACCTATTTTCTATGACGTAGCACATAACTCTGCTGGAATTAACACAATTAGATCAACTTTAAAATCTTTAAATGCTATTAACTATATTGGGCTCATTATTATAAAAAAAGATAAGGAAGTTGATCTAATTGCTAATGCGCTTAATGGCTTATTTGATGAATTAATTATATCAACATTGCCAAATTCTCAATTAATGGATAAAACTGAATTATTTAATTCTTTAAAAAGTAATAATATTAAATGCAAAGTGATTTACCCTATTGAAAAGGCGTTTTGTTATATTTCAGATAAAGCCGAAAAAGGAGGCATCAGTATAATTTTTGGTAGTCATTATGCAGCAAAATCAATATATAAATTTTTCGAAATTAATTTTGACAATGTCAGTATCTAATGTAATTTGTACAATTGGGTGACGTCAAAGCGCCACAAATTTTCCCCTAATAACATTTTTTACATAATAATATTTTAAAGGAATCGTCTTATGGATGTTAATCAGTTACAATCCCAAAACATTGATGAGCTAACTAAATTTGCAAATGATTTGGAAGTTGAAGAGTTCTCAGGTTTAAGCAAACAAGAGCTTATTGTAAAGATTCTTGAGGCACACAATAAAAAAGAGGGTATTCTTCAAGCGAGTGGAGTTCTAGAGGTTTTAAAAGAAGGATATGGTTTTTTAAGAAGCCCTGATTATAATTATTTGCCCGGACCGGATGATATTTATGTAAGCCCATCACAAATAAAACGTTTTGGTTTAAGAACGGGCCATCAGGTTTTTGGTGAAATTCGTCCGCCAAAACAAAAAGAACGATTTTATGCTTTGTTAAAATTAGAAGCTGTGAATGATTATCCTCCTGACCATGTAAAAAAAGCTACTTTATTTGATAATTTTACTCCATTGTACCCACAAGAAAAATTTAACCTTGAAGTAGACAAAAAAGATATGTCTACTAGGATAATGGACCTTGTATGTCCAATAGGACAAGGCCAGCGCGGATTAATAGTTGCTCAACCAAAAACTGGTAAAACAATTCTTCTGCAAAAAATTGCAAATGCAATAAGGGCAAATCATCCAGAAACTAAATTACTTATATTATTAATTGATGAAAGACCTGAAGAAGTAACNGATATGAAACGCAATGTTGATGCGGANGTANTGAGCTCGACCTTTGATGAGCCACCGGAACGCCATGTATCTGTAGCTGATATGGTTATTCAAAAAGCAAGAAGAATGGTNGAATTTGGAGATGATGTTGTCATTCTTCTAGATAGTATTACAAGGCTAGGAAGAGCACATAATGCTGTAATTCCTCATAGTGGAAAAATTCTTTCTGGAGGAGTTGATGCTAATGCTCTTAAAAAACCTAAGCAATTTTTTGGCGCTGCTAGGAACACGGAAGAAGGGGGCAGTCTTACTATTATTGCGACTGCCTTAATTGATACTGGAAGCAGAATGGATGATGTGATTTTTGAAGAATTTAAAGGTACTGGAAATATGGAATTAGTACTTGATAGGCGTTTGAGCGACCGAAGAATTTATCCTTCTTTTGATTTAGTACGCTCTGGGACTAGAAAGGAAGAATTGCTTCTTGATAAGAAAACCCTAGCTAGAATGTGGATATTAAGAAAATTACTTAATGAAATGAATACTATTGAATCTATGGAGTTTTTACAAGAGAGAATCAAAAGAACTAAAACGAATGATGAATTTCTTAATACAATGAGCCAATAACTCTCTTCTTATTTATAAAATAATTTCCGAGGAATAATCATAACTAAAAGTATATCAGAAGATAGAGCTATAGCAGCTTGTTTAATTACCGATAAGCCGGTAAAAAAAACACCATATCAAGTTAAAGGTGTTTTTATACGCAATTTTTCATCATATGATATTGTACCAATGCTTAATGGAAAATACCGTGATCGTTATTTATATCCACGAGTTCAAGTAAAGGTTATAAATGAGAAAATATTTATAACTGGTGTAGGTCATGGAGTTGAACCAGTTTTACAATTAACAGACAATATCAAACAACTTGATTTTGGGAATATAACATTTGATATTTTAGAAAAAAGAATTGATGAAAATAAAAATATTTTTAATTACAAAGATGAGATGGTTAATTATCAATTTTTAACTTCTTGGGCTGCTTTAAATAAAAACTCATGGAAAATATTCAAAAATATGGAGTCTGAAGATAAAGTAAATTTTTTAAATAAATTACTTGAGAAAAACCTAGCTTTTATATCAAATGAATTAAAATTAACTCCACCCAAAAAGTTTTTATCTATGATTAAAGTTAATTCTATTGAACCAGCTTCAATTGATGATAATAAATGGGGAGCCTTTAACGGTGTGTTTAAAACGAATTTTAATCTCCCAAGTTTTATCGGTTTAGGCAATGGAATAACCAGAGGGTATGGAACTTTATTGAATGCAGATTCTTGTCAAATATTTAATAAAGATGATTTAGGATTACAAGATTCAGACGAAAATAAATGCTTTGAATCTGATCTAGATGAAATACACCCTGATGATTTCAATAAATTACATGTTAAACAAGATAAGAGAAGTTATAGATTAAAAAGAAAAAAAAGAAAAAGATCAAAAAACTTTAATAATGGTAACTATATTGATAATCAAAAAAAAGATAGTGAACCTAATTTTAATACTGAATTATATCATCAAAAACAGCATAAGGTTTAGTGTATGTCGGTATTAGAATTTTCTGATCGTGTTCATCGCGTAAATCCATCATTTACTTTGGAAATGACAAGTAGGGCTGCTGATTTACGTTCGAAAGGCATTGATGTAATAAACTTGAGTGTTGGTGAACCAGACTTCAATACACCCGAACATATAATACAAGCTGGAAAAGAAGCTATGGATGATGGGTTTACTAAATATACTGCTGGATCAGGAATGATTGAATTAAGACAAGCAATTTGTGAAAAGCTTTTAGTAGAAAACGGTTTAACATTTACCCCAGATCAAGTTCTTGTATCAAATGGGGAAAAACAAAGTCTTTACACCGTATGTCAGGTATTGTTTGATAGAGGAGATGAAGTAATTGTCTTTTCTCCATATTGGGTCTCATTTCCGGAGTTTGTTCGATTAGCAGATGCAGAGCCTATCATTGTATCCACTGACCCTAATAGTCAATTTGAACCCAANTTCAATGAATTAATTTCTAAAATAAANAGTAAAACAAAAGGAATGATAATTAATTCGCCTTCTAATCCAACAGGTGGGGTTTGGTCAAATAATGCAATAAATAAAATTTTAGAGATTTCTAAACAAAATAATTTGATAGTTATTTCTGATGAATGTTATGAAAAACTTGTTTTTGATGGGCAATATGTGAGTACTGAAAAACTTAATAATTATAATACAGAAGTATTAACCTGCATGAGTTTATCTAAGACATATGCTATGACAGGTTGGCGCATTGGGTATACCGTTGGAAATCATGATATAATACGTGCAATGAGCAAGTTGCAGGGGCAAGCAACTTCATGTGCAAACTCTATTGGACAAAAGGCTGCAATCACTGCGTTGACTGGTGATCAAAAATGCGTAGAAAATATGAGGAATAAGTATAAAGAAAGACGAGATCTAATGATCGGATTATTAAAAGAAATAAAAGGTGTCAATTGCGCGGTTCCTGGAGGAGCTTTTTATGCATTTCCAGACTTTTCTTATTATTTAGGGAAAAATTATAATGGAGAAAAAATAAACGATTCTTTTAAACTTTGTGATTACATTTTAGACGTTGCTAAAGTAGTGACTGTACCNGGAGATGGTTTTGGAGCNCCAGGNCATATTAGATTTTCGTATGCTGTCAGTAAAGATACAATTCGAAAAGGTATTGATAGAGTTGTTAAAGCTTTAAATGAATTAAATTGAAGGAGTATTTATGAAAAAAGAAATTCATCCAGATTATCATCCAGTTGTTTTTGTTGATTCTGCAACAGGGGATGAAATTCTAACAAAGTCAACGATAACAAGCGATGAAAAAAGGGANATTGATGGCATATCACATTATGTNGTCTATTGTGATATTACATCCTTTACGCACCCATTTTATACAGGTAAACAAAAATTAGTTGACACTGCTGGTCGTATTGAAAAATATCAAAAGAAATATAAAAAAGTATCTAAGTAGCATATTGATTATAAAGTGGCCTTATAATTTTCNTTTATAAGGCCACTTTTTTTTCTATATATGAATGGCATGAAAGAAAAACTAAATCAAATAATAGATCGCTATAATNAGCTGGAATCTCTTTTGGCAGACCNCAAAGTGATTTCTGATTCTGAAAAATTAAAAGAAACAGCTAAAGAACATACTTCTCTTAATTCAGTTATTCCTAAAGCAAATAGATATTTGATGTTAGTTAGTCAAATTGAAGAGAATAAGCTTATAATTGATAGCGATGATGAAGAGCTAAAAATTCTAGCAATTGAAGAGAATACTCAAATGGAGAATGAATTGCTTGATCTNGAAAATCAACTTAAAAANTTATTAGTTCCTCAAGATCCAAATGATAACAAAAATACTATAATTGAAATACGCGCAGGCACAGGCGGGGAAGAAGCGGCTTTATTTGCAGCAGATCTNTTTAGAATGTATAGTAGGTTTGCTGAGCGTAATGTATGGACTCGAGAGGTTATCGCAAGTAATGGTACAGGAATTGGTGGGTTTAAAGAAATAATCTTTTCAGTTAAAGGCAGTTCTGTTTATGGTATGATGAAATTTGAAAGTGGCGTTCACAGAGTACAGCGTGTACCTAAAACTGAAACAGGAGGNAGGCTGCACACCTCCGCAGCAACCGTAGCAGTTTTACCAGAGGCAGAAGATGCAGAAATTGAGATAAATGATTCAGATTTAAAAATTGATACTTATAGGGCAAGTGGAGCAGGGGGACAGCATGTGAATAAAACAGAATCAGCTATAAGAATAACTCATATTCCTACTGGGCTTGTTGTTACATGTCAAGATGAAAAATCTCAACATAAAAACCGTACTGCAGCTATGAAAGTTCTTAAGTCTCGACTTTTAGCTCAAGAAAAAGAAAGACTTGCAAAAGAAAGGGCAGTTGCAAGAAAATCAATGGTTTCTACTGGTGATAGATCGGCAAAAATCAGAACATATAATTTTCCTCAAGGCAGAATAACAGACCATCGAATTAATTTTACTTCATATAAACTAGATAACGTTATGGATGGCCAACTAAACGAATTTATTGAACAATTAAAAATTGCTGATCAANAAGCATCGCTTCAGACGGAATAAGTAATGCGAAAACCCGTAATAATGAATAACCATTCACGGGTTATAGATATAATTAATTGGGCGGAGGAATATTTCTCATTAAATGGATTTGATAATTCACGGAGAGAAATTGAATGGTTGTTAGAAGAAACCCTGGATTGTAAAAAATTAGAATTATATCTGCGTTATGAAGAAGAGCTAACTGCAGAACAGCTTCAAACANTACATACCTGGATAGNTAGAAGNATAGAAAAGGAGCCTATGCAGTATATTANAGGGAACTGTGAGTTTTATGGAAGAAAATTTATTGTAAANAATGATGTTTTTATACCNCGACCTGAAACAGAAACATTAATTAATATTGTATTATCAATATTAGATAATAGTTCATATCAAAATATTTTAGATGTTTGTACAGGATCTGGTTGTATTGCTATAACATTAGCAAAAGAGTTAAATAATGCAAACATTAGTGCAATAGATGTATCAAAAAAAGCTTTAAATATTGCAATGATTAATGCAAAAAATCATAATGTNGATATTAACTTTGAACAAATAGATATATTATCANATNCATATAANAATAANATGGATATGNTTGTATGCAATCCACCATATATACCAATAAATGAAATGGGATCCATAATGGATGATGTGAGATTATATGAACCTNANATNGCGCTTACAGACGGATCTGATGGATTATCATTTTATAAAAGGATAAGTGAATTGGCTCCTTCAATAGTTNNTTCNGGTGGANATGTTNTACTGGAAGTAGGTATAAANCAACACCCNCNGTTGGTCAAAAATATCTTTGATNTTCAGTCTTTTTCTAAAANAGAAATGATTTCAGATTTAAATGGGGATCCACGAATATTAAAGGTTTTAGTTANTTGAGTAAGGTTATAGCATATATAATAATCATGCGGCCGATCAATATTATGGTAGCTGCATCTGCCTCTTTAATGAGTGCATATATTTTGGAAAATTTTCATTATAGTATAATAAAATTGTACACTTTACTTGTGGTTGTTTTTTATACTGGGGCAGCAAATGCGTTTAATGATTATTGTGATTATGAAATAGATTTAATTAATAGACCAAACAGGCCATTAAGTCGTGGTTTATTAAATAGCAATGAAGCGCTTTTGTTNTCAATAATATTATTTATTGTTGGCTCTTTAGTAACGTTATTACTTCCATTAAAAGCTATAATAGTTTCTGTTGGCCTAGCTTTGCCCTTAATAATAATTTATAGTTTAAGATTAAAAGGCATTCCTATAATAGGCAATATGGTTGTTTCTATNATACTTGGTTTATCTTTTATTTTCTTTGGGTTATCTCACGGGAATATTAATCCTATGATAATTCCTAGTATTTTAGCTTTTGGATTAACCATGTTAAGAGAATTAATAAAGGATATTGCAGATATTGAAGGAGATAAGGAAAATAACTTAAAAACTCTTCCTATAGTTATTGGAGAAGAAAAATCAATTTTTGTATCATATTGTTTTATTTTTATAATAGGATTTGGTTCTTTAATGCCATATTATTTCAATATTTATGGAAATTATTATTTAATTTTATTAATTGCCGGGGTCGAAGTTCCTTTAGTTATAATCGTATATTATTTTATGAAATTACCTTTAACAAGCTCAGCTAAAAAAAGCTCTAATTTGCTAAAGTTCAGCACAATAGCAGGNCTAATAGCAATTTTCACTGATCACTATGTCAGCTGAATTTGTACATTTACATAATCATTCTGATTATAGTCTTCTTGATGGTGCTCAAACNGTACAGACTTTAGTTAATACTATAGATGATTTAAAAATGGATGCGGTNGCATTAACTGAACACGGAAATATGTTTAGTGCAGTGAATTTTTATAATAATGCAAATAAAACNGGGATNAAACCAATCATTGGTAGCGAGGTATATGTAGCAGTAAACAATCGATTTGATAAAAAACCTAGAGCAGAAGGCGGATGGGGTAATAATCATCTTATTTTACTAGCTCAAAATTATACAGGGTATAAAAACTTGATGAAATTAATATCTTTAGGNTATCTAGAAGGATTTTATTANCGACCAAGAATTGATAAAGATATTCTGAGAGAATNTAGCGATGGATTGATTTGTTTATCCGCATGTTTAAAAGGAGANGTTCCAGAAAAACTAGTTAGTGGAGATTGGGAAGGGGCAAAACAGGNTGCTTTAGAGTTTGCTGAAATTTTCCCTAATAGATATTATTTAGAAGTCCAAAACCATGGGATTGAACATGAAAAANTTAATGTAGATGAAATGCAAAAATTATCTAAAGAATTAGATCTNCCTTTAGTCGCTACCAATGATGCTCATTATGCTAAACATGATCATTGGGAAGCCCATGATATACATATTTGTTTAGGAACTGGAAAAGAAAGAAACGATACTAATAGACTGCGCTATGCAACACCAGAATTCTATTTTAAATCACAGGATGAAATGNATAAGCTATTTAAAGCTGTTCCACAAGCAATTGAAAATACAAGATTAATAGCGGATAGCATCGATTTGTCNATACCTACTGGTGAATATCATTTGCCAAATTTTCCATTACCTCCTGATAAAAACTTTTCTGATCCTGATGAGTATTTGAAGACCTTATGCAGTAATGGAATTAAAGAAAGATATGGAGNTTTAACATCAGAGCTTAAGAAGCGAGTAGATCATGAGCTAAGCGTTATAAANAAAATGGGATTTTCNGGATATTTNTTAATAACTCAAGATTTTGTTAAATATGCGCACGATAATAATATTCCAGTAGGGCCTGGAAGAGGGTCTGCTGCTGGGAGTATTGTTTCTTATGCTTTAGGTATAACTGATATTGATCCAATNAAACATAATTTAATTTTTGAAAGATTCTTAAATGAAGANCGTATAAGCATGCCAGATATTGATATTGATTTTTGTATTGAAAGAAGAGCAGAAGTAATTGATTATATTAAAAATCAATATGGTGAAAACTCTGTTACACAGATAATTACATTTGGCAAAATGAAGGCGAAACAAGTAGTTCGTGATGTAGGTAGGGTTATGGGTTATTCCTTTGGAGATGTTGATCGTGTAGCTAAGGCTATCCCAAATGAGTTAAATATTACATTAGAAAAAGCATTAGCAAANAGCACCGATTTACAAACCATGGCAAATGGTGAATACAAAGAATTAATTGATTTTTCAAAAGTATTAGAAGGTATGAATAGGCACGCTTCTATACATGCAGCAGGTGTGGTTATAACCCCAGGNGAATTAACAGACTATATGCCTTTATATAAATCAAGTCAGGGGGATGTAACAAGTCAATATGATATGAAGAATTTAGAAAACCTTGGTTTATTGAAAATGGATTTTCTTGGATTACGAAATCTCACCGTAATTAATCATACAATTAATTTGTTAAATAAAAAAAATATATCACTTGATATTGGGAATATTCCCATGGATGATCCAAAAGTTTATCAAATTTTTTCTAAAGGATTAACAATAGGTGTATTCCAATTTGAGTCGGCGGGTATGAGAGAGTTTTTAAAAAAATTGAAACCTACACAGTTTGAAGATTTAATAGCTATGAATGCTCTATATAGACCAGGGCCCATGCAAAACATTGATAAATTTATTAGACGTAAATCGACAAAGAAAAAAATAGAATATATTTCCCCTTTATTAAAACCAATTTTAGATGAAACCTATGGTATTATTGTTTACCAAGAACAGGTAATGCAAATAGCAAATGAGATAGCAAATTTTACTCTTGCACAAGCTGATATTTTAAGAAGAGCAATTGGTAAAAAAGATAATGATCTTATGGAAGCGTTAAAGGTAAAGTTTATTGATGGAGCATCTAATAATGGAATTTCGAAAAAGAATGCTAAAGATATATATGTTTTAATTGAAAAATTTGCTCAGTATGGTTTTAATAAAAGTCATTCTACCGCTTATTCATATATAGCTTATCAAACGGCTTGGTTAAAAACTTATTATCCTGCAGAGTTTATGGCAGCTAACTTAACAAGTGAAATGACAAATATAGATAGAGTTGTTATTTTAATTAATGAAAGTAGAAAAATGAATATTGATATTCATCCTCCAGATATAAATGTATCCAATATTCATTTTCAGCCTATGGATGAAAAAACAATCTCTTTTGGTCTAAATGCAATTAAAAATGTAGGGACTAAAGCATTAGAACAAATTATTACTGCAAGAGATGCTGACGGCGCGTTCGTTTCATTGTTTGATTTTACTAGTCGAGTAGCTTTGAATGCTGTAAATAAAAAAGTATTAGAAAGCTTAATTACTGCTGGAGCCATGGATCATATAGATGGTTCCAGGGCTGAAAAATTTTCATCTATTGATATTGCTATTCGATATGGTCAAAATGNGCAATCTGAAAAGTACAAGAATCAAGTAGACTTGTTTGGCAGCTCATCCAATGGTT
This sequence comes from Fidelibacterota bacterium, assembly GCA_002701785.1. Classification (GTDB taxonomy): domain Bacteria; phylum Fidelibacterota; class Marinisomatia; order Marinisomatales; family TCS55. Next base: position 43,983 of record NZXC01000006.1, read on the forward strand.
CAGGAATTTCAATGGTGCCTAAATTACAGGTAGTTAGACCTTGGTCTGATAAAGAATCTCTTAGCAATGAGAAAGAAGTCTTAGGCCTTTATTTGACTGGGCATCCACTTTTAGAATTTGCAGATGATTTAGAGGATTTTAGTAATCATGATTTTTCTGAAAAAATTAATTCAACCATTATCAGTAATGTTCGTATAGGGGGGTCAATTCAGAATCTTAAAATTCATTATGATAGGAAAAACAACCAAATGGCATTTTTTACATTGGAATGCTTAGGCGGAAAAGCTGAAGTATTGGTGTTTAGTANAACATTTTCTAAATATAAAGATATCATTTTTGAAGATAACATTTTGTTTATAACTGGAAAGCCAACTGATGATTATGATTTTAGTGATTTAAAATTAGTTGCTGAACAAATTGTTCCTCTAGAAAAAGTAAGAGACTATTATGCGAAGAGAGTTAATGTGTTTTTGGATTTTGTTAATATGGATAATAAAAAAATTGAAACCTTACATTCACTGTCCAAATTGTACCCAGGGAAATGCAATTTAATGTTTCATTATAATGATCAAAATAACAGAAAAAAGAGGATTTTATCTCACAATATTCGAGTGTCCTCAAGCCGAGAATATTTGACAAAATTGCGAGATGAATGTGGAAAAAAGAATGTTTGGGTAGAATAACCAATCTTTATGACTGCAGTTATTCAGCGCGTAATTAATGCGAATGTTAAAATCGATAATTCAGAAGAAAGAAGTATTAGTAATGGACTAGTAATACTTTTGGGTATTCATAAAGATGATACAGAAAAGGANATTTCTTATCTTGTTGATAAGATAATTNGTTTAAGAATTTTTAATGATGATAATGATAAAATGAACTATTCTTTATTGGATATAAATGGTTCTGTTTTGATAATTAGCCAACTTACTCTTTGTGGAGACTTTCGGAGAGGAAGAAGNCCAAGTTTTATAAATGCTTCTGATCCTAAAAAAGGNAAAGNTCTGTATANTNATTTTGTACAAATGTTTAAAAGAANGGGTCTTAATGTAAAAACAGGCGAGTTTGGAGCGCATATGAATGTAAACCTTATTAATAATGGTCCNGTAACATTTGTTATTNACAGTAATGATATTTAAAATATTATAATTTCTTTGTTTAGAATGAAATTTCTGTAAAATTTGATTAATTATGGATAGAAAAATACGTATAGTAATGGCAAAGCCTGGTTTAGATGGTCACGATAGAGGTATAAAAGTATTAGCTAGTGCTTATAGAGATGCTGGTATGGAAGTTATTTATTTGGGGTTACGCCAAACACCAGAAATGATAGTTTCTGCAGCAATACAAGAGGATGCTGATGTTATAGCTCTGTCAGTACTATCAGGTGCGCATATGACAGTATTNCCTAAAGTTATAGATCTTATGAAAGAGAATGAAATCGATGATGTGTTATTAACAGGGGGTGGAATAATATCAGATAAAGATAAANAATCNTTAATTAGTATAGGGGTTGGCCAATTATTTGGCCCTGGAACTCCTGTGCTAGATACTGTAGATTATATAATTAATTGGGTTAAAAANAATAGGCGTTAAAAAATGAATTTAAACAATCAATCAGAATTGGAAGCNTATTTTGCTGATAATTTCGACACAGTTTTATTCCCTNTTTTAGCAGATATGTATCTTCAAAAAAGAGATATAGAAAGAGCTCGTAAAGTATGCGATATAGGGTTAGGATACCATCCAGATCACGTTGATGGTAAATTTATTCTTGCTATGGTAGAACTAGAAATAGGCAATGAACGTGAAGCAGAAAAATTATTAAAAGATGTTGTTTTATCAGGGACGGATCATTTGCAAGCAGCATTTCAATTGGCNGTTGTTCAGCAATCATTAGGAAGGGCAGAATCTACTTTACAAAAAAGTTGGAATAAGGTTATTGATTTGGATCCAGAAAATAGAGAAGCAAAATCAATACTTACTATTATTGAAAAAGGTGAAAAACCCACAAAGACAATAAAGAGATCTAAATCTAAAAATAGCAGAAAATCTTCAAAGCGCAGGNAATCATCTTCAAAGAAGGATGAAGGNCCGCAATTGGCTATTAGCCCTAGAATTGCAACTTTTACAATGGTAAATGTATTGAAGAACCAAAAATTATTTTATCANGCACTTGATGTNTTAGATATACTTGTTACTAAAGGCGCAGATCCTGTAAAGATTGAGCAAGAACGNGAAGCAATTAAGGATCTTATTAAAGAAGAAAATAATTAATATTATGNGNCACGATATNTTTTTATCACGTCTTGACAATCTCCGANAAACNCTTGCTAANAAAGGATTAGATGGAATTNTTATAACAAATTTAACAAGCGTCCGATACATTTCAGGATTTACGGGTTCTGCTGGCTCTTGTTTGATTACTGAAGATAAATCTTATTTTATTTCTGATGGCCGGTACGATGTGCAATCAGAAAAACAAGTTAATAATATGATTAGATATATAGATTTTGGTAATCATATATCTATAATTGAAAAAAATAAACTAATAAAAGATGGTCAAAACTTAGCCTTTGAAGGTGATCATACAAGTTTCAGTCAGTATAAAGCAATTACTGACAGTTTCCCAGATGTTGAATGGAAATCTACATCAATGCTTATGGAAAACTTGCAAGCTGTAAAAGATGAGTACGAGCTAAGCGCAATACGTACAGCAGTAGAAATAACTGATGTTATATATGAAGAAATATTGCCTATGTTGAAACCAGGAATTACAGAAAAAGAGGTTGCTAACCAATTAGTTTTGCGATACAGGCAAGAAAGCGACGGAGAGGCATACAACCCAATTGTTGCAGGAGGAGAAAATGGAGCATTGCCGCATGCTGTTCCTAGCGATAGACCATTCAAAGATGGCGATTTTATTGTTATAGATGCAGCAGCAAAATATCAAGGATATCATGCAGATATGACAAGGACACCCCTAATAGGAAAACCCTCAGATAGGCATTATGAAATATATGAAATAGTAAAAGGATCACAACAAGCAGGATGTGANGCAGCTAAAGCAGGCGTTAGTTGTAAGGAAATGGATACAATTACTAGAGATTACATTACGCAAAGAGGATATGGTGAGTTTTATAATCATGGAACNGGACATGGGCTTGGACTTGAAATACATACAGAACCAAGAATGAGCCAATTAAGCACACAAACATTAAATAAAAATAATGTAGTCACTATTGAACCAGGTATTTATTTACCTGGATGGGGAGGGGTTCGAATTGAGGATGATATTATAATAAAAAAAGATGGATGCGAGATACTAAATAAAACCAGCAAGGAGCTGGTTGTTTTAAATTAATTTTTTTGCAAATTGATATTTATTCAGATCCACATCTCTATGATGCTGCCCATATATGGAAAACAAATGATATAGAATTTATTACTAATTGTGCTTTAGAGTATGGTGGCCCAATATTAGAAATGGCTTCAGGNACAGGACGATTAGCAATTCCTTTAATTAATAAAGGATTTAATTATACAGGTGTGGAATTAAGCAAACCATTTGTAGAGTTTACAAAAAAAAAACTAGAACCAATTAAGGGCAACCATGATNTCATCCAAGGAGATATGAAAAGTATTGACCTTAATAAGAAATATAAATTCATATTNATTGGTTTTAATGCGATNTGTCATNTATTAACAAATANAGAATTATCAANATTTTTTAGNTGTGTNNATACACATTTAATGGATGGAGGATNATTTCTTATTGATACTTTTGTTCCAAACCCTATATTTCTGTANAGGCCAAAAAAAAAGACGNATGTCATGGAATTNGATCTTCCNAATGGAGAANANTGNGTTNTAAATGAAATAAACCAATATGANCCNGATACACAAATAAANCATATTAAATGGTTCTTTGAATCATCAANAGTAGATGAGTTCTTATTTGATATGCATATGATATATCCTGATACNATGGATAGATTATTAAATGAATCAGGNTTTANAATTCATGATAAANTTGGGGNTTATGATAAGTCACNATTTAGCAGTGAAAGCCATTTACAAATTTATTTATGTACTAAATGAANATAGATAATGGATTATTTCATTTATCTGAAGTTGACCCTAAAATGGCCAAACTGATCAATAAATATGAAAAACCAAATTTNANAAAAGAAACNAATNATTTTGAAGCAATTATTCGTTCTATTATTTATCAACAATTAAGCACAAAAGCAGCATCAGCAATTCATAATCGATTTAAACAATTATTTGAAAATGATAATCTAAGACCNGTAGATGTGTTCAATAATTCGATTGATCGCTACCGAGAAATAGGTCTTTCTAAACAAAAAGTTTCCTACATTATAAATGTTGCCCATGAATTTAATAATGAATTGATTCCTAAAAATCTTGAAGATTTTANTGATGNAGATATAATTGATATGTTAACAAGAATTAAAGGCATTGGGAGATGGACAGCACAAATGTTTCTTATGTTTTCCTTAAATCGATCTGATATATTACCCGAATTAGACTTAGGTATTCAAAAAGGGTTTAAAATTTATTTTAAATTAAATGAATTACCCTCAGGTGATTATATCATAAAACAAGCTGAGCTATGGAGACCATACCGCACATTAGCAAGTTGGTATTTATGGCGTTTAGTCGAAGGTCCTTTTGAATGGTAATATATAATTCAATATTTCTAAGAGTTATTACAAATAGCATATTAATAGCTTAGATTTATATATAGAATAACTCCTTATGAAAAGATACACTGACCGCTCAATTATCTATTTATATATATTAATCTCATTTAGTTGCCAAAAAGAATTAAGACCAATAGATGAACGCTGGCAATTTATTAGCGGTAAAAGAGAGCTCGCAGTAAGCGGAATATCTCCTACTACTGATAAAGATAAATATCTAGTTGTACATGATAATAAAAAGAAGGGCCAATTACGTGTTGGATTAATTGATATAGGTGCTGATTCACTATATATTGGATTGAAGTGGCCAACAGAAACTTTGCCTATAGATCTTGAGGCTTTATCAGATATTCCTGGATTGGAAAATGAATACATAGCAATGGGGAGTTGGGGTTATTGTTATTGGATAAAATTAGATCTTCAATCGAAAACTATAGATTTAATTAAAGAATTTAGAATCCCTGATAGCGGGCCACGTCTTAATCTTGAGAGTTTGCTAATATTGGGGGAAAACGATAATTTGTATGTAGCATGGGCGCACAGAGGNTCTGATCGTGAAGAAGCAATATTATATTGGGGCTCAATAAGTTTATTTGATGAGGATATAGCAATAAGCGTAAAAGACAGCATTTTTATTAATATTCCTTGGCCGCTTATAGCAAAAAGGCATATGAGTGATATGGATATTGATAATAATAATATATTATGGACTTCCTCAACATCAGACCCAGGAGATGATGGGCCATATAAATCTGGAATATATAAAATAGGTTTATTTGAAATTGTAAAAGAAAAAATAAATTTTAATATTTCGCAATCATTTACAAAACAATTTGTATTTGAAAAAAATAAAGTAGAAGCACTTGCCGTTATTAATAATAAAATAGTTTTTGCAACGGATGATGAAAATCTTGGCTCAGCAATTAATATATCGATAGATGGCCATTAAAAAAATATTCTTATTATTATTAATCAGTAGTATAGGATATGGTCAAACCTGGGCATGGACTTACAGGACTCATGGCGAACTNGATTGGAATACTATAACCACNGAACACTTTAGAATACATTACCANGNTGGNATTGAGCAAATNGCAAAAGAGGGNGCGACAATTTCAGAACAGGTTCTTCCCANTTTATTAGAACAAATGGANCTAGATGAAATCCCAATAATAGATATTATTTTTACTACAGAAGATGAAATAATGAATGGNTTTGCTGGCCCAACNTATCAAACATTTATATGGGTAGATCAAAATGATGCAGCAATTTGGCTTGAAGATGAAAANTGGCTNTTTCANGTNGTNTCACATGANCTNCAGCATATTGTNTTTTTNCANCGNGTGAAAACNTGGCTNCCAGAACCNTGGTCATATTTAATATCACAAACACCAGGTTGGGTGGTAGAAGGNTTAGCTGAATACGAAACAGAAAGATGGAGACCATACCGTTCTGAGATTAGACATAAATATCATGTCTTGAAAAATGAAATGGAAACTATGGATCCACACCATGATGGATTCTCGAAATTATTGTACTGGTCCAATAGATTTGGAGATTCAACAATTGTTAATACGTTAGCAAATCGTAATAGAATGGGCTTATTTAATTTTAAGTCAGCCTTTAAGAATAATGTTGGCATAAATGTCGATCAGTTTAACGAGGATTGGCGAAGACACATGAACACGTATTATTATGGTTATAGAGCACAAAAAGAAGCAATAGAAGAAATTGGTGAAGTAGTTACTTTACCAATAAAGAAATTAATTGGGTTTAATTACTCATCGGATAGCACGAAAATGGCTATTATAGGACTGGATAGTGAAAAGCAAAGAGATATGTCATTATATGTATTTAATAGAGATAGTTCAGAAGAAAAAGAAATAAGAGAAAAAAGATTAAAATCTAAAGAACAGAAAAATATTGATAAAAAAACTAAATTTATTGATCGAATTCTGAGGAGGGGTATAGAAAGNAAAAAGATTCAAAAAGAAAAACCTATAATTATATGGGATAAAGAAGAAATCGACTACGGNAATTTTCATCCCTATGTAAAATGGTCTCCAAACAATGATATGATAGCATATTCAAAATACCATTATGGAGCACATCAATCACTTGTGTATGATATAAAGGTATTTGATCTCCAATCTAAATCATCAAAGTGGATAACTAGTTCGAAACGAGCATCATATCCTTCATGGTCGCCAGATGGTAAAAAAATAGTATATGTAGCTCATAATAATAGTATTGCAAACTTATATGTAATGAATATTGATGGAACAGAAAATACACAGATAACCAGCTATAATTATGATACACAAATTGTGAGCCCAAATTACAGCCCTGATGGAAAGTATATTGTGTTTTGCATGGCNGATAAAAATGCAAATCTGGACTTATATATAAGAAATATGGATAATGAAAATATTGAAAGACTCACTATTGATCCAGCCGCAGATTATGACCCAGTATGGCATCCTGATGGAAAATATATATCATATACATCACACGCAAGCNATACACCAAATATACACACTATTAATGTGGAGACTAAAGATGATAAGATTATAACAGATGTAGGAGATGCGNTCTGGGCTGCACAATGGTCCCCAATGGATAGNAGTATTACAGCAAGAACACTTGCTGATGTGGATACGGTCCGTTTGGTTAAAGTANATCCTCATAGAGAGGTATCAACACATGAATTNTNTATAAGGGACCATTATTCGAGCTGGAAGAAANCTGGCCCGGGCAAAAAGATTAACAACATATCATTAAATAAGGATATTAAGATTATTAGTGATAAACCCTATANTNCTTTTGATGTATTTAGGCATCAAGGATCATTAGTTTTACCGGATAGTAGATCAATTTTAGGATTTACTCAATGGTCGGATAAAATGAATAGGCACCTGTTTACAGGTTTTGCTATATATGATTTAACAAATGATAATAAGCATTTATATTTAATTCAATATACAAACGCTATGAAAGGCCCAATATGGGGACTAACCTACAACAAGCGCCTTGATATAATTATCAAGCCATATGATAATACAAAATGGGGTTTATATGAGGAAAATAGCAGTATTGACCTATGGTTTGAACAACTACATAACTTTGGTGATAATATGTCGAATAATCACCGACTTTTAGGAAGTATTAAATTATTGAATCGTGACGCTAAATTAATTAATGGTTTTGATAATAAAATGGAATCTTTTACTTATGATACAGTTACAACATATATGCCTAATCCTAGATCAGGAAATGAATTTAAAATCAGAGTATTTTACGAATGGTTAAATCGTAGACCGCACGCAATAAATGCGATGATACCCAAGCAAGGTTATGGAGCAATAATTGGTATAGAGCATGCTAATTCAGCAATTTATGGAAAGTTTGACTATACAAGGATTAGTGCGGATATGTTCATAAATATTTCGCCGATAGATGACATGCCAGTTGCATTATTTGCAAGATTAAAAACAATATCTGTTATCGGAGATAATATTCCATCGCAAGATTTACCTGCCATTACAAATAATTCGCCAATATACCTAATGGGTCAGAATGTATTAGGTATCCATGAAACAATTCACTTGCGAGGTTGGAATGATTGGCGTATCGGTGATAAGCTTGTTTACGGTACAATCGAGCCACGAATTGGTGGGAATCAATTTGTATTAGCATGTTATTTAGATTTTGGAAATGTGTGGTATTCTGATGATGAAGTTAGAGAAATGCTATATACAGGTGGTTATGAATTGCGTATTAATCTAGGTCTTGTAGTCCTTTCATATGGAGCAGCTCAGGATTTTAANCGCTGGAAAAATAATAATTCACCATATAACTATTTACAAATGGCGTTAGTAAACCCATTTTAATACTTATTTATATTTTGTGTTTATTATATTTATAAACGATAATTACTGTTAGTAATAATTTAATCTATATTCACAATTCATACACATACACATACACATACACATATACATATACATATACATTTAGATATACTGACAGTAAATTTTAAAATGATNATTTTATACTTATCTTATATGAAAATTAATTATAAAATCTTTTATCATGTTTAAGCGTTTATTTATATATATATATTTACTATTTCAATTCATTTATCCATCTGATTCNGAGGAATATGTCCTATTGATCTCTATGGATGGATTNCGTTATGATTATTTAAATAAAGCAAACACACCTAATTTCGATTTACTTATNCAAAGTGGTGTTACGTCAAATGCTTTAGTTCCTGTATTTACAACTAAAACCTTCCCCAATCATTACAGCATTGCTACAGGAATGTATGCTGAAAATCATGGTCTTATTGCTAACACATTCTATGCAAGTGATTTAAAAAAACNTTATGCAATCAGAGATAGAAATGCAGTTGAAAATGGTGANTTTTATGGAGGTGAGCCTATATGGGTNACTGCTGAAAGGCAGGGTGTAATAACAGCTAGTTATTTCTGGGTTGGTTCAGAAGCTGTTATTAAAGGTCGTCAACCNACTTATTGGAAAAAATATGATCAAAAACTTNCTTTTGAGNCAAGAATTGATTCTGTTGTATCTTGGTTTTCATATCCAACTCAGAGTAGGCCTAGATTAGTTTTATTATATTTTCATGAACCTGATTGGACTGGCCATACATATGGACCTAATAGCCCTGAGACAATTTCTCAAATTGAACGTATGGATAGTGTTTTAGGTNATCTTATTTCAAAAACTTCTAATCTTACTATATCATCTAAATTAAATATAATAATTGTGAGCGATCATGGTATGACTGATGTTTATCCTGAACAGATTATTGATTTATCTACGTATACTGATTTATCAAATATGAATGTTGCCGGCGCAGGCCCAACGGTTTTCATTTCATCCAAATCTAAAAAATTATTGAAAAAAGCTTATAAAGATTTGAAAGTTATTGATAATGCAAATATTTATTGGAAAAGTAATATTCCAAAACGTTTTCATTATCGCAATAATATTAGAATACCAGATTTGCTTATTGTTGCAAATGAAGGGTGGAGTTTAATGCCTTTAGGCCATGGATCCTCAAGTCCAAAAGGTTCACATGGTTATGATAATCAATTAGATAACATGAAAGCAATTTTTATTGCAAATGGACCATCATTTAAATCCGGATATGCTCGAGATGAGTTTGAAAATATACATATATATCCTTTAATAGCCCATATATTGGGTATCAACCCCTTTGAAAATATTGATGGTGATTTAGAAAAGGTTGAAGATTTATTATCTAATTAATCTTTAGAAGCTCCATTTCATATTACCTTTCCATCCTATTGAAAATGATATTGAATTTGGGGCATTATTATTTAATTGTTTGTAGNTCTCTGTTTCATAAATCAAACTTGCTGANATCCCATTTTTAATTGGGATAATAAATTCTGACATAATTTGTGTTCGCGATAAGTTTTCTTCCACCTCTTCNCTTATTTGATGAAAATATTCAAACTCTAGTTTTGAACTAAAAAATTTTGAATCATAATCCCAGTAAATTCCGCTTCTTGCGTAAGATGTTTTTCTGTTATTATTAAGATAATCTGACATATCATAGGCGTGAGATACTTCAGTAATTATATGGCCGTTTTTATACGGAATCATAAAAAAACCGAGTCCTTGATTGAAATGATATCTTAATGCTACACCAGCTTTTTTATTTTTTTGATATGCTATNGTACTAAATCTATATAAACGTGGATATCGACGATATTTTGAACTGTTTTTATACCGTATAAATATGTATGAATTACTTTTTAAACTATAAAGATACAATCTAAGATCGCCAAAGTTATAATTACTTGTTCGATTAATTCGATAATATCCTGAAACTCCNTTATCCTTAGACACTTGGACTAATCCACCTCTTATATATTGTTTCCAGTTAANTGAATCCANNTNANTATTTTGAGCTAAAGTAATATTGTTTGATGAACAAATTACAATAGCTATTAANACCNGTTTTATATNAGTCATTGTTTAATCTTTTTACCGCTATGCATTAATAAAATAGCCGNTATTGTGAATAGTATAGTCATAACCAACGCCATNATAAAACTAGTTAAGGGAGAGGTGTCTGCTATACCAAGAGTGGTAAATCGTATTCCATTTATCATATAATATATAGGGTTAAATAGGCTTATTGATTGAGCCCAGTCAGGCAACATGTTNATTGAATAGAATACACCGCCTAGAAAACTTAATGGAGTTAAAAAAAAGTTTTGCATCATTGCAAGTTGATCCCATGAATCTGACAATTGCCCCAAGACTAAACCCATACTTGCAAAGGCCCAAGAAACCATTATTATAAAGCACACTGTTAATATTGGTGAGTGCACAGGNAAATCAATTAATACAATACCTAAAATCATAACTAAAACNCCATTTACNGTTCCACGAACTGTCCCNCCAATAATATAAGCTATGGAAATTTCCATAGCTGATAATGGNGCAGTTAAAATATCTGGTAATTGCTGAAGTAATTTCATTTGCAGCATTGATGAAGATGTATTGGCAGTAGCATTTGTTAGAGTATTCATCATTAATAATCCNGGTAGAATAAATAATGTATATGGTATNCCATTTATTTCTTCGATNCGTNGCTCAAGTGTAAATCCAAANACTAATATATATAATCCAGATGATATTAATCCTGGAAGAACAGTTTGACGATATACAGAAAAAAAGCGNCCTACTTCACGTCTAATTAATGTCCATAAACCAATCCAATTTACTTTTCCCATTAATTAATTTTNTCCCCAGTGAGATCAAGAAANACATCCTCCAAGGATGCTTTATCAGCGCTTACACTTTGAANATNACAATCATTTTTTGTTAAAATTTTAATGATTGTTGCCATNTCTTTCTCAGGATCTAATAGAGAAAAATGCAACCTTCCATCATCATAAGTAAAAGTAAANTCATCTAGTATTTCTTTCTTNCTATCNNCCCACCCTGATAAGTGAACGGACAAACCTGATTGNCCTAANTGCATAGTAAGCTCNNNTGGGGATCCNTCTTTAATTATTTTNCCCTTATTAATAATCGCCACTCNCTCACATAANAATTCAGCTTCTTCAATATAGTGAGTTGTAAGTAGTATGGTTTTACCTTCACTATGAAGTTGTCGTAAATAATCCCATAATTCATGTCGAAGCTCTACNTCNACCCCAGCGGTTGGTTCATCTAAAATAATTATTTCTGGATCATGAATAAGTGCTTTTGCTANTTGGTAGCGACGCTTCATTCCACCAGATAGTTGCCGTAACCGAGTGTTCTTTTTTTCACCAAGACCNAGTTTTTCTATGATNATATCAACTCGTTCTTTTGCTTGNNTAATGGGTAATCCATAATAACCAGCATGAAACAANAGCAGTTTCTCAATAGGNAAGAACCAATCAATTGACATCTCNTGTGCTGCAATNCCAATTTTTGATCGGGTGAATCGATAATCTTTTACCGTGTCCTTCCCAAATATTTCNGTTANNCCTTNTTNTCTAATAACTAAACCNGTAAGAATATTAATTGTTGTTGTTTTCCCAGCGCCATTTGGCCCTAANAACCCTAAAAACTCACCCGGTTTAATTGTTAAATCAACTCCATTAAGAGCTTGTACTTTATTAAAGGATTTTTTTAATCCACGGATTTTAACTGCAGGGATTTTCAATTTTCTATATCAAAACCAAAATGTAAATCAAAAGGATTAGGGAAGTCAAAACCTTCTACATTTGGAAAGTGAACTATTGATGTAATAAATGGCCAAGCGATTAATACGGAGGCTGTAACAGTTTCTGTAGTTATCTTGGTGTCTTTATTGGTTGGGTCTTTCATTCGAGGAATTTGAAAATTTGGATGTTCAATCCAAATTCCGTTTTCATCATATCCAGCTATTCTTGCATAAATTTTATTCTTTTGAATGCCCATTTCTTTCAAACTTTCAACCTCTTGAAGAAGTAGTAATACTACATCCCCTACGATTGTTTCAATTTTCATCATGATAATTATTCCTTTATTTATTATGAACTATAAATGTTGATAATATTTAACCTTTGTTAACCAACTTTTCAAATTCATCTTCGTTAATAATATTTATTCCTAATATCTTTGCCTTTTCAAGTTTTGTTCCTGACCCAGGACCAGCAACCACATAATCTGTATTTTTGCTTATAGAATTACTTGTCCGCCCGCCCTGTCTTTCAACAATTTCTTTTGCTTCCTTTCTATTAATCCTCTCTAATGATCCAGTGAAAACAAATGTTTTTCCAGTAAGAATTTGATCTACTATTTCATTATTTCTTTTAAGTTTAATTCCGAATTCAAAACAATTATTAGCAATCTGTTTATTCGATTCATCATTCCAAAATTCTATGATAGATTGTGCAACAATCGGGCCAATTTCCTCAATAGATTCTAAATCTTCAAACGTAGCTTCTAAAAACGAATCGAAATTTCCTTTAAAAGCACTTTCTAGTATTTTTGATGTATGTTCACCAACATGTCTTATTCCGAGAGCGTATATAAATCGCGAAAATGAAGTTAGTTTAGAATTATTAATTGAATCTATAATATTATCAGCAGATTTATCCCCCATCCTTTCAAGATTTGCTAACTGATTTTTCTTAATTCGAAATAAATCATCAACTTTTTTTATAATTCTTTCGTTTACTAGTTGATCGATCAGTTTTTCTCCAAGCCCATCCATATCCAATGCATTTTTTGAAACAAAATGTTTTATATTTCCTTTAATTTTTGCTGGGCATGAATAGTTAGGGCATCGAAATACTACTTCATTTTCAGGTCTCATTAGCTGATTATTACATTCAGGGCAATGATCTGGTAGATGATAAACTTTTGCATCTTNTGTNCGTTTTTCTTGAATTACTTTTATTACTTTTGGAATTACGTCTCCTGATCGCTCAATTATAACTGTATCCCCAATTCGAATATCTTTTCGATCTATTTCATCTTGATTATGAAGGGTTGCNTTTGTTACTGTTACTCCCCCAACCTCTACTGGTTGTAGCTTTGCTACAGGNGTNATAGCNCCAGTCCTTCCAACAGAAGTAAAAATATCATTTATAATTGTAGTGACTTGCTGTGCCTTAAATTTACCAGCAATAGCCCAACGCGGACTTCTACTTCTTACGCCAAGCTTATTCCGAATAGATAATGAGTTAACTTTGATAACGGACCCATCAATTTCATATGGGAATTCATTTCTTATGGTTTCAAGTTTTTTGTGGAATTGTATTGCCTTTTCAATGCCNTTGACTATTTTTACTTCAGGGTTNACAGGTAGACCCCAGCTCTTTAAGCGTTCTAAAAACTCTGAGTGAGTATTTAAATTTATACCATCAACTATNCCTGCTTGATAACAATAAATTGACAGAGAGCGTTTTGCAGTAATTTTTGGATCTAGCTGTCTTAAACTGCCCGCTGCAGCATTTCTTGCATTTGCAAAAGGCTGTTTATTTGATTGCGACCTTTTGGNGTTTAAGAGTTCAAAATCTTCTTTTCGAATAAATACTTCGCCTCTTACTTCCATCAAATCTGGTAAAGAAATAATATCATCTCTTAAAATTAAAGGAATACCCTTAATGGTTTTTAGATTAGATGTTATATCTTCCCCTGTATTGCCATCCCCTCGCGTAGANCCATTGATAAATTTTCCATTTTCATAAATTAATTCAACAGCAAGACCATCAAGCTTTGGTTCAATGACATATTCAATTTCTTCAGCACTATTTAATTTTTTTTTGAGTCGTTCGTCAAATGCTTTTAATTCATCATCAGACATAGCATTTGCTAAAGACATCATTGTTATACGATGTGTAACTGTTCCAAAACTTTCAATTGGTTGTGCGCCAATTCTTTGGGTAGGAGATTCCGGAATAATAAATTCCGGATATTTCTTTTCTATTAATTCAAGATCTTTTAACAATTTATCATATTCACTATCAGAAATTATTGGATTATCTAATACATAATATTGATAATTATGATTATTTATTTTTTCCCGAAGAGATTTAATTGTTTCAGAGACTTTCATTATTGTAATGATTTTAATCGTTTCTCATAGTATTCAATAGCATCTACAAGGGATTGATTATATGGTTTAATTTTACCAGAATTGCCTATAGGAACAGCATGCACCGCATCCCCTAATTGTTGAACAACAAAGAAATATGATAAAGAATTGCCTTTTTGTTTTCCGGGATCAAATTTATAAGTAAACGCTCCTTTAAGTTTACCTAGTGCAATTTCTTGAAAGATGCTCATTTCATTTGTTTTATAAAAAATGCTAACTGTTTTAATACTGTCATCGGGTATATTTACAAATAGTTGGAGCAATGTTGGCCTATCATCAAACATTACTTTAGGAGGCCTATGTAGAAGCAAGGGCAATGTTTTTTTGTACGTTGAATCTGGAATGTCCGTAGCAAAAGCATTTGAATACGCGATGAAAAATAATACTACAAAATATAGAATCAGATAGTGATTAGCATCAGAACCTGTGCGAAGTTTCATAAAGTATTATAGCTCTTTAAAATGGATGCAGTCTTTATACCAGCTTTGATATTCTCCTTTTTCATGAACCCAGAAATCAATACTGCATTTTGCTTTCCCAATACAAACTTGAGGAGGGTTTCGATAATTATCACTATGCATCACCACAATTAATTGCTTTATGGGTTTTTTTGCATACTGCCCCATATTTGTTAAAGCGGAATAAGCAAAACTTAAATCATCGTTAATTCTATTTCTATCAACTTGAATATCAATTTGATACACTCTTCCTTGACGGGATTTATAAATATTAACACCTAATAATTCAGGGGAAGAATGATTCCTTTCAAAATAATGAGGTGTCATAGCTATAATCTGATTATCATTGAATTTTGGTTTTGCAGCAAATAAAAATGGTGCAATTAGATTAATGAGAATGAAAATTTTAAATTTCATTGTTTGAATTTAATTAAGAAAAACGCAAGGATTAATACTAAGCCTGATAAAATAATTATACCGGCTTGAATGCGTTTCTTTGAATAAATAATTGACTCAGCTTGTAATATGTAATCATCATTAAGAAATTCTTTTAACCCAAATGTCCACATTAATGTGTCACCAGCTATTGAGTCAGCATTGGTAGTTATAATAGCGCCTGGTAAAAAGATATAGAACTTAAATTGATCATCTCTTAGTTGTCCGGTGATATGCATTTCTTTTGAATACAGGTCTACCAANCTTTGGAAAACCAATTCGTAATTTGAAGGNAGATCATTTATAAAAGGTTTTAAAATATCCCTAACAAATATTCCTGAAGAATCTTCTAATGAATATAATTCAGTAAAGTTTTTTCTATCAACATATCCACGTATATAGTTTTCCATTCTCTCCGCCAGAATGCNATTAATCATTGTGCTGGAATCGGTTTGTAAATCATTAATTGCTGTAGATCCAATATAATACAAAGCCTCACCAATCCATTTAGTGGTATCGTTATCAATGCTGCTCATACTATTACCAAATTTAGGATACTTGCGAAATACTTCTCTTCCATTAAAAAACTGTGTAACAAAATAATGTGTTCCAAATAAGCTTTTTTCAGNNCGAACATCAATAGGATGCGCAAGCTCAACCAACGAATTATTACCAGATGAAAAAGCAGTTGGTCCACTTAGCAGGCCCGATGTTGACATAATCCAAGTTATTTCATCATCAGAAATTTCTGTTTCAATTTTTGTGATCCACGGATCCCCAAATGGATGAGGGAAGTCCTCATTAAACACATCGGTAGAATCACCACGGCTAACAAAATTCATAAAATATCTTCCATCTGGAAAAACTCTAATCGTAACCAAGTGTTCTACGCAGCTTGGCGCAAAAAAACATACAAATAGAACGATGAGAAGAGTTCGTAACCTCATGACTTAAAATACAATTTTACAAATTGAATGTAAATGGAATAAAAAAAGGGGCAATTAAATTGCCCCTTAAATCAAAAATATTATTTATCCTAAAATGTCATCCGTAAAGAATTTTGCAATGTTCGAATAATTAATAACGCATCAGCGCCATCAATATACCCTGATGGATTAAATTTTCCAGTCATTACATCAGATTGCATTATTCCTCTTTCACTACATAAAGCCATAGCATTGTAAGCTGGATGGCTGCTAGGTACATCGCTAAATCGTGATGGTTTTTCTCCAAAATAACGCACTTCTAAACTATTATCACGTGTGGCAACTACAAGCAATCGTTGAACAGCCATAGCATATTCAGCGCGAGTAATAGTTTCATCTGGATAAAAACGGCCATCTGGCCCAACTTCTAAAATACCATATTGAATCACTTCATTAATCCAAGAAGAAGCCCAGTGGCCACTTGCATCGGATGGACTCCTTGATCGAGAAGATGTATTCATTTGACCCGGAGTTTGAAAGCCCCCACTTTGTGATGGTAATTTTTCCATTAGTTCACTTATCTTTAATTCTTCCGCAAATATAACAGATAAATCTGCACGGTTAATTTTTTCTTGTAATGCAATTTTTTTGCCTGCCTCTGTACCTGGCATTGCTCGTACAATCTTTTGCGATCGCCTCCATTGCGCATCTGCTTTTCCTGAGTAAGCTCCTTTTAATTCGACTACTTTTCTGAAATATGACTCTGCATCACTAAAATTATATTTATATAAATGAGCTAAACCATAATAATACATTGAACCTTCATGTTGTTTATCTCGTTTTAATGCTTTATCAAGAATATTTGTAGCTTTCTTGAACCATTTTTTTTCATCTTTACGCATTACAATCCAAGCGCGTGCGCAGATCGCAAGTACATCAGGATCTTTTGAGCCTTTATCAACTGCTTTGCCAATATTCTTTTTGGCTGCTTTTGTGTTACCCAAATGTGCATTTGCCAATCCCAGCCCTGCATATCCAGAAACGAATTTTTTATCTAGGTCAAGCGCTCTTTGAAAAGAATTCAAAGCAGCATCATAATTCCCAGTGTCAACAGAACGCATTCCAGAACGAAAATGATATTCAGGACTGTCCACATCACTTTGTGGCTTTGTTGCGCATCCTGTAATAAACAATAATGTAGATATTGCAAATATTCTAAAAGATAAATGTTTCATACTATAATCCTTACTATTGATTAAACAGCTTGAATATAGGATGAAAAACTTTGAAAATAAACGGCTTGAATATCAATATTTGATTTATATCACAAAGATAGCTTTATTGTTGGTTAATGATATATTATTAAATAATTTAGATTATTATTGTTTCTAGTTATAGATTTGCGCGTTTAGCGAGGTAAAACATAGGGTTAAAATAAATGAAGAAATATTTTTTGGTTATATTAATATGTTTTCTGCCAATAGAGGCTCTTTTATCGCAGGCACAAACTGCAAAGGGGATTGGCTATGGATTAACAAAGGATGCTGCTATTGAACAGGCAAAGCGTGATGCAGTAGAGAACGGATTAGGGGCTTACATTAGCTCAGAAACCGTGGTAACGGCGACCTCTTTAAGTGATAATATTTATTCTAAGGCACAAGGGTTCGTAAAAAAGTTTGAGATTGTGAATGAGAAAAAAGACCCTGATGGGAACTGGGAGATAACCATATCTGCTGAGGTTACTCAAATGCTTGATCAGGTCATGCAGGATGAAGCGGCGTTACAGACGCTGCTAAACTCAATGAACCGACCTAGGATTATTTTTCTCCTTCGAGAAGAAAATTTAATTGATAATACGCCTACAGACTTTGCAGAGACCAAACTACTCAGCATGTTTTACGAAAAGGGGTTTGATGTCGTGGATCGTCAACTAGTCCAAGCATTAAAAGGAAAGCCAGATTTTGAACAGGCGTTGGAAGGCAATGTGGCTGCTGCTGCAAAAATTGCTGGAATGCTAGGAGCGGAAGTAATTGTTATCGGTACAGCAAAGATATCCTCCGGTGGAGAATTTTATGGAATGACATCAGGTCAGGCGGATTTAAATGGAAAAATTGTTCGCGTAGATACTGGAGAAATTTTAGCCGTTGTTCCTAATGCTCATGGAAAAAAACCGCATATTTCNCCTTCAACAGCAGGTGTAAATGCGGTGAATCANGCTGCCGCAAAAATGGGAGAAGATATNATNCGNCAANTAATTCAAAAATGGAGCACNCAGCAATCCAANTTTGTTAAAGTATTTATTGTNTTGAANAATGCNGACTTTGGGTCGTATATGATGTTTCAATCNTTTTTAAGTGCGCAAACTGTATCTGGTATCCGAAACGCATATTCAAAAAGTTTAAATGATGGAGTTGCTGAATACGAAGTTGAATTTGAAGGGAAGGCTATGGATTTAGCAATGGGATTAAGTCAAACAACACCTGATGGATTAAATTTTAAAGTNACCGGAATGACCGGAAATCGAATCACAGCAGAAATTGTTCAATAATTTAAGGAGTGATGTAATGAAACAAAGTTTATATATAACATTTCTAATTAGCAGTCTTCTAATTGGGCAGGATAGTTTTGTTGGAGAAACTTTTGATCGAGGATCTATAGATTACAATGGGAGAAAAGTGCAAGCAACTGGAATTGGCTATATTCCTCAAAATGTAATTAATGCAGGTCAAGCACGACGTGCGGCTCTGCGGATTGCTAAGCAGGATGCATTGCGTCAATTAATTGAAATTGTTAATGGGGTAACATTGACTAGCGAAACTACAATGAGTGGAGCCATGTTTGATGATGTTATTAAAACCCAAGTACAGGGGGTAATTCGCGGTGCATTTCAAGTAGGTGATCCAAAATATCTTAGCGACACATCCATTGAAGTTGTGTATGAAGTGCCTATGTCTGGAATATCCGAAGTTATGATACCACCCACAGGATTTTTAGATCCATTTGCACCGAGCGCAGCTGCCCCGTCTGGGGATGCTACAGCCGCTGCAGATGGTCCAACAACAGGAGCGATAACAGGTTTAATTATTGATTGTAGTGGGCTTGGTGTCCGTCCAGCAATGTCTCCACAAATATTAGATCAAAATGGTGGAATCGTATATGGGCCATCAAATTATACTCGAGAATATGCTATTAAAAATGGAGTTGCTGGTTATGCAAAAGGGCTTGATGCCGGCAAAGAAGATGATCGCGTAAAAGGAAACCCTCTTGTTATAAAAGCTGTCGCAGCGTCTGGGTCCAATAATGTAGATGTTATTATTGGGAATTCAGATATTATGCGTATAAGATCAGCAAATAGTTCTTATGGAATTTTAAAAGATTGTAGAGTTTTAATAGTGCTTTGATTAATTAACCAATGGAGAAATTAATGACTTATAAATTCTCAGTGATGATACCAGTTCACTATATATTATTTTTTGTGCTTGCGATTTCAATACCGCTTATTGCGCAAGAGCAAGAAGAAGTGAAGAAAGAAGATGAATCAGAAGTAGCAGTAGTTCCGGATGCTGATGGGATAGAAGACCCGGGTTTAGCAGCTGGAAGCGTTGCGCCATCTTGGGCTCTGATGTATGCACCAGCTAAGTTTGAGTTTTTGAAAAACTGGACTGTGGAACGTGGTGCAAGACTCCGAAAAAGCACAACCCAACCATATAGACATGTTGTTGTGGTTAGTTTTTTTGCAACGTGGTGTAAGCCTTGCATGAAAGAATTACCACTATTACAAAATTTGTATGAAAAATTTGATGGAAAGCGCGTCAAATGGTTTCTTGTTGATATCACGGAGGCAACTCGTACTAGTCCGGGGTTTGAAGATTCGCCAAAAGCGGGACCGTTTTTAGCGACAAAGGGCATTACCATGCCAATATTAAATGATAACAGAGGTGTTGCAAAAGAACGATATGGAGCCAAAACTCTACCTAGGCTCTATGTAATTGATAAATTTCAAACAATTCGATTAGCAAAAAAAGGCTTTCATGAAGGGGAAGACTTTGAAGGAGAAGTTGGATCTATGGTAGAAAAATTATTAGCAGAGGCAGATGAATAATTGAAGATGTGTTCTGGCGCACTGTATATTTAAAATTCATGTCATAACTTTTGAGGATTTTAGTGAAAGATACTCTTACATATATATTATTGACATTTTTAATAGTTGCTACTGTTCAGGCTCAGGATAGTCGTCCCACAGTTGCAATTTTAGATTTTGAAGGCCAAGGAATAAGCGTGCAAGAGGTGCAAACTCTTACGGAACGTATGCGCTCGGAAATTGGGGCTACAAATGCAGTACGCCTAATTGAGCGGAAGGCAATTGAAAGCATTATGGCGGAACAAGGGCTTGCGCAATCTGGATGTGTATCCGATGAATGTGCTGCAGAAGTTGGGCAATTACTAGGAGTCCAGTTTATGGTAAGTGGTACTATTGGGAAACTAGGCGATTCATTTACAATTGATGTAAAAATGTTCTCTGTTGAAACGGGCGCTACAGAGCGCTCCGTGAATGCCACCCATGAAGGAGATATTTCTGGACTGTTAACAGAAATGCAAATTTTGGCATGGGAGATTGTAGGCTTACAGCCGCCCCAACGCCTAAAATTAAAACGTGGCGGTGACCAGGATAAGCCAACTGTTGCAATTTTAGATTTTGAAGGGCGTGGAATTTCATTAATGGAAGCACAAACGCTAACCGATCGATTTACAACTGCTATGAGCAATACAGATCGCGTTCAGATGGTGGAGCGTGGAGTGATGTCCGAAGTATTGGAAGAACAGGGGATGACGGGAGCAGAGTGTAGTAGTCAGGAATGTGCAGCAGAAGTTGGTGCCATGTTAGGTGTGGAATTTATGGTAAATGGAGCAATTGGTAAGCTTGGAGAAGCCTACACCATTGATATAAAAATGTTTAGTGTGGCAACAGGAGCTGCGGAAAATATGCAGAGTGTTACCTATGAGGGTAAGGTAGAGGGTATGATTATTGAAATTGAGATTTTGGCATGGACCATTCTTGGGTTGGATGCCCCAAAAGATTTAATTAAAAAACGTCGCAAATACTCCGGTGGAGGCGATGTCGCTGATTCCGGCGGTGGCGTTAGCTGGACAGTTATTGGCGGAGTTGGTTTGGCTGCGGTTGCAGCATACTTTCTAACACAACCAGCTGCAGCATCTGCGCTTCCAGAACCTCCAACATTACCAGAGTAAGTATATATTATGATTAGAATTCGCACAGTATATATACTATTTTTTGTTTTCGCCTTGGCAACACCACAGTGGCTGGTATCTCAATCACTTAATTTTGATGGAGTAAGTGGCAGCGTAAGAATTCCTCATAGTTACGATTTGAACATTAGTGAATCCGGAACGTGGAGCCAAGGATCTATTATGGCCTATATTAAATTGAATGACCCTACGGAAGATGAATTTCTAAGAATTGTTTCTAAGAAAGTTGGCTGGGATGATTACTATGGATATGAATTAGAAGTAAACCCAGCACAGGGGCTGGTTACGCTTATTGCTGGTGGAAGTGATTATGCCCGCGGATCCTTTTCGGCAACAACTAGCTGGACCCAAATTATAGCTTCATTTAATGGGAGCTCGGCAAGCATATATGTTAACGGTGTGGATGTTACCACAGATAGTACTATTGGAAATATCTATGGAAGCACAGTACCATTATATATTGGAAGTATAAGCAATGGTCCAGATGAAAACCCTTCAGTATTTAATGGGAAAATTGATGATGTGGCGATTTGGAATCAGGAACTATCTTCTTACAGTGTAAGTGAAATTTATAATTCCGGCAACGCATTAGATGTCACCACGTTAAGCAGTAGCAGTTATAGTTTAGTGGGCTACTGGCGCATGAACGAAGGGTCTGGCAGTTTTGTAGGAGACTCTAGAAATGACTACGATGGGAGTATTTATGGAAACGTAACGTGGAGCAGTGACTCCCCTCAACAGCAACTGTTGCCAGATTATAAATGGTTTAGTAGTGATAGCGCAGGTGGACCAGTCTATAGCTGGCAGGATATTACAAGCACAGGAACGTTGATCTCTATGTCTGGTGATGATAATAATACGGGGCCACACCCAATTGGTTTTGTGTTTCCATTTTACGGAATTGATTACTCAACTTTTAGAATTTCTACCAATGGTTTTATTAGTTTTACCAACAGTTCTAGTGTTTACAATAACCTAGAATTTCCATCAGCGGCTGCACCAGAAGCTGCGCTGGCACCATTCTGGGATGATTTAATATTTACTAGCGATAAAGCCTATTACCATAGCGATGAAAACCAATTGGTGATCACGTTTAACGATGTAGACCGCTTGGGGCAAGAGGCAACTTCATCGTATACATTTCAGGTTATTCTTAAAAGCACTGGTGAAATAATATTCCAATACAATACAATGACTGGGCCCTTGAATGGCGCAACAATTGGTTGGCAAAATTTTTACCGCACAGAGGGAACAAGCATTGTTTATAACAATGCAAATTTTAACTTGATTCATAATGGCTGGGCTGTCCGG
>NZXC01000055.1 GCA_002701785.1 Fidelibacterota bacterium
TAAATTAATTGTTCTTTGAGTATATGGAGAGTTCTCCATATCTATTCTTAGAAAGTTGTTGTGAGACTTTGCGTGCCGTAAAATTTTTTGAAGATTATTTTCAACAAGCTTTTGATCAAGTTCAAGGCCGATATGTGTTAGCTTAATTGAAATATTGCAATTTAATGTTTCTTTGTTAATTACCTCATATAGATTGCAATAGTCTTTTGTTATTTTTTCTGCTTTAGAAGGAGATTGTATATGCTCTCCTAATATATCAAGTGTACAAGCATAGCCGAGCTCATTCATTTTATTAACTACTTGAACTGTTTTTTCAATTGTTTCACCAGCAACGTATGTTTTTGCAAATGGATGTACCATCCATCTAGGTAAAATACCGATGAGGTATAGGATCCCTATATTTATCCAAGACATGATCATATAATTTATGATAATGCTCTTAATGTTGCCAATTGCTTTGCTGACATAAAATATAGTGAAGTTTGGCTTGACTACGGAAAAGGCATTCCGCTAAATTCAGTGCTTGCGAAAAGCCGTATTGATATAATGTACCGAGACTTTGGAACCGTTTTAATTTTTGCTATGCTAGCAATAGTTTTAGTATATGTTCCTCTATTTATACAAAGTTTAGTAGCCCCTAGCCAAAAGACACCAGATAAGCTTGATAATTATGAATGCGGTGAAGAGCCTGAAGGATCTGCTTGGGTCCAATTCAATATTCGCTTTTATGTTATTGCACTTATATTTCTAATTTTTGATGTTGAAGTTGTATTCTTGTTTCCATGGGCGATGGTTTTTAAAGATATGGGTATGGTAGCATTCGTTGAGATGGGAATTTTTCTACTCATTTTGATTGTAGGCTTAGCATATGTTTGGAAAAAAGGTGATTTGGATTGGGTAAAATATAATGTGAAGTATGGTAGAGGAAGATATCGTCAAAAGGCTTCACAAACGGAAGGAGAAACTGTTGGGAGTATTTGAAAATAAATTTCAGGATAATGTAGTTGTTGCATCACTAGATAAGTTAATGGGGTGGGCAAGATCAACATCTCCTTGGTTTTTTCAATTTGGTTTAGCTTGTTGTGCAATTGAAATGATGGCTACGGCAGCTAGTAGACATGATTTGATGCGTATAGGAATGATCCCAAGGTCATCTCCAAGACAAGCCGATGTGATGATTGTTGCAGGTACCGTTACTTTAAAAATGGCCCTAAGAGTAAAGAAACTCTATGAACAGATGGCGAACCCCAAATACGTTATTTCCATGGGTAGTTGCGCTACAAGTGGAGGACCTTATTGGCAACATGGGTATCATGTCTTAAAAGGAGTTGATTTGGTAGTGCCAGTGGATGTGTATGTACCAGGATGTCCACCAAGACCAGAAGCATTAATTGAAGGATTATTAAAACTTCAAGAAAAGATACAAAGTGAACGTCCTCTTACGCGGAAGACTGCATGACGGATAATTTAGAACAGCTGATTAAAGAAGCTGTTGAAAAAGCATTAGAAGGGGATATCGATGTAATCAACAATATTGAGGATCGTGTTACTCGTTCGAAGGCGAAAGCAGCTCTTGTGAAAGCAAAACGAGAAGCTATTAAAGAAAAAAACGAAGCAAGTCCTGATGAAAATTCAAATGATTCATCAGATTCAAAAAAGGATAAAACAACTAATGAGCATATAGCTGAATTACTTATCCAGCAATTTCCAGATGATATTAATAAAGAATTATCTTCCAATAAACATATCCAAATACAACCTAAAAATTGGTTGGTTATTTCCAAGTATTTGCGTGACGATCCAGCATGTTTATTTGATTCTTTGCAGTGTATAACTGGAGTAGACCTAGGTGAAGAATCTGATCTTGAAGTTAGATATAATTTGCATTCTATGACCCATCGTCATGCAGTTGAAATAAGAATTTCTTGCCCCCGTAAAAAAGCAAAAGTTCCATCAGTTGAATCAATATGGCGAATTGGAGATTGGTTTGAAAGAGAAACGTATGATATGTATGGAATAGAATTTGAAGGGCATAGAGATCTTAAACGGATTTTACTTCCTGAGGATTGGGAAGGATGGCCATTGAGAAAAGATTATGAAGTACAGGAAACATACCATGGCATTATAGTTCCAAAGGTGAAAGAAGGATGGGAATAGTTAAAGGCGATCAAATGGTTTTAAACATAGGGCCTCAGCACCCTAGTACTCATGGCGTACTACGTTTAAAAGTAGTGACTGATGGTGAGATTGTTTCAGATATAGAGCCTATTATTGGTTACTTACATCGATGTTTTGAAAAACATTGTGAGAATTCAACTTACGAACAAGTGATTCCATTTACAGACCGTTGCGATTATATCGCATCGATGAATAACAATTTTGGATATGTTGTGGCCATGGAAAAGTTAATGGAAATTAAAGTCCCTGATCGTGTAGAATATATTCGAATAATTATGGCTGAATTGAATCGTATTGCTAGCCATCTTCTTGCTTTAGGTGTTTATGGTCTTGATGTGGGTGCTTTTACTCCTTTCCTTTATATGTTTAGAGATCGTGAACGTATTCTTGATATTTTTGAACTGACATGTGGCGCAAGATTATTGTATAATTATATGTGGGTAGGTGGTGTTTCTCATGATCTTCCTGTTGGATTCGTTGAAACTGTATATGGGTTTTTAGATTATTTTGAACCCAAATTAAAAGAGTACAATGAAATATTAACCTATAATAAGATTTTTATAGAAAGAACAGCAGATGTAGGCGTGCTACCGCCAGAAGTTGCCATTAGTTATGGAGTTTCAGGCCCTAATTTGCGAGGGTCAGGTGTAAAATGGGATTTGCGCAAAGATGAACCTTATTCGATTTATGAGCGTTTTGACTTTGATGTTCCTATTGGAGAAGGTACTGTTGGTACTACTGGTGATTGTTGGGATCGATTTTATGTCCGTATGTTAGAAATGACGGAAAGTGCAAAAATTTTACGTCAAGCATTAAAAGATCTTCCACAAGATGGAGATGTGCATCAGGCCATTCCTAAGAAAATTCGACCACCAAAAGGATCAATATACCAGAGAACCGAAAGTCCCAGGGGCGATTTAGCGTACTATATTATTAGTGACGGTTCTCCACAGCCATACCGGTTGAAAATGCGTTCCCCTGCTTTTACAGCTCTCAGTGTTCTTAATGAAATATCACGAGGATGGATGCTTTCAGATGTAATTGCTATTCTAGGAAGTCTTGATATTGTTTTAGGAGAAATAGACCGATGATTGTTGATCGCCTCATTGAGTGGTTTCCAACGAGCGCAGCCTGGCCTGGAATTACTTTTATTGTAGCGGTTATTTTATGTGCAGTTCCAGTATTCCTCTTTATTGCTGTTTATGCATTAGTTGCTATATATGGTGAATTAAAAATTTCTTCTTTTATCCAGGATAAAGTTGGCCCAATGGGGCAAGGTGTTGGTCTACATGCTTGGAGATGGGGATTGCTTCAACCTGTTGCAGACGCATTAAAATTAATTTTAAAAGAAGATATTATTCCTTCATCTGCTGATAAGAAATTATTTATTTTAGCTCCTTTCATTGTTTTTATAGGTGCATTTATTGCTTTTTCAGCATTGCCTTTCAGCCAGACATTGATTATAGCAGATATGAATATTGGTATATTTTATATCTTAGCTGTCAGTTCCTTGGGGGTTATTGGTATCATATTAGCAGGATGGAGTTCAAATAATAAATGGTCTTTATATGGTGCAATGCGTTCAGCTGCACAGATTGTTAGTTATGAAATACCAGCTGCTTTATCTATTGTAGCAGTAATTATGCTAACTAGCACAATGAGTATGCAAGGAATTATTCAATATCAAAGCGGTTTAATCTGGGGTTTTCTACCGAATTGGTTATTATTTAACAATCCATTTACCTTTTTGGCTTTTTTCATTTTTTTTATTAGTGGTGTTGCAGAGTGTAATCGTACTCCTTTTGATATTCCTGAAGCAGAATCAGAGCTTGTAGCTGGAGCCTTTACTGAGTATTCTGGTATGCGATATGCGTTCTTCTTTTTAAGTGAATATGCAAATATGTTTGTAGTTAGCGGTGTAGCTGCATCTGCTTTTATGGGCGGATGGCAAAGCCCTATTCCTGGGATGCTTGATACTCCTGGTTGGGGTTTGTTTTGGTTTATGAGTAAGAGTATGTTTTTGATATTTATGATGATTTGGTTTCGTTGGACTTTTCCAAGATTACGAGTTGATCAGTTAATGGATGTTTGTTGGAAGGGATTTATACCAATTTCATTAGTAAATATTTTTGGTGTGGGTATTTGGCATTTAATAGTAGGATAAGCTTATGGGTAATTATTTAAGAAATATTTGGGAAACTATAACAACGATGTTAACCGGGATGAGAGTCACTTTTCAACATTTATGGTTAATACGTCGCAACAATGTCACATTGCAGTATCCGGAAGAAAGATGGCCTCGCCCTGAAAGAGATATTGGTTTTGATCATAGTAATTATAATGTAATTAGATCAAGGCTGCATGTAGATATTGATGATTGTATTGGTTGTTTAAAATGTGAAAGAGCCTGTCCAGTAGATTGTATCAAAATTGATACAGTAAAAGTACCAAATAGAGGTGAAGATATCCATAGTATCGGTCATACTGGGATCACTGCAAATGGTACAAAAAAAGCAATGGTTGTTTCCAGGTTTGATATTGATATGTCCGAATGTTGTTATTGTAATTTATGTGTATATCCTTGTCCGGAGGAATGTATTTATATGACCGGAGGGCCAAATTCAGAAAAGCATGAAATTGATTATGAATTTTCTCAGTATGATCGTAATGATCTAATATTTCGGTTTGCAAAAAAAGTTTCTGATGAGGAAATTGAAAGTGCGACTTCTATTTCTTCTGAAAGAGAAAGTTAAATGGATAATATTGCTTTTGGATTAATTGTAGCAATTACGCTTGGCTCAGCATTAATGGTAGTGATATCACAACAGTTATTATACTCAGCAATTGCATTATTATTTACACTTTTCGGTGTTGCCGGTTTATATATATTCATGTGGGCGGATTTTATGGCAGGTGTTCAAATTGTAATATATATAGGGGGCATTCTGGTCCTCTTAATTTTTGGTATTATGTTAACGAATAAGATCAGTTCTGTTAATATATCTCATACAAGTTTGCAAAGAAGAGTAGGTGCTGTAATTACATTGGGCGTCTTGGGTTTTTTAATTCCAATGATTACAAAAACATCCTGGTTACAGATTTCTTCTGAAGAACCAGCTCAGACAGCAGATAGCATAGGAAGATTATTAATGATGGAATACTTACTTCCCTTTGAAGTTGCATCTTTACTTTTATTGGGTGCTTTAATTGGTGCTGCAATGCTTTCGAGAAATACGAATTGATGGATAATCTTCAAACATACCTCTATATAAGCGCCATTTTATTTTCCCTAGGTTTATATGGAGTTATTACTCGAAGGAATGGAATCGCTGTTTTGATGGGAGTAGAGTTAATATTGAATTCTGCAAATATTAATTTTGTTGCCTTTGCTCGTTTTGGAGGAATGAACTTTAGTGGGCAGGTTTTCGCATTGTTTGTTATTATAATGGCTGCAGCGGAAGCAGCTGTTGCGTTAGCAATTATTATAAATGTATTTAATAATCTGGATACAGTAAATATTGATGATGCAAGAGAATTAAAATTATGACTGGAGACATGTTAATTAATTATGCCCTAGGGATATTATTCTTTCCTCTAATATCATTCATAGTTTTAATATTTGTTGGCAAGCGTTTACCTCGACAAGGTGATATTATAGGAATTGGTACAATCATACTTACCTTAATTTTATCATTAGCTATGTTTGGCAGTATGCTACTATCACATGATCCTGGATTCAGGCATGAAGCTTCTTTTACATGGATGGATTTAGGTGATTTTGAAATTAGGCTTGGTTTCTTAATTGATAATATCACAATAATTATGCTTCTTGTAGTCTCCCTGATTTCAACTATGACACACATTTTTTCAACTAAATATATGGAAGGTGATATACGGTATTCTAGATACTTCGCTTATCTTGGTTTATTTACGTTTAGTATGAATGGTATTGTATTGGCAAATAATCTTGTTTCTCTATATATCTTTTGGGAATTAGTTGGAGTTAGTTCTTATTTATTAATTGGTCATTGGTTTGAAAAAGATTCTGCTGCTGATGCAAGTAAAAAGGCTTTCCTAACGAACAGAGTAGGAGATATTGGTTTTTTTATTGGTTTAATGTTAGTGTTCACTGCTTTGGGAACCTTCAATTATGCGGAAGTTTTTGAAGGTGTAGCCAAGGGGGCTATGTCGGGAACGCTATTGACATTGGCTGGAATTGGATTATTTATGGGCGCCGTAGGAAAATCATCTCAGTTTCCTTTGCATATTTGGTTGCCAGATGCGATGGAGGGACCAACGCCAGTTTCTGCATTGATGCATGCAGCAACAATGGTTGCCGCTGGCGTATATCTTTCTGTAAGGCTTTTCCCATTATTTACACCAGAAGCTTTACTCTTTATTGCTTATATAGGAGGATTTACTGCCATTTTTGCAGCAACAATAGCAATAACACAAAACGATATAAAAAAGGTTTTAGCCTATTCTACGATTAGTCAATTAGGGTACATGATTTTGGCAGTGGGCACAGGAGCGTATGTAGCAGGTTTTTTCCATTTAGTTACTCATGCAATGTTTAAAGCCTGTCTCTTTTATGGCTCAGGCAGTGTTATACATGCTATGCACCATGCTCTACATAACTTAAAAGATCATGATACTGATCCACAGGATATGAGAAATATGGGTGGTTTCAAATCAAAAATGCCTATTACATATTGGACGATGTTAGTTGCCACACTTGCAATTTCAGGAGTTCCTTTATTTTCCGGATTTTTATCTAAAGATGCTATTCTAGCAGGAACCCTTTCATTTGCTAGTCATCATCCTCAACATTTTCTTTTACCAGTTTTTGGTTTTTCTGCTGCTTTAATTACAGCTTTTTATATGTTCAGACTAATTTTTATGACCTTTCATAATCAGCCAAAATTGCCAAATGTTTATAGTGATATACATGAATCTCCTAAACCTATGGTTTTCCCCTTAATTCTTTTAAGCTCGCTCAGTGTATTTATTTTTTATACTCTACCTTATTTTAATCCTTTATCAGATCATGGTTGGTTCATGGAATTAATAAAAGCCAAAGATTCTATGGTTCCAGGGAGTCCAAGTGCTCATGATATAGCTGAAGGGATGCACCATAGTCACACTCTTACAATGATTCTATCTATTCTTGTTGCATCATTAGGTATTTTACTTTCGTGGTCCGTATATATTAAAAATAGTGTATCTGCTGATACTTGGTCTAAAAGATTGGATCTTTATTATAATCTATCCCTAAACAAATATTATTTTGATGAAAATTATAATAAATATCTTTATCAACCTTTTTTACGTTTAGCAAATCGCGTTTCTTATATCGATTGGGATTTATACGATAAATATTTTATTAATGGTTTTGGCCATATTACAAAATGGCTTTCAATTGTTACTGGTCGGACAGATTATGATGGCCTTGACCAAACTATTGTAGATGGAATTGGTAGATCGATGGGGAAAGTTGGGTCTTCTTTGAAAGAAATTCAGACTGGTCGTTTGCAAAACTATATGTTATTCGCCCTTTTTGGAGTAATTATTATTATAATTTTTCAATCTTTTTAACTATGAAATGATTAGGATAATCGTATGTATAATATTTTAAGTTGGATTATATGGATTCCTGTTTTAGGAATGGTCGCAATAGCCTTTATCCCGAGGGAAAAACAAGATCTCATTAAACGAGCAGCTGCTGTTACAACTGGTCTTCAGTTGCTTGTTGCAATTGTATTATGGTCAACTTTTGATGCAACTAATGGATCCTTTCAATTCATGGAAAGAGCTGAATGGATTCCATCTCTAGGAATCAGTTATATTCTTGGAGTAGACGGTCTTAGTTTGCCAATGGTAGCCTTGAATGCATTAATTGCATTTATTGGCGTTTTTGTTAGTTGGAATATTGATCGAGCGGTAAAAGGATATTTTGCTTTATTTCTTTTACTTGATACTGGTATTATGGGTGTTTTTTTATCATTGGACTTTTTTCTATTTTACGTCTTTTGGGAGGTAATGTTATTGCCTATGTATTTTTTAATTGGAATGTGGGGCGGACCTCAAAGAGAATATGCTGCAATAAAATTTTTCTTATATACTTTATTTGGTTCAGTTTTAATGTTAATAGCATTGCTCGCTTTATATTTCGCTTGTGGTGAGACTTTTGATATGCAATTGATGATGGAACGTGCACCTTTTGCTCTTGATGGAGTGGTTTGGTGGGGAATGAGTGCTATAAAAGTAATATGGGTGTTATTATTTATTGGGTTTGCGATTAAAGTACCAGTATTTCCTTTCCATACATGGCTTCCTTTAGCCCATGTTGAGGCACCAACAGCTATATCGGTTGTATTAGCGGGTATACTTCTAAAGTTAGGAGTTTATGGTATGCTCAGAATTAATTATACTATGCTTCCAGATGCAGTTTGGTGGTTTGCCGGAACTCTTGCTCTATTAGGTATGATTAATGTTATTTGGGGAGCAATGTGTGCTTTAGCTCAAAAAGACTTAAAGAAAATGGTAGCTTACTCAAGTATCAATCATATGGGATACTTATTATTGGGTATGGCTGCTGTTATTGCTGGTGGATCTGCAAATGGTTCAAATTTAATGGCTGCACAAGCTGGAATTAATGGTGCTGTATTTCAGATGTTTAATCATGGTACTATTTCAGCTATGTTATTTATTTTAGTGGGGGTTATTTATGAGCAGGCTCATCACCGAGATATTGAAGGTTTTGGTGGCCTTGCATCACAAATGCCTATCTATACAGCTATTGTAGCTTTAGCATTTTTTGCTGGTTTAGGTTTGCCTGGTCTTTCAGGATTTGTAAGTGAAGCCATGTGTCTTATTGGAGCATTTCCTGTTTTTCGTACTATTGTAATTATTTCTACAATCGGGATTTTATTGAATGCTGCATATTTTTTATGGGCATTTCAAAGAATGTTTTTTGGCAAACTGAATCAAAAGTATACAAAACTAGTTGATATTAATAATCGAGAATTGTTTACAGTTATACCTCTTTTAGTAATTACAATTTTTCTTGGTATATACCCTCGGCCTTTCTTAGATATGATTAAAGAAACAATGAATATCTTAATAGATCAAGTTGCAGTTGTTGGAGGGATTGCTGGTATATTTTAGCTAGCAAGGCTTTAGATGAATAACCTATTGAGTATATCATTATTTTGGCCGGAACTTGTGTTAACTGCCACAATAATAATTGCTATTATTGTTGATATTTTTTCAGTATCAAATAGAACAAGTAGGGTAAGCAATTATGTTATTATTGGTCTATTAGCAACCTTAGCTGCAGTTTTTCTAACTAACCATTCTCCAACTACTTTGTTTATGGATTCATTGGCCTTTGATCCATTTGCTAGTTTTGTTAAATCTGTGGTTTTAGTAGCTACATTACTTATTATTATTTTTACTAGATACAGTAATGAGTTTAAAGGGTATCATACTGGAGAGTACTATGCTCTATTATGTATTATGGTATTTGGAATGTTTTTGATGGCAAGTGCTATTGATTTGATAACGGTTTATTTGTCAATTGAAGTTGTATCATTAATGTCATTTATCTTAGCTGGGTACCTTAAAAACAACCCCAGATCAAATGAAGCTTCATTAAAATATGTTATTTATGGTGCATTTTCATCTGGGATTATGTTGTATGGATTAAGTATTATTTTTGGCCTCACAGGTACAACCAAATTTTTTGCTATACGAGATGCAATTACAACTTTGGACTCATCATCAAATCTTGCATTAACATTATCAACTATATTTGTATTAGCGGGATTCGGATATAAAATATCGGCCGTCCCATTCCATTTTTGGACACCAGATGTATATGAAGGATCACCAACTCCTATTACTGCATATTTATCTGTTGCACCAAAAGCAGCAGGTTTCGCTTTAATGATACGTTTTTTTAATCAGGTTTTTGTTGATGGTGATTCTTTGAGTACTCTAGGATGGTATGCCGATGTTAGCTTTGCCTGGCCAGAAATATTAGGTGTTATTTCTGTAGCAACAATGACAATGGGTAATTTGGTAGCTATTCAACAAAACAGTGTTAAAAGAATGCTGGCCTATTCAAGTATTGCTCATGCCGGATATATGTTAATGGCGTTTCCCACCATTTCTTCTGAAGGTGTTTTTGCTGTAATGATTTATTTGGTCATGTATCTTTTTATGAATTTAGGAGCATTTTTTGTTCTTATATATGTTGCGCAAATACAAGGAGGAGAAAATTTTGAGCATTTTAGTGGATTAGGATGGCGAATGCCAATTGTTGGTATTGTTATGACAATATTTATGTTTTCCCTCACAGGTTTGCCACCCACAGTTGGGTTTATAGGAAAATTTTACTTATTTGTTGCTGTTATTAATGCTGGTTCAGCCTTTTACTGGATTGCTTTTTTTGGAGCGATTAATACGGTAGTGTCTCTGTATTTTTATATGAGAGTAGTAAAAACGATGTATTTAGATGGAAAACCAAGCGAGGAAATTGTTGTGCCGCCTTTATCAATAACTTTAATATTATTAGTTTTAGCAGTTCCATCTGTATTTTTTGGAATTTATTGGACCCCAATACTTAATTGGGTAAATGATAGCTTATTATTTTTTGTACAAATATAATTATTAGCTACCTAGGAAATATACTTGACTCATATTAAAATTAGAAAAGGACATAATATTCGGATATCGGGCTCTCCAGTAAATGAATATTATAATGTAGAAAAAACAAAAACCGTTTCTATTCAACCACAAGATTTTAGATATGTAAAACCTAAACTATTAGTTAAGGTTGGCGATAAAGTGGATATTGGATCTCCATTATTTTTTGATAAAGTACAACCAGATATTAAATGGGCATCACCTGGAGGTGGAGAAATAAAAGAAGTGATTTTGGGTGAAAGAAGATCTATTCAAAATATAATAATCGAATTAAATAAAGAAGAAAACTCAATTATTCATTCACCAATCAAATACCAAGAAATATCTTCTCTTGGTAAGAGTAAAGTAACAGATAGAATCTTGGAAGCGAATTTATGGCCTATAATTAGACAGCGCCCATTTAATAAAATTTCAGATCCAAATGATAATCCTAGGGCAATATTTGTATCAGGGTTTAATTCTGCTCCTTTGACTGTTAATCTTGATTTTGCTTTACGTTATAAACAATCAGTATTTCAAGCTGGGCTTGATATTTTAAATCAATTATCAGAGGGAGGTGTGCATCTCACATTTGAAGCTGATACGAATTGCGAGGCATTAACTTCTGCAAAGAATGTTAATCTTCATACAGTTATTGGACCGCACCCGTCTGGAAATGTTGGGGTTCAAATTCATCATATTGATCCTTGGAAACCGAATGAAGTTGTCTGGGTTGTAAATGCTCAGCATGTTCTTACCCTAGGAGATTTATTTCTAAAAGGTATTTATGATCCTTCAATTGTGGGGACCATTGCTGGCCCGGGAGTAAAAAATCCTGCGCATATAAAAACACGTATCGGTGCTAATGTTGAAACATTTCTAACCAACAATCTTCATTCTGATGATAATCGAATCATTTCCGGTGATGTTTTAACAGGAAAAGAGACCAATATAAATGGATATTTAGGTTATTATGATACAACTATATCCGTTGTTCCTAATTCTGATGAAAGAGAATTTCTTGGCCTATTAAAGCCTGGAAATGAGCAGACAAGGTATAGCGTAACAAATGCGTTTCTATCTCTAAATAAAAACACATTTAATTTTACTACACAACAGTCAGGATCTCTGAGACCGATGGTGCCAATTAATTCTTGGGAAGATGTGCTTCCGATGGATATTTACCCTAATGCATTATATCGTTCTATTTTAGCTGAGGATTTTGAAGAAATGGAAGGGTTAGGGTTGTTAGAATGTGATGAAGAGGATTTTGCTCTTTGCTCTTTTGTTTGTCCAAGTAAAATTGATGTTGGATCAGTAATACGATATGGATTAAATCTAATGAAGGATGATGGATAATATGGTAAATGCTATACGAAAATTAATTCAAAATATTGAACCAAAATTTACTGATGGTGGACCTTTACAAAGATTTTTTCCAATCTTTGAGGCAACGGAGTCCTTTTTATTCTCCTCTGATGAAAAGACGAAATCTGGTCCTCATATCCGCGATAGTATTGATATTAAAAGAGTGATGATCCTAGTTGTTTTAGCATTAATACCTTGTTATATCTTTGGTGCGATAAATATTGGTGTACAAGCTGGAATAGCATCAGGAAAAGAACGTACCCTTTTTGATAATTTTGTTTTTGGTATGGGATATATCATTCCAGTTATAATCGTAACTTTTATTGCTGGAGGGTTTTGGGAAGTGCTCTTTGCAGTTATAAGAAAACATGACATTTACGAGGGATTTTTAGTTACTTGTGCTCTTATTCCTTTACTAATGCCCCCAACTATACCCCTTTGGCAGGTATTTGTTGCTACATCATTTGGAATAATAATTGGAAAAGAAATTTTTGGTGGTGTAGGTTATAATATTTTTAATCCAGCATTAGTAACTAGAGCATTTATTTATTTTGCATATCCAACAACAATTGCTGGTGATAAAGTTTGGCTAGTTGGTCCCGATGGATATTCAGGAGCTACGGCTTTATCTATTCCTGCTGCTACTGAAAATAGTAATGCATTAGATTTATTAAATAATGTTAATCAGTTTGATTTTTCATGGATTAATATGATTATGGGATATATCCCTGGATCTATTGGTGAGACAAATAAAATTATTATTCTACTTGGAGCATTATTTCTCGTCTATGTTAAAATTGCTTCATGGAGGACAATGTTAGGTGCAATTCTTGGTTTATTTTTTACAGCTATAGTAACAAATACACTGGCACCATTTTCATCAAATACTATGTTAAGTTTACCTCCCCATTATCACTTAGTAATGGGGAGCTTTATGTTTGGCGTAGCATTTATGGCTACTGAGCCCGTTACATCTGCTCATACAAATAGGGGCAAATGGATTTATGGTTTTCTGATAGGATCATTAACTGTAATAATTCGCTCTATAAACCCAGCCTACCCTGAAGGTATAATGCTAGCAATATTATTAATGAATGCCTTCGCACCACTTATAGATTATTTTGTTGTGCAGAAAAATATAAATCAGAGGAAATTTCGTTATGCAAAGTAATGCATACACTTTGATATTTACTTCAATTACGACAATAATTCTTGGATTTCTTTTATCTTTTGTTTCCACTTCATTAAAAGATACTCATCAAATCAATGAAGATATAGATATCATGAAAAACATTTTGTATTCATTAGAATTCAGTGAAAAAGATGAACCTTGGACAGGAGAAGAAGTAAAAAAATTATTTGATTCTTCAATAATACAGAAAGTAGTAAGTGTCGATGGGGAAGTAATTGATGACTTACTTCCTTCTGAAATTCCATCAGATAAAATGGAAACACAATTTCCTCTGTATATTAAAGTTGTCAATAATTCTATCGATGGTTATGCCATTCCTATCTCCGGTAAAGGATTATGGTCAACTTTATATGGGTATTTTGCATTAGAAAATGATGGATCAACTGTAAAAGGAATACGATTTTATAAACATAAAGAAACACCTGGTCTTGGAGGGGAAGTAGATAAGGATTGGTTTACAAATAATTATGTTGGTAAAAAAATAATAGACAAGAATGGTGGGTTGGTAAGTATTCAGTCTATTAAAGGACAAGTAGATTCCTTATCTCCAGATGCATATCATCAGGTTGATGGCATATCGGGAGCTACCATGACAACAAAAGGTCTAAATGAATTTTTAATGAATGATTTAAAAAAATACGATTCTTTTTTCCAAAAGGTAAGAGCGGAGTTAAAAGGGTAATGCCACTATTTGATAGTAAATCTCGACAGGTCCTGAAAGATCCATTAATGCAGAATAATCCTATTACTTTGCAAGTATTAGGAATATGCTCTGCATTAGCAGTAACCGTAAAGATGGATACAGCAATAGTAATGTCTATTGCTGTGATTTTTGTACTTACGATGTCTAATACGGTAGTATCCATTTTTAGAAATATGATTCCCTCACGTGTACGAATTATTTTCGCTCTCTTAGTTATCTCTTCTTTAGTTACCTTAACGGATCAATACCTAAAAGCATATATGTATGATATGAGCAAACAATTAAATGTATTCTTGGCGTTAATTATTACAAATTGTATAGTTCTAGGAAGAGCTGAAGCTTTTGCTATGAAAGAAGGTCCATGGAGGTCATTTTTAGATGGATTAGGTAATGCCTTGGGCTATGGAGTTATCTTAGTAGCAGTTTCTGCTTTTCGCGAATTTTTTGGTAGTGGTTCCTTGATGGGTTATCAAATAATATCGGAAGAAATGTATGCTTCTGGATACCAAGATAATGGATTAATTGCTTTTCCACCAGGCGCATTTATTATCCTAGGATTAATTATATGGGTACAGCGTACAATTGGTAAAATAGAGGAAGAATGATTTGTTAGAACATTATATAAGTTTAGCTACCAAAGCAATATTTATTGAGAATATTCTACTAGCCTATTTTCTCGGTATGTGCTCATTCTTAGCAATTTCAAAGCGTGTAGATACAAGTATTGGACTTGGATTTGCGGTAACTTTTGTATTAACAATAACAGCGCCTGCAAACTGGGCAATCCATCATTATTTTTTGGAAGATGGTGCACTTTCCTGGGCAGGGTTGCCTGAAGTAGATCTAAGCTTTTTGAATTTTATTGTTTTTATTGCTGTCATTGCAGCAATGGTGCAGCTAGTAGAAATGATTCTAGATCGTTTTTCAGAGAAATTATATCATAATCTAGGAATATTCCTTCCATTGATTGCAGTGAATTGTTCCATATTAGGAGGTTCATTGTTTTTAGTAGAAAGAGATTATAACTTAATGGAATCCACTATTTTTGGATTTGGTTCAGGTTTAGGGTGGTTTTTAGCGATTGCATCAATGTCTTCAATAAGGTATAAACTCCGTTATTCTAATGTGCCATTAAGATTAAAAGGTCTTGGTATAACTATGTTATTAACTGGTTTATTATCAATGGCTTTCATGGCATTTTCTGGAATTGATTTATAATGATTATTGCAACTACTATTTCTGGAATTTTAGTATTTACAGGTGTCATATTAATATTAGTCCTCATATTGAATTTTGCTCAATCAAAATTATTGCCGCAGGAAGAAGTCTTTCTTACTATAAATGATAAATCTGATGAAACCATTAATGTTGCACCTGGATCTACCTTATTATCTGCGTTATCTGGACAAAATATCTTTTTACCTTCAGCTTGTGGTGGAGGTGGTACATGTGCTTTATGTAAATGTCAAGTATTGGATGGAGGAGGAGATATTTTACCTACTGAGACAGGGCATATTAACAGAAAAGAGGCAAAAGATAATTGGCGTCTTTCCTGTCAGGTAAAAATTAAACAGGATATGAAAATTCGTGTTCCTGATGAAATATTTAATATACAGAAATGGGAATGNACTGTTAGATCAAATGAAAATGTTGCCACTTTTATAAAAGAGTTGATTCTTGAACTGCCTGAAGAAGAAAATCTTAATTTTACTGCAGGGGGATATATTCAAATTGATATTCCTGAATATCATAATTTAACCTATTCAGATTTTGCAGTTGAGGATCAGTATCATCCAGATTGGGATAAATATAATATCTGGGATTTGGTTGCAAATAATGATGAAGAATGTTTTCGAGCCTATTCNATGGCAAACCACCCTGCGGAAGGNAATAAGATGATGCTAAATGTCCGTATTNCAACCCCNCCCCCNCCACTTTGGGATACNGTTCCTCCTGGAATAGCCTCATCATTTATTTTTAATCTCAAAGAAAATGATAANGTAACTATTTCAGGTCCTTATGGAGATTTTTTTGNTAAANATACTGATAGAGAAATGGTCTATNTTGGTGGTGGCGCAGGAATGGCGCCAATGCGNAGTCATTTATTTGATTTATTTCATTCTAAAAAGANAAATAGAAAGNTNTCATTTTGGTATGGAGCTAGATCATTAAGAGAAATGTTTTATGAAAAAGACTTTAAAGATATTGTTGAAAAATTTCCAAACTTTTCATTTCATNTTGCAATGTCAGAACCTCTCCCTGAAGANAATTGGAATGGNCCTANTGGATTTATTCATCAAGTTNTTNTAGANAATTANCTTAATGANCATGAAGANCCTACAGANNTNGAATACTATNTNTGNGGNCCTCCNCTAATGATTGATGCNTGTCANAAAATGCTNTATGANTTAGGNGTTGAACNNGAAATGATTGCTTATGATAGTTTTGGATAATAATNNAATTTAGATTNNATTNNTATCNGATAGTTGTTGTNCTTCNCANTTANTANTATCNCCNCCACATANAGNNCANGATCCATCNGGNTTNCCTCCNCANGANCCGCTTANTGGNTTATNATTAAANATTANNCCNATTGACATTANTAGAATAGCNAATAATAGAATNANTNTTCCAATNATAATATCCATNNANAAATTTAATCTAAATCAANCAATTCTGTAAAAGATGATTTTNATATTTCAATATTTATTATGNTTTAATTATGAAAAGAGTAATTTTAGAACTTATTTTTAATAAAAATAATTATATAAGAAATGAAATATTTGAANTATATCTATTTATTATTNCTTTTTCCTATCCANTTATTTGGAGNAAGNGGAGANGGNTCNNATCATNTNCCTCATCTTGANGGNTCAATATTAACTATTTANTGGGTTATTCCTTTTGCAGGTATTCTTTTATCNATTGCAATNTTTCCACTTGTAGCNNCGCACTTTTGGCATAAAAATTTTGGAAAAGTTTCANTGTTTTGGNCTATTTCNTTACTTATTCCTTTATTATTTAGNNANCATGNNGGNTTTAACGTNACNTTNTATGAAGTACTNCATGTAGGNCTATTAGAATATGTACCATTTATNATCCTTTTACTGGCATTATTTACTATTTCTGGTGGNGTTCAACTTAAAGGGAGCCTTGTTGGGAAACCGATTGTTAATGTATTAATTATTTTAATTGGCACATTGCTAGCTAGCTGGATGGGTACAACAGGAGCTGCAATGTTATTAATTCGCCCTCTTATTCGCGCGAATCAAGAACGTAAATACAAAGTACATACGATTGTATTTTTTATATTTTTGGTTGCCAATATTGGGGGTTCTTTAACTCCTTTGGGTGACCCTCCCTTATTTTTAGGCTTTTTGAAAGGGGTATCCTTTTTCTGGACAACTTCTGCAATGTTTCTGCCTATGTTAATGGTTGTATGCTATCTAATTATTGTTTATTTCTTATTGGATAGTTACTTGTATAAAAAAGAAGATATTTTAGCTATAGAAAACAATGCTGACACAAATACNGAAAAACTTTCATTAGATGGATCGTTTAACNTNTTATTNCTTTTAGGTGTCATTGGGTCTGTTTTATTAAGCGGNTTTTGGAAGCCACANATACATTTTTCTATTTATCATGTACATGTAGAANTGCAAAACTTAACTCGAGANATATTACTACTATTNTTAACCTATGTNAGTTGGCAANAAACGCCAACAANNATTAGGGAAGCAAATGAATATACATGGTTNCCNATTGTGGAGGTTGCAAAGTTATTTGCTGGGATATTTATTACTATTATCCCTGCAATTGCCATATTAAAGGCGGGNGATAAAGGGGCTCTTGCTGCCATTATCCAATCTGTATCCAATGAATCTGGCCCTGTAAACTTCATGTATTTTTGGTTAACAGGAATTTTATCTAGTTTNTTAGATAACGCACCAACATATCTTGTATTTTTTAATACTGCTGGNGGTGATCCTACCTTACTTATGANNGATTATTANAATACNCTTCTAGCAATNTCTGCTGGTGCNGTATTTATGGGGGCNAATACATATATTGGNAATGCTCCTAATTTTATGGTNAANTCNATATCTGAATCCTCNGGTATTGAAATGCCAAGTTTTTTTGGTTATTTNGTTAAATATTCCATACCTATTCTATTTCCTATATTTTTTATTGTTAGCTTAGTCTTTTTCTAGTGCGTATTACAAAAGTTACTACGAAAACCGGNGATAAAGGTAAAACAGGNCTTGCTGATGGCAGCCGAGTGTCGAAAGACAGNTTGCGCGTTCATTGTTTAGGCTCTATTGATGAGTTAAATGCTTCTATTGGNTTCGCAGGTGTATTATTACCAATAAAACCAGAAATTGATTTTAAATCAATCCAGAATGATTTATTGAATATTGGCGCAGAGATTTCTATTCCTAACTCTGAAAAAGATTTTCTTTATCAAGATCGTATAGAATATCTTGATAAAAAGATTGAATTAATTAATAATGACTTACCTCCTTTAAAAGAATTTATTTTGCCTGGAGGTAATGATGTTTGTTCAAGAATACACTTAGCGAGATCTATTTGTCGAAGAGCAGAGCGCGATCTTGTCTCGTTAAATAATAAGGAACAAATTTCACCTGAAATCCTTCAATATATTAATAGAT
The DNA here is from genome assembly GCA_002701785.1 of Fidelibacterota bacterium. Taxonomy (GTDB): domain Bacteria; phylum Fidelibacterota; class Marinisomatia; order Marinisomatales; family TCS55. Next base: position 18,800 of record NZXC01000055.1, read on the forward strand.
TATCAGATTATTTATTTGTCGTTGCTAGATTACTAATTAGAATCAGTGACAAAGATGAAATTCAGTGGAATAGAAGCTAGTTACGAATACTATTAATGGTTTATTAATTTATATCTAATAATCATAAATTCTATTCTTAATCAAGTACTAAGATGATTGATTGGAAACATATAAATAACTACATAAACGAAGCAGATACAATTTTGCTTACAATGCATGAAAACCCTGATGGCGATGGTCTAGGAAGCGCTACGGCTATGTATCATTATTTGAAGGAAATTAAAAAAGATTGTCGAATACTTAATGTTTCTTTGTTGCCTGTTGAATATGATTTTCTAAATAAAGATGATATTATTGAAACGTATGACCCAGATGTTCATAATTCTTGGATTTCTACTGTAGATTTAGCAATAATTTTTGATGTAGGAGATTATAAAAGGATTAGAGAACTAAAAACGCAAATTAAAGATAATAAAATNAAAACATTAAATATTGACCATCATCCTCATCCAAAAGATCATCCATTTACCTATAATGTTGTTGATTTAAATGCTGCTTCAACTGGTGATATGGTTTATGATTATATAAAGAGTGTTAGANANGGAAANATATCNAAGTTAATGGCTAAAGGGATTTATACTGCTGTAATGACAGATACAGGGTGTTTTCGATATTCNAATACAAATACTCATTGNCATNATATCGCAATTGAGTGTNTGGANGNGGGTNTANATACTACAAATATTTATCAANTAATTTATGAATCAAGCTCTCAATCAAGAATTNCTTTNTTAGGAAANATANTACAAAATATTCATTATGAATTAGATGGTGAATTTGCATGGTTCATTATTGATCAANATATGATGTCTATTGCTAAAGCTTCAAAAGCAGATGTTGAAGGGTTTAGTGATTTTGTGCGNACTATNAGGGGAGTTGAAGTATCAATGATGATTATGGAAAATGATGATCAGAGTTGTAGGCTAAATTTTCGTTCTACTGGAAATTATATTATTAATGGTGTTGCTGTTGAGCTTGGTGGNGGTGGACATAAATTTGCTTCCGGTGCCATTATAAATAACCCTTTGGATTCTGTAGTAAAAAATGCCGTAGAAAAGATGAAAAAATCTATACTAGAACAACGATCAGGTCTTGTATGAAAATACTATTAGCAAAAGATGCAGGATATTGTTTTGGGGTAAGAGATGCTGTTAATCTTGCNTANNAAACTGCAAAAAAAGAAGGCGANGTCTTTATGCTTGGTGATATTGTTCATAATGAAAATGTTGTNNAAGANCTCGAAGNANCAGGTGTCAANGTTGTNAANANTNTAGATNAAGTNCCNNANAATAAACCNATTTTATTTCGCGCACATGGTACTGTNCCNGATATATGGAAAGAATCGAATGAAAGAGTTATGGATGTTGTAGATGCAACATGCCCATTAGTCACAGAAATTCATGAAGAAGTAAAAAAATTAGATTTAGAGGACAGAATAATTATAATAATTGGTGATCATGGGCATGATGAGGTAAATGGCATAAAAGAACAGGTCAAAAATGCTATAGTTGTTTCAAATCCTGAAGAAGCAATGCAATTAAGAAAAATGAAGAAGGCTGGTGTTGTCTCACAGTCTACTCAAATGATTGAGAATGTGCAGGAAATAATAAATATTTTGATGACAAAGATTTTNGATTTGAGATTTATAAATACTATTTGTTTTCCGACAAGAAGAAATCATGAGCAGATAAAAAGCCTTTCAGAAATTTGTGATATAATGATTGTTATAGGATCATTTACAAGTGCTAACTCTAAACGATTAACTGAATTAGCTAAAAGGAGAAATAAAAGGACATTCCAGGTTACACGTGCAGATGATTTGGATACTGACTGGTTCCAAAAGTCCGATACTGTTGGAATATCTGCTGGAGCTTCGACTCCTGATAATATTATTAATGAAGTTTTAGAAGCTATTAAATCAATTGGAAAAGTAACAGAGGAGGAGTTGGTTTATGAGTAAAGGATCTTTCGAAGTAAAAGTTGGTCTGGCTGAAATGCTAAAAGGTGGCGTCATTATGGATGTAACTGATGCTAAACAAGCAAAAATTGCAGAAGATGCTGGAGCAGTTGCTGTAATGGCGCTTGAGCGAATACCTGCTGATATAAGAGTTGATGGAGGTATTGCACGTATGAGTGATCCTTCAATGATAAAAGAAATCCAAGATACCGTATCTATACCAGTAATGGCAAAATGCCGTATTGGTCATTTTGCGGAAGCGCAGATACTAGAAGCATTAGAAATTGATTTTATTGATGAAAGTGAAGTTTTAACACCTGCTGATGAAAAAAATCATATTTGGAAACATACTTTTAAAGTTCCTTTTGTTTGTGGATGTCGAAATTTAGGTGAAGCTCTGAGAAGAATTGGAGAAGGCGCTGCATTAATTCGCACAAAGGGTGAAGCTGGAAGTGGGAATATTGTAGAGGCGGTTAGACATATGCGGGAAGTTCAATCAAATATAAAAAAACTTACAAAAATGGATAATGATGAATTAATGGCTGTATCAAAAGATATGGGAGCACCTTTTGCTCTTATTCAACAGGTTTCAAATTTGGGTAAATTGCCTGTTCCAAATTTTGCAGCTGGCGGAATTGCTACACCCGCTGATGCTTCATTGATGATGCAGCTTGGTGCAGAAACAGTATTTGTTGGTTCGGGAATATTTAAATCAGAAGATCCTGCAAGTCGTGCAACAGCAATTGTAGAAGCTGTAACATATTTCGAGGATCCAGATAAATTACTTAACGTATCAACTGGTTTGAAATCAGCAATGAAAGGTTTAGATATATCAGAAATTCCTGAGGATCAATTACTACAGGAGAGAGGGTGGTAAAAAAAATAGGTATATTGGCCCTACAAGGGAATTTTCAAAAACATAAGTTGATACTTGATCAATTAGGTGTGGAATCAACTTATGTACGATATAGTTCAAGTCTAGATGATCTAAATGGGCTAATTATCCCTGGTGGAGAATCAACTACAATGTCAAAACTGCTTGATCGCTCAGGATTATTTGAATCCATAGTTTCATTTGCAGATAAAAATCCAATATTAGGTACTTGTGCAGGATTAATTATGATGGCTAATAACGCAATGGATGATCGTGTAAATACATTTAAGTTATTAGATATTGATATAGAAAGAAATGCTTCAGGAAGACAGATTGATTCATCCATTGAGACCTTAACAGTTAACTATAATAATGTTCAAAAAAATATTAATGTAACTTTTATAAGAGCCCCTAAAATTATACGTCACGGGAATGAAGTAAATATTTTAGCTTATCATAAAGGAATTCCTTGTGCTGTTAAGTCTGGTAAACATATTGGACTTTCATTTCATCCAGAGTTGAATGGAATTTCTATTTTTCATGAGATTGTATTTAATAAATTAATTAATAATAGAGAAGGTCTTCATGCAGCTTAAATATTTAAAAAATATTCATTCACCTAAAGATATTAGGGATTTTACATTAGAACAATTACAAGAATTATGTGATGAGATCCGAAATTATACAATAGAAACTGTTACAGCTGTGGGTGGACATCTAGCACCTACCTTAGGGGCCGTAGAACTTACCGTTGCTTTGCACCATGTATTTGATACTCCAAAAGATAAATTAGTTTGGGATGTAGGACACCAAGCTTATGCTCATAAAATTTTGACAGGTCGGTTTAGTAGTATGAATACAATTAGACAATTCGGTGGTTTAAGTGGCTTTTTAAAAAGAACCGAAAGTGAATATGATGTTTTTGGCGCTGGTCATGCTTCTACCTCTATATCAGCTGCTTTAGGTGTAGCTGCTGCTCGAGATCAAAAAAATCAAGACTATAAAGTTGCATCCGTAATTGGGGATGGATCATTGACTGGTGGTTTAGCCTATGAAGGTTTAAATAACTCTGGAATTTTGAATACTCAAATTCTTGTAGTATTAAATGATAACGAGATGTCTATAAGTCCAAATGTTGGAGCAATGAGTAAATATTTAACAAGAATCACGACTAATCCCTTATATAATAAGATTCGGAATGAAATATGGAATATTACAGATTCGCTTCCTTGGGGAAAAAAATTATCTAAAAAAATTCTACATAAAATAGATGAAAGCCTAAAAGCACTTTTGGTTCCAGGCGTCTTATTCAATGAGCTTGGTTTTCGATACTTTGGACCAATAGATGGTCATGATATTAATGAACTCGTAAAAACATTAAATAATATTAAGAATATTAATCAGCCAGTTCTCTTGCATATCATAACTAAGAAAGGGAAAGGATTGGTTTCCACACGAGAAGATAATGGAGAATATCATAGAGATGCTGTGAAATTTCATGCTGTCAAGCCTAATTCAACTAATGGTCAACTAAAAAAATCGACTGACAAAACAATACCCTCTTTTCAGGATGTTTTTGGATATTTATCTTGTGAGGTTGCTCGAAATCGTGATGATACTATATGTATAACTGCAGCAATGAGAGAAGGTACTGGGTTGGTTCCTTACGCAAAAGAATTTCCAAATAGGTATTATGACGTTGGTATTGCTGAAGGTCATGGTGTTACTTTTTCTGCAGGATTTGCTACTGAAGGTTTAAGGCCAATAGTAGCTATATATTCGACATTTCTTCAACGTGCATTTGATCATATTGTACATGATGTTGCTATTCAACATTTACCTGTTATATTCTGCATGGATAGAGCAGGTATCGCAGGTGAGGATGGGCCTACACACCATGGATCGTTAGATATTGCTTATTTGCGTTGTATTCAAGATATGGTCGTTTCCGCACCTAGAAATGGAAATGAGTTTCGTCACCTACTGTATTCTGCGCTCAATCAAAAAGAATTACCTTTTTCCATTCGTTATCCAAAATCAAGCGCAATTGATTTTGATCTTGATAGTCAAGCAGAACTATTACCTATAGGAAGCTGGGAGGTTTTACGCACCGGTTCAGATATTGTAGTTTTAGCTGTAGGTCCACTTTCATATAATGTAGAAAGAGTTGCAGAATTATTACAAAATGAAAATATATCAATTGAAATAGTTAACTGTCGTTTTATTAAACCAATGGATGAAAGCTACTTACGATCATTAATTGAACGTTTTAATCTAGTTATCACTATAGAAGAAGGTGTAATTGTTGGAGGATTTGGTGATGGTGTATCTTCTTGGTTATTAGAAAATAATTTTCAAGGTCGAATAAAACGATTAGGTTTTCCGGATAGTTTTATTCAACACGGAAAACGTGATGAACTACTTTCTGAAATTGGTCTAGATGAAAATGGAATAATTGATACAATAAAGTCATTGGTAAATACTACAAGTGATAAACTTATAGAAACATAAAGAAGTTATTTATGAATAAAAGAAAAGAAGAATTTCTCAAACAAGAGAAAAAATGGAAAGAGGATTTACAAAGTTTTCCAGAGCGAGATTACAACTTTAATTCCCTAAGTGGAAAAAACCTTGATCAATTATATTATCCTGATAATCCTGATAATCCTGATAATGAATATGTTGATAATCTAGGTTTTCCAGGTCAATATCCTTATACACGGGGAGTACATGCAAGTATGTATCGGGGAAAGCTTTGGACAATGAGGCAATTTTCGGGATACGGTAGTCCTGAAGAATCAAATACTCGATATCATTATTTATTGAACCAAGGGCAAACTGGGCTATCAATAGCATATGATATGCCTACGCTAATGGGTTATGATCCAGATCATCCAATTTCAATGGGAGAAGTAGGTAAGTGTGGAGTAAGTGTTGCAACTTTGAATGATATGGAAATGTTATTGAAAGATATTGATCTTAGTAAAGTTTCAATTTCACAGACCATTAATGGTCCAGCTATAATCCTTTTAGCTTTTTATATTGCTCTTGCTGAAAAGCAAGGAGTACCTTTAAGTAAACTTCGAGGTACTCTACAAAATGATATATTAAAGGAGTTTACTGCTCAAAAAGAGTGGATATTCCCCCCAGTTCCATCGATGCGAATTATCACTGACATGCTATCATACTGTACAGAAAATATGCCTCAATATAATACTATTTCTATATCTGGCTATCATATTCGTGAAGCTGGCGCAACAGCTGCTCAAGAGCTGGCATTTACTTTAGTTGATGGTTTTACATATATTGAATATGCATTAGAGGCAGGATTAAAAATTGATGATTTTGCACCTAGATTATCTTTTTTCTTCAATTCCCATTTAGACTTTTTTGAGGAAATAGCAAAATTTAGAGCGGCTAGAAGAATATGGGCGAAGCATTTAAAAGAAAAATATGGAGCAAAAAAAGAAAGTTCGTTAAAATTAAGATTTCATGCCCAAACTGCAGGATGTTCATTAACTGCCCAACAACCTGAAAACAATATATCTCGTACAGCGTTTCAAGCAATTGCTGCTGTTTTGGGTGGAGCACAGTCATTGCATACAAACTCTATGGATGAAACTCTTGCTTTACCATCAGAAAAAGCTGCGGAGATCGCTTTGCGGACTCAACAGTTAATTGCCTATGAAACAGGTGTCGCAAACGTAGCAGACCCCCTAGGTGGAAGCTGGTTTATCGAATCTTTGACAGATCAACTTGAAAGAGATGCTGAGAAGTATTTTGAAGATATAGAAAAGAATGGAGGGGTAATTCAAGCTATTGAAGATGGATATTTTCAAAGAGAGATTGCAAAATCAGCTGAAGATTATCAAAGGTTAATTGATAAGAAACAGTTATATATTGTTGGAGTAAATAAATTTATTAAGAATGATGAAGATATTGATATTCCAATCTTAGAGATTGGATCTGAAGTTGAAGGTGAGCGTATAAAATCCATAAATAATTTGAGGAATAATCGTGACGAAACGATTGCGCAGCAGTCACTTAATATTATACAAGAATGTTGTAGAAATGAAAAGAATATTATGCCTGCAATTATTGAAGCTGTAAAATCGTATGTAACACTTGGCGAAATTGTAACTGTAATGAAAGCTGAATTCGGTGAATGGCAGGAAGCTGCGGCCTTTTAAATAATTTTTTATAGTCTTATATGTCACAAAAATATAAAGTAATCTTAACTGTAATTGGACTCTCTTTAATATCTACTTTCTGGATTTTATGGTCGTCATTCAATCCAGTAAATGATAAAGCATTGGTAAAGTTTATTTCAGTTAAAGAAATATTAGACTCTAATAATATTGAGCGTGTTCGTATAGGTGGAATTGTTGCTGATAGTTCTATTATTGTAACCCCATCAAATAGAATGGAAGTTTTTTTTAATATAAAGGAGGGTGCTTCCATATTGCCAGTTAGATTTGTAGGTGCAAGGCCTGATCTTTTTAAGCATGGAGCTGAGGTTATTGTGGAAGGGGCATATTCCAATGGTTCATTCAATGCAGATATGTTACAGACTAAGTGTGCCTCCCGTTATGAAGGAGATTTAAGAGATGTCTCATCATATAAACTTGATGAAATAAACATATGACCTCTGTATTTGGCAGCGTTTCAATTAGTCTTGCTGCTGGTTTTTCCATTTTATCAATCTTTTTATTGTTATTGTATCTTCGTAAGGGCGATTATCGTTTATTCCTTTCTGGTAGAAGAATGGCGATCGTTGTTTCTTTTCTTATAATAATTGCTACTTTTATTTTAGTCAATGAACTTATCTCTGGTAATTTTAATATAGATTATGTAGCTCATCATACTAGTCTTGAAACACCTACTATATATAAGTTTAGCGCCTTATGGGCCGGCCAATCTGGATCTCTACTTTTTTGGTTATTCATCTTATCTATTTTTAGTTTAATAGCTATTTATCAAAACAGAAATAGATATCATAAAATGATGCCTTGGATATTAGTAGTAATTCAAGTGGTGCAACTTTTTTTTCTAATTCTTACAACATTTATTACGAATCCTTTTGAACCAACAAAAGCTGATTTTGAAGTTATAAATGGACTAGGGCTTAATCCTTTACTGCAAAACTTAACAATGGCAATACATCCTCCAATATTATACTTGGGGTTTGTTGGATTTACAATTCCCTTTGCCTTTGCATTTGCCTCACTTATGACAAATGAAAGTGGATCTTTATGGATAAGATCAATTAGAAGATGGTCTTTAGTTGCTTGGTTAGCGCTTAGTTGCGGTATTATTCTCGGTGGTTGGTGGGCTTATCAAGAATTAGGATGGGGAGGATATTGGGCATGGGATCCTGTAGAAAACGCATCATTTATGCCCTGGTTAACTGGAACAGCTTTGTTGCATTCTATAATAATACAAGAGAAGAAGAATATGCTTCGCTTATGGAATATGATTCTAATAATGTTAACATTTATCTTAACTATTTTTGGCACTTTTCTTACTCGAAGCGGTGTAATGTCGTCTGTTCATTCATTTACACAATCACCTTTAGGTCCTTTCTTCCTATCATTTGTCATAATCTTATTGCTTATATGTGCTTTTCTTATTATTCAAAATTTATCTAATCTTAAATCAGATAAGCGTATAGAATCTCTAACTTCAAGAGAAAGTGGATTCTTATTTAATAATGTAATTTTTGTTACACTGTGTTTTGCTGTTTTTTGGGGAACAATTTTCCCTGTAATAACAGAAGCTGTCCAGGGAACAAAGATTACGGTTGGAGCTCCTTTTTTTAATCAAGTAACTATCCCCATTGGTTTGTTTTTATTATTTCTAACTGGAGTTGGTCCATTACTAGCTTGGAGGAAAACTTCAACTCAAAACTTTAAAAATAATTTTACTTTACCAGTAATTTTATCTCTTAGTTCTTCATTAGTTTTTTTACTATTTGGACTCAGAGGTTATGTTGTTATCTCTCTTATGCTTTCAGTTTTTGTAATTGCTTCAATCTCTATGGAATTCAATCGTGGTATCAAATCACGGGTTAGACGCTTCAATGAACCAATATTATCTGCATTAATAACATTAATTAAGAAAAATAGAAGTCGATATGGTGGCTATTTTGTTCACCTAGGTATTGTTCTGATGTTTATTGGTTTTACGGGGCAGGCTTTTAATTTGAAAAAAGAAATAGGATTATCTATTAATGAACAAAATCATTTGGGTAATATAAATTATAAATTAGTAAAATTATGGTCAGAAGAAAGGTCTAATCATTTTTCATGGATTGCTGAGTTATTAGTAACTGGAGATGATGGAAATATAATTACATCATTACGACCTGAAAAAAGAATATACTTTCATCTTGANCCTAATCCCGATAGAAGACAGCCACATAGTGAATTAGATATTCATAGTACACTAAAAAGAGATATCTATTCTGTTTTTTCCAGTATAGACACTNATAACAATATTGCTTTCTTCCAAATTATGATAAATCCACTAGTAAGACTTGTATGGTATGGCGCTTATATCCTTGTTTTTGGAACTTTTATTGCACTATGGCCAAGTAATAGAAGGAAATTGTTATTATAATGATTTGGCTTCCAATGTTTTTATTATTTATNATTTTTNCGGGTTTATTTCTCTTTTCGATTTGGCCTTTGTTTTTGGAAGAAATAANCAATGATAAAGAGGANTANGATTTNCTTAATACTTTAGAAAGAAGAAAATCAATATTATACAGAGAGATTCAATACCTTGATAATGAATATTTTATTGATAATATAAATGTAGAAGATTACAATTCATCTAGAGCTGAATTAGTAAGTGAAGTATCTAAGATAATTGATCAAATTAATTTACAATCATCTAATCAAGATATTTAACATTGTATAACATTAATAATATATATAAAAGTTTTTTCCATAGAACAATATTAGAGGATCTTTCATTTAAAGTTAATCATGGTGATGTGATAGCTTTATTAGGCAAAAATGGTATTGGTAAATCGACTTTATTACGAATATTAGGAAAAATTAGTCAACCTGATAAGGGAACAATATTATACAATGATGCAAATATACATAAAGAAAAAGCAATTGCCAGAAAAGGGATTCTATATTTAGGTCATGATGTAGGTCTGTATCCTTCTTTATCTGCTTTAGAAAATTTAAAGTTTGCTTGCGCTATTCATGGAAAGAAAGATAAAGATAGTAGTATTATCAGCACTCTGAATCAATTAGGGCTTTCAAATAGAATGAATGATCAAATAAATATTTTCTCAAAAGGCATGTTGCAAAGTCTAAAATATGCTTTAGCTGATCTAATAGATTGGAACATTTTATTTTTTGANGAACCTTTTTCATNTTTGGATTTAAAAGGAAGAAAATCCGCACAGGATTATATAGATAAATGGATTGAAAATTCCAAAACAATGATTTTTGCAACACATGATCCTNAGTGGAGTTTATTATACTNTTCTAGATTATTATTATTAGATAATCGCAAAATATTATTTGATCAAAAAACCAATGAAATTGATATTAACAAAATAGTAAAAATATTGNGNTAATGATGTTTTATACATTAGTACGTAAAGATCTTCTACTTGAATTTCGAGCTAAAGAAATNATTATTCCAATGTTTGCCTTTGGTTTAGCAATTATTTTGATTTTTGCTCTTTCTTTTAATGCTTCACAAGCGATAAATCATGCNTTTTCCCCTGGATTATTATGGATAATTNTTCTTTTTATAAGTTCNTTAGGATTAAACAGAATGTTTGTTCTTGAAAAAGAATTTGATGCATTTNCACTAACTNTGGCNGCGCCAGTTGATCGAGGTATAATCTTTTTATCCAAAGCAATAAGTGGAACAATACTACTTTTAATTGCTGAAATNTTGATTATCCCNNCATTTATAATTTTTATGAATCTTACNNTNCCTAGTNATTGGCACATTATGGTATTAATANTTNTTATTGGTGATTTAGGCATTATGTCTATAGGAGCAATTNTTAGNGGTTTATCNATGAGAGCAAAATTAAGTGAAATGCTATTGCCGATTCTTTTTTTNCCTTTAGTTTCTCCCCANATAATTGCTTGCGTTAAAGCTACAAATTATTGGTTTAAAGGATTGAGCTTTATTTATTGGCAATCNTGGATTNTTTTNATGNTANCTTTTGTNCTAGTCTTTTTTTTATTNGGGTTCATGATNTTTGAATATATAACTGAAGAATAATGGAATTNTTTTTTTCAAAAAGAANAAATGTAATAGTTGCTGTTATNNTATTTACNTTANTGGTATTTAACATTTATAATATTGTAAATAATACACCAATGGTACCTGACCAATNTTGGGCACAAAAAATTTTCTATTTNCATGTACCTATTGCCTGGACAGGGTTTTTATCGTATCTGATTGTAATGATTGCTGGGATTCTTTANCTAANNAATAAGAAGANGATTTGGGATCATTTAGGTTTTGCTGCNGCGGAAATTGGAACTTTATTTGTTNTTCTTGTATTAATTACAGGACCTATATGGGCTAAACCAATTTGGGGNACTTGGTGGACATGGGAGCCAAGATTNACTACAACTTTAATCTTATTTTTAATATATGTTGGTTATTTTATGTTAAGANNATTTGGNGGCCATCCTGAGCGCACTTCACGATATGCAGCTGTGTTAGGCATTGTNGCNTTTTTCGATGTTCCAATTATTTTTTATTCAGTACGCTTNTGGGAAGAAAAATACCAATCGCATCCACAGGTAGAAATAACAAAACANAATCCCGAGATTGTTGTGCCATTTTTAATATCNCTAGTAATTTTTACAATATTATTTTCTTTTATGTTAAAATATAGATTACATGTACTTAAAATCACTCATAATTGGAAAATTAATTAATGGAAAATTATTTTTTTATTAGTTTTCTTAGTGCTATANCTATTGTAATTATTTCTATAATTATTTGGTTTATTAAACAGATAATTACTGAAAGAAAATACTTATAAAATNTTTAACTANANTTNCTCAATATAAAATAAAATATGTCAGATAGNAAAATCATACACGTTATAGGGACTGGGACAATTGGNGAACCTTTAATTGGACTATTGTCAGATTACAAAGATAAAATTGGGATTGATCAAGTTACGTTTCACAAAAATAGTGCATTAAAAGGTGATTTTACTAAAGTAATAGATTTGCAAAAACGTGGAGCACATTTAGCTGTTGATAAGGGTAAAATAGAAAATTTTCGTGCTTTTGGAATGAATCCTGAGTTTGAAACTGAACAAGCTATTGCTAGAGCGAGTGTAGTAATTGATTGTACACCAAAAGGNATTGGACATAAAAATAAAGAAAAATACTATTCTAAATTTTCTGATATTGTAAAAGGTTTTCTTGCCCAAGGAAGTGAATCGGACTTTGGTAAAAAATATGCCCTTGGTATNAATGATGAAGCATTAAATATTGATGATGATCAATTCATCCAAGTAGTTTCATGTAATACGCATAATATTTCATGTATAACCAATACTATTGCTCTAGATGGGAATAGTTCAGACAATCTAGTTGAAGGTAAATATCTATGCGTTAGAAGAGCAAATGATATGCATCAAGAAGGTGGTTATATTCCTTCACCTTTAGTAAATGAACATCGTACAGAACAATTTGGGTCGCATCATGCTGAAGATGCGGTTAACTTATTTAAGACTCTAAATTATGATTTAAATCTTTTTTCTTCAGCCATGAAGGTAAATAGTCAGTATATGCATGTCCTTTGGTTCTCATTAAAAGTGGATGAACCAATTAGTTTAGATGATGTGAAAAATAAACTAGATCAAAATCAATACGTTGCTTTCACATCAAAGAACTTAACAAGTCGTGTATTCTCATTTGGCAGGGATCATGGTCATTATGGAAGAATATTAAATCAAACGGTAGTAGTTGAACAAACCTTGAATGTTAAGAATGGTAATGAAATAAGTGGTTTTTGTTTTACACCGCAAGATGGCAATTCTATTCTTAGTAGTTTGTCGGCATCATTATGGTTTCTTTATCCTAATTCATATAAAGAAAAAATTAAAGCACTATCTCACTTATTTTTTGATAATATTTGAAACTTCAAGTTCACAGTCTAATTACTGGTCCTTTCCAGGAAAATAGTTATATCCTAAGTGAAATGTTATCTAAGGATTGTATATTAATTGACCCTGGCGATGAAGCTGAAAAAATTTGTTATTTTATTGATAGTAATGAATTCAATCCTATCGCTATAATTAATACTCATGCCCATTTAGATCATATAGGAGCAGTACAAGAAATAAGAAATAAATATAACATACCTTTTTATCTTCATTATTTAGAGAAGCCTATACTAGAATCGTATCCTATGTCATGTAGAATGTTTGGAATTGAAGCCAAAAAAATACCAACCGTGGATAATTGGATACAAGAAGGTGGTGAATTAAATATTGGGGCATTCAAATTTTCTATTATTGAGACACCAGGTCATACCCCTGGAGGTTGTTGTCTTTTAATTGAAAAGTGTATTTTTGTTGGAGACACACTTTTTCATGGTTCTGTTGGAAGAACTGACTTGCCGGGGGGAGATTGGGATACGTTAGAAGAATCACTTTTATATCTTGTGGAGAATGTGAAATCTGATGTAACGGTTTATCCAGGACATGGTATAGAGACTAATCTTAGGATTGAGAAGGAAAAGAACCCTTTTTTAATTTCACTTAAATCCAATTTAAATTAGTATTAATTACTTTAAATTTATGTTTTACAGTTATTTTGCGAATATTTTGTGAGTTTAGATGAAAATTTCAGATAAAATAAAAGAATATAAAAAACAAAAAAAAGTATTCTATAGTTTTGAATATTTTCCACCAAAAACTGATTTTGGGATGGATAATTTATATAGTAGAATTGATAGAATGTCCTCTCTTGGCCCAGCTTATATTGATATTACCTGGGGCGCAGGTGGTAGTACAGCAGAAAGAACATTAGATATGAGTAAAACAATTCAAAAATACTTTGGATTGGATGTTATGATGCATCTTACTTGTACAAATATGTCTATTAAATTGATTGATGAGGTCCTTTCTGAAGCTAAAAAAAGTAACATTTCTAATATATTGGCACTTAGAGGAGACCCAGCGGAAGGTAGTAATGAGTTGCGAAAAGAAAATCAGGCATTTAATTATGGGGTAGATTTAGTTCATTATATTAGAAAAAATTTTGGTGACACATTTTTTTTGGCTGTAGGGGCATATCCAGAAACACATCAAGAGCAGTCTGATCCTGACTTAGATATTAACTATCTAAAAGAGAAGGTAGATGCAGGTGTTGATATTATCGTTACTCAGTTATTTTATGATATAGATAAATTTCTCTTATTTAGAGATAAATGTTTATCCAAAGGAATAGATATACCCATTATTCCAGGAATTATGCCAATTCATAATTATTCTAGATTTAGAAAATTTACTCAGTTTTGTAAGGTAAATATTCCTGAAAATATTCTTAAAAAACTTGAACCAATAAGAAATGATGATGCAAGTGTAATTAATTTTGGTATTGAGCAGGGAGCCGATATGTGTGAAAAGCTAGTAAAAGAAGGGGTCCCAGGATTACACTTCTATACCCTCAATTTAGAGCATTCGGTAAAAGAAATATTAAACTCAATTGGATTGATTTCAGATAACAAAGCTAATAGAGAACTACCTTGGAGGCAATCTTCAGATGAAATCAGAAAANTATCTGAAGATGTTCGTCCAATATTTTGGAGTAATCGTCCAATAAGCTATCTTACTCGTACTGAAAACTGGGATGATTTTCCGAATGGTAGATGGGGAGATATAAGTAGTCCTACTTTTGGTGAATTAAACCAATATCATGCAATAAGAGCGGGATCGAAAAGTAGTGAAATTAGAGATAAAAGAAAAAAGATTTGGGGTCAACCACAATCTATAAAAGATATATCAAATGTTTTTATGTCTTTTTGCAAGGGAGATATTAATACTTTGCCTTGGTGTGAAACAAAACTTGCAATTGAAAGTAAGCAGATTTCTAATGAATTAATCAAATTAAATGAATCAGGATATTTTACTATAAATTCACAACCTAATGTTAATGGNGNNCCATCCGATGATACTCATTTTGGATGGGGAGCTGAAGGCGGAAGAGTATANCAGAAAGCATATTTNGAGTTTTTTACTTCAAAAGAAAATCTTGATAGATTNATAANTAAGATTAAAAAGAATAATAATATTTCATATCAAGCTGTAAATCTATCTGAGGATCTAATTTCAAACGTAAGAAAAGATAATGTAAATGTTGTAACATGGGGAGTGTTTCCTGGTGAGAAGATAAAACAACCAACTATAGTNGATACACGCTCGTTCATGATCTGGAAAAATGAAGCGTTTAGCCTATGGATGAATGATTGGGCATCTATTTATGAAAAAGATTCTATTTCTTACTCATTATTAANAAATATATATGAAAATTATTATTTGGTAAATATTGTAGATAATGACTTTATTAAAAGTAATATGATAAAACAGATTATAAAATAATGAGACAGCAGAAATTACATAGTTTTGAAAAATCCTTATTAAATAGTATTACTAAAATTGGATATGATAAAAGTAATCATAATATCATTATAGCTGTTTCTGGCGGTAAAGATTCTATGGCACTTTTACATGCTATGATAAAATTAAATCATTTACTGAAACTAAATCTTATTGCTGTACATATTAACCACCATATAAGAAAAAGTTCTACAACAGATGAGTTATTTGTTAAAGAATTTTGTGATCTCAATAATGTAGAAATTATTGTTGATCATCTTGACCCAAATAGAAAATTAAAAAATATTAGTAGTGAAGAATGGGGGCGAGAATTTCGCTATAAGTCATTATATAGAATTTCATCTAATTTTGATTCTTGTCTTATTATGACTGCACATCATGGAAATGATCAGATAGAAACAATTCTATTTCATTTATCACAAGGAGCTGGNGTTTCTGGATTAAGAGGTATACATTNAAAAAGAGATAGACTTATACGACCACTCTTATCATTTTCTAAAAATAAAATAAACAACTATATAGAAGATATTGAAATTCCATGGATTGATGATCAATCAAATAGTGATTTATCCATTCCACGNAATTTTTTACGACATAAAATTGTTNTTTCTTGGGAAAAAGAAAATCCTAGCTTGGTCTCAGCGTTTAACCAAATTAGTAAGAATGCTAATGATGTGCATGATTCATTAAAGTTTTCAGCAAGTGTTCTAATTCCACAATTAATTTGCAATAAAGACAATGATCAAATTTACTTAGATGAGCAACTATTAAAAGCTATTCCTCCATACTTATTATCAATTATTTTTCAGGAACTTACTTTGTCAAATGGNCCTTGGAGAAGACATATCCATTATGAATTATATAAGTTTGTTAGATGTTCTAAAATTGGTCAGATATATAATATAGATAATAGCTGGAGGCTACTTAAAGATAGAAAAAAGTTTATACTAAAATATGAAGATTATGTTAAAAAAAATTTAATACCTATTTATCCAGATACGGAAATATTAATAGATAATTTTATTTTTTCTTGGAAATCAAGTACAACAAAAGAGAAATTTAATAATTCNAGTAGTTCAGAAATAATTGATGCAAATAAAATAAGGAACAAGTCCCTTACTATGAGATTATGGGAAAAAGGAGATAGGTTTCAACCAATTGGCATGAAAGGATCAAAGAAATTAAGCGATTTTTTTATAGATGAAAAAATTGATGTCTTTACTAAAAACAACCAGTGGCTATTATTAGATGGTAATAGAATAATTTGGGTTTGTGGTAGAAGAATCAGTGATGATATAAAGATCACATCTAAGACTCGTAAATTTGGAAAATTTATTTTTAAGTAATGATATATTTGTAATGGAAATTAATAAAAAAAAACTAATAGAAATTATTGATGAGACTGCTATAAAAAAACGGGTACAAGAGATAGCTGCCGAGTTATCAAATAAGTTTGGTAATAAAAAACCAATATTTATTGGTGTATTAAATGGGAGCTTTATTTTTATATCAGATTTGGTTAGAAATCTTAGTATTAATTGTGAAGTAGATTTTATTAAAGTATCAAGTTATAAAGGTCAGGATACTACTGGAACAGTAAAGCTATTAAAAGATATATCCGCTGATATTACAAACCGACATGTTGTTATTGTAGAGGATATAATTGATTCAGGATTAACAATTGAATTTCTTGTGAAAAGACTTAGAGGGGCTTCGCCACGAAGTATATCAATTATAACTTTATTGCTAAAGCCAGATATTGCAAAATTAAGTTTACCAATAGATATAATTGGGTTTGAAATTGCACCAGATTTTGTTGTAGGATACGGGTTAGATTATGAGCAAGATTTTAGACACTTACCGGCAGTTTATAGATTGGAAAAATAAAATATGACAAAACGAAATGGAAACATTGATTCCTCAAATAGTAAAATGAAAAATCAGGATAATAAAGATAATAAGAACAACGAATTTCAATGGAAAAGAGCTGGAAAAACATCTTTTATTTGGGTGTTTATACTAATTACTGCAATCTTTTTATCAGGACTATTTACTTCTGCTGACCAAAAAGCTATAGAAATTCAGTATTATCAATATAGAGCATTACTAGAAGATAATCTTATTAGTAAAGCAACAATTATTGAGGATGTTTTTACAGGAGAGCTTGAAACACCTCAGACAATAATATCTGAGGTAGGACCCATTGAAAATGTAACAAAGTTTAAAGTTATTATTCCTTTTATTGATCGCGAAATAATGTCAGAATGGAATAATTATGGTGTTGATTATAGTTTTAAGCAGCAGTCTATAGATTGGACAGGATACTTTTTAAATATGCTTCCCTGGTTATTAATTATAGCAGTATGGATTTTTATTCTAAGAAGGATGCAGTCAGGCGCAGGTGGAATGAAAGGTATTTTTAATTTTGGTAAAAGCAGAGCAAAAATTTGGACGTCTGATATGGAAAAAATAACATTTGATGATGTTGCTGGCTGTGTTGAGGCTAAAGAAGAATTGAAAGAGGTTATAGATTTTTTAAAACATCCTGAGCTATTTGAAAAATTAGGGGCAAAAATTCCGAGAGGAGCGTTATTAGTTGGACCACCAGGAACGGGAAAAACGCTTCTTGCAAGAGCTGTTGCAGGTGAGGCTGATGTGCCTTTTTTCAGTTTAAGTGGTGCTGACTTTGTTGAAATGTTTGTTGGTGTTGGAGCATCACGGGTACGTGATTTATTTGATCAAGGTAAAACAAATTCTCCGTGTATTATATTCATTGATGAGTTAGATGCAGTTGGTAGACAAAGAGGAGCAGGTCTTGGTGGTGGACATGATGAAAGAGAACAAACTTTAAATGCTCTACTAGTTGAGATGGATGGGTTTAATTCAGAACAATCTGTCATTATTCTAGCAGCAACTAATAGACCTGACGTTCTAGACCCGGCACTTTTAAGACCAGGAAGATTTGATAGACAAATAATTGTTGATGCTCCAGATTATCTGGGTCGTTTAGGTATTCTTAAAGTTCATACAAAAAAAGTTATTATTAATAAACGTAAAGTAAAATTGGAAGAATTAGCTAAAGGTACACCTGGATTAGTTGGTGCAGATCTAGCAAACTTGGTAAATGAGGCAGCATTGTTAGCAGCTAGAAAAAAGAAAAAATCAGTTGATATGGATGATTTTGATGAAGCCAAAGATAAGGTTATGATTGGAATCCAAAGAAAGAGCGTTATTCTATCTGATGAAGAGAAGAAAGTTACTGCTTACCATGAATCAGGCCATGCGCTAGTTGCAACTTTAACTGCTGGAGCAGACCCAATACATAAGGTAACAATTATCCCAAGAGGTAGAGCTCTAGGCGTTACAACGCAATTACCAATTGATGAAAAACATACTTATTCAAAGGAATACATTGAAGGACGCTTAGCTATTTTACTAGGTGGTAGAGCTGCTGAAACAATGATTTTTAGTGAATTGACAACAGGAGCAGGCAATGATATTGAGCAGGCAACAGGGATAGCTAGGAAAATGGTTTGTGAATGGGGTATGAGCGAAGATTTAGGTCCTATGACTTTTGGAAAAAAGAATGAAGAAATATTCTTGGGTAGAGAAATACAGTCTCATCGTGATTATAGTGAAACAACTGCAAAATTAATTGATAAAGAAGTTGTGAAAATAATAAGAAAAGCAGAAAAATCTGCTGATAATATTTTAAGAAAGAATGAGAAAATTTTGCATGCAATGGCAAATGCATTACTTAAGCATGAGACAATTGATCAAAATGATGTTCAAAAACTCATCGATGGCAAAATATTGCGTAGGAGGAAAATGAATGGATCTGCTAATACAGTTAAAAATAATTCTAAAGTTAAGACTCCAAAGAAAAGTTCTACTAAAAAACCATCTAAATCTTAATATGGATCTTTAGTATTTACTATCTGCATAAATTGATATTTTTTTTTATTATTTATATTGATTAATTCATCGCTAGTTAAAAACATTAATAATCATCTGTCGCCCACATTAATTATGGGCATAGTAAATGTAACACCTGATTCTTTCAGTGATGGTGGTAAATATTACAATTTAGATAAGGCTATT